>CAYPKE010000107.1:0-8778 GCA_964411235.1 uncultured Syntrophales bacterium
TCCAGCCCCCCCCAGCCGACGGCGCCGTGGGGCTCCAGAAGCACCCCGTAGGTTTCCCAGGCGCGACGGATCGTCTCCTTCGTTTCCCGATCGGATACGGAAAGCGAGAAGATACGCCTTTGCATCTCATCCCGGTCTGGATAGACATGAACGGTCCCGGCGCGATCGACCGTGCCGCCGTAAAGATCGAAGAACCGGGCCAGGTTGCTCGGATGGCCCACGTTCATGGCGTTGGACAGGCAGGCGATGGACGGGGATATTTTCCGGTACACGCCGGTTGCCAAGTACCTGGGGAATTCCTCGTTTTCGTTCACGGGCATCACGAGCCTCACGACGGGAAGCCCCATGCGCCGCGCATATTCACAGCCGAGGGCGTCGCCAAAGTTTCCCGAAGGCACGGAAAAGACGATCCCATCCCCCGGCTCGGCCAACTGGGCGTAGGCATAGACATAGTAGACCATCTGGGGCATGATCCGGCCGAAGTTGATGGAGTTGGCCGAAGTCAGGTTGAGATCCGCCAGGGCCGGATCGGCAAAGGCCTCCTTCACCAGGTCCTGACAGTCATCGAACTTTCCGTCCACCGAAATGGCCTGAACATTGCCCCCGATCGAATCGAGCTGCTTCTTCTGGCGTCCGCTCACTTCGTCCCGCGGATAGAGAATCGTCACATCGATGCCCGCCACACCGTGAAAGGCATCGCCGACAGCGCTGCCCGTATCACCGGAGGTCGCCACCAGGACGTGAAGCGTCTGTCCCGGGTCGCGCAGGGCGCTCATCAGCCGGGCCATCAGCCGGGCGGCGAAGTCCTTGAATGACGCCGTGGGTCCCTGATCCAGGCGCATGATGTACCGGCGGCCCGTCACCCGCTCCAGGGGCAAGGGGAAGTTGTAGGCGTCCTCGACCAGGCGGTCCAAAACCGCCCCCTCGATTTCCCCCTCCAGGTAGGTTCGGGTCACGAGCTTCGCCGCCTCCGCATAGGGGGCCCCTTTCAGGGCCGCCACCCGGTACGGATCAAGCAAGGGAATGGGTTCGGGCATATAAAGCCCTTCATCGGGGGCCTGTCCCTGCAGCAGGGCTTCCCGGAAGGAAACGGTTGTCTTGAAGGGGGTGATCCCCGGAACTCGCTCCAAGTTGCGGTTCGTGCTGTAGTATCGTATCGCCATGGTGCGCGGTGCTCCTTAAATCAACTTTAATGGCTGAACCCGTCACATGAAAACGCCGTCGTCATCATTTCTTCAACTGCATTTTCATCAATCTTTCAACCCTTTTTTCATTCGGCGGCCGCGCAGGGGAAACGGCCGTAACCTCATCCCCCGCGGCCGTCCCGGTGCAGAAACGGCGTGAAGGCGGGAAACCGTCCTGCCCGAGCTCCCCGGACGGCTTCGCCGGCCAGCCGGGCAACGCTTTATTTCTCCAAAGGACTGTGATAAGCAAGCAAAAAAATTACGATCGCCGGGAAAGGCAAGGAGACACCATGACGGACAAGGCAACCACGAATGAAGAGCGGCTCGCCAGGGCGAACAAGCCTGCCGAGGACGCCCTGAAAATGCATCCTTATTATAAAGGGAAAATCGAGATTGTCCCGAAATGCGTCATCCGCGACCTGCAGGATTTCGCGATCTGGTACACCCCGGGGGTGGCCGAACCCTGCCGGGAGATTCATGCCAATCCCGAAAAGGTCTTCGATTACACGAACAAGGGCAATACCGTGGGGATCGTCACCGACGGCACCCGGGTGCTGGGCCTGGGAGATATCGGCCCCCTGGCGGGACTGCCCGTCATGGAGGGGAAGGCCCTGATCTTCAAGTACCTGGGCGGCGTCGATGCCTTTCCGATCTGCCTGGACACCAAGGACCCCGACGAATTCATCCGGACGGTGAAGCTCATCTCCCCCTCTTTCGGCGGCATCAACCTCGAAGACATCGAAAATCCGAAGTGCTTTTACATCCTGGACCGGCTGCGTGCGGAGGCGGCCATTCCCGTCTGGCATGACGATCAGCAGGGCACCGCGGCGGTTACCGTGGCGGGGCTCATCAACGCCCTGAAGATCGTCGGCAAGAAGATAGAAGATGCCCGCATCACCCTGATCGGCATCGGTGCCGCCAACGTCTGCATCGCGAAGATGCTGATCAAGGCCGGGGCGGACCCGCTGAAGATGATCGTCGTGGACAGCAAGGGCATCCTGAGCCGCAAACGCGACGATATCGGTCCGAGCCACAAGGAAAAGCGGGAGTTCTGCGAAACGACCAACGCCCAAAACCGCGGCGGCGGCATGGAAGAGGCCATGCGGGGCCAGGACGTGGTGATCGCCCTGTCCAAACCGGGACCCGGGGTGATCGAAAAGAGCTGGATCAGCCAAATGGCGGACAACGCCATCGTCTTTGTCTGCTCGAACCCCGTTCCCGAAATCTGGCCCTGGGAGGCCAAGGAAGCGGGGGCCCGGATCGTGGCGACCGGACGGAGCGATTTCCCGAACCAGGTCAACAACTCCGTCGGCTTTCCCGCCATCTTCCGGGGCACCCTGGACGTGATGGCCCGGGTCATCACCGACGAAATGTGCATCGCCGCCGCCGTCGAGCTGGCGCGCTGCGCCGAAGACAAGGGGATTCACGAGGACTACCTGCTGCCGACGATGGATGAATGGGAGATCTTCCCGCGTGAAGCGGTGGCCGTGGCCAAGATGGCCATCCGGCAGGGTGTGGCGCGGCTGCACTTCTCCGAACAGGAACTGTTCGCCATGGCGGAAAGCAAGATCCGCCGCTCCCGGGACCAGGTGGCCCTGATGATGGAAAAGGGCATCATCGCCCCGTACCGGGAAGAGACCTGATCCCCGTCCGGGGAACCCTGTTTACCGATGCTCCTGGTGCACCCTCCCGTCGTCCGGCCCTGCGAGGCCCCGGCCGGCATCGCCTCCCTGGCGGGATTTCTGAGGAGGTGCGGGCAAGCCTGCCGTGTTGTGGATCTGAACCTGGAAGGGCTCCGCCGGCTGATCGAAGACCCCTTTTTGCCGGAAGGCACCGGCGACACCTGGACCCGGCGCGCCCTGAAGAACAGGACCGAGCGGCTGGCACAGCTTTCCGCATGGGAGACGTATGGGAAGTCCGACCGGCACGGAAACGCGGTCCGCTCACTCAACCGCGTGCTCTCAGCCGGCACGGACGGAACCGGCATCCGGATCACCCTCGCCGATTACAGCGATACGCGTTTCACCCCGCTGCGCAGCGCCGACCTCATCCGGGCGGCGGAGCAACCGGAGCAGAACCCTTTTTATCCCTTTTTTTCACGGCGCCTGGCCGCGCTGATCGAAAGGGAAAATCCCCGCATCATCGGCCTCTCCCTGAACTACCTGACCCAGGCCCTGTGCGCTTTCGCGATCATCGGCTACCTGAAAAACCGCCATCCGCATGTTAAAATCATCCTGGGAGGCGGCCTCGTCACCTCGTGGCTGACCCGCCCGGACTGGCAAAATCCCTTCACGGGCCTGGCGGATGCCCTGGTGCCGGGACCGGGAGAGCCTTACCTGAAGGCGGTTATGAACCTGGAGGAAGGGATGCAGGAGTACCCACCGGATTACGGAGACTTCCCTTTGACGCAATACCTGGCGCCAGGCTTCATCCTCCCCTACAGCGCCTCCCGGGGCTGCTGGTGGCGGCGATGCACCTTCTGCCCCGAAAAGACGGAAGCATCCCCTTTCCAAACTTCATCCCCGGAAAAGGTACGGTCGGACCTGCAGCGTCTTGCCGCCGCAGAACACCCCATCCTGATCCATTTCCTCGATAACGCCCTGACTCCGGCCCTCCTGGAATCGCTGACCCGGTATCCGCCGGGCATCCCCTGGTACGGATTCGCCCGCTTCACCCCCGCGTTGCGCGACCCCGACTTCTGCCGGGCCCTGAAAAACGCCGGCTGTGTCCTTTTGAAGCTGGGCCTGGAATCGGGAGACCAGGGCGTGCTGGACAGCCTGGACAAGGGGTTCGAACTCGGCGACGCCTTGGAAAGCTTGAAACAACTCCACCTGGCGGGTATCGGCACCTATGTCTATCTGCTGTTCGGAACGCCGGCCGAAACGTCGTCAGCGGCAGTACGCACCATGGATTTTGTCGCCCGCCGGGGGGAATGGATCGATTTCCTGAATGTTTCGCTCTTCAACCTGCCCGCGTTCAGCCGGGAAGCGGAGTCCCTCGATACGTTTCCTTTCTATCCGGGAGATTTGTCGCTTTACGCCAATTTCCATCATCCCCGGGGATGGAACCGCGGCCTGGTCCGGCGCTTCCTCGACAAGGAATTCCGGCGCCATCCGGCGATCATGCCCATCCTGAGGCGGGATCCCGCGTGCTTCACCTCCAACCATGCGCCCCTTTTTCTTATGCGGGGAAAACGGAAGAGATGAAACGATCTCACCTCGGGGAAAAAAGGAAGTTGCCGCATGATATTGTTTTCAAAAACAGGCACATTGGTGTAAGAATAAGGCCGACATCGTCATCCGGCCGCATCGTTGATTGCCATGCCGGCGCAGCACAAAAAGATCGCCGACGTCCCCGGGGGAAGCGGGTTATGGTCGATTTTTCATTCCAGCATCAACAAACAAACCACTGAGCAAGAGAGGATTTCGCCATGCAAGCCTTCCGTTTGATCGTATGCGTCCTTTTGCTTATCGTGTTCCCGGGTAACGCCCTCGCGCAGGAAGAAAGCCCGGCGCCGGAGCCGTCTTGGATCGTGGCCGCTTCCCCCGCTCCCGATGACGAAATCATCGGCAAGAAACCGGCCATCACGGTAACCTTAACCGCAGCGCCTGCACCCGGAACCCTGTTGGTCGTGCTCGACGGAACCGACATCACGCCCCTGATCCGCCCGTCCGACAACGGCTTCACCTATCACCCCGTGTTCGTCCTGGCACCAGGGCGGCACCAATTGGACATTTCCGGCGTGGACGCGGCGGGAAACCCCCTGCAGGCCTCGATTCCCTTCACCACCCGCCACAGCGACGCGTTCGAGGAAGCCACCGTCAGCGCCGACCTGACGGGCATTTATACCCACACCCTCCGCAAGGATTCCTCCGACGGCACAACGCCCTATAATGCCGTCACGATCGAAGGCCAGATACAGGGAAAAATCCGGGAAGGGGCCAACGAACTGTCTTTTGAGGGATCCCCCGTATATATCGAACAGGACAAACCCCTGTGGACCGGCGCGGTGGAAAAGGGTCCGGATCTCCGGAGCTTCCTGATCCGCGGGGAACACCGGGGGGAGCTTCTCCAGGGGAAGGCGGAATTCGGGGACGTTCAGGTCAGCGAAACACCCTTGACGGTCCATGGGCTCCTGCGACGGGGGCTGAAGCTGGACCTGGGTTACGGTAACGGCGCCGTTTCCTTCTTCTCGGTCCGTGCACCTTCCATTTACGGGGTACGACAGAACTGGGGACTCAAGTACGAGAAAGACAGCCAGATCACCGGCGGCTCCGTCGGCTTTTCCCTGCCGGGAATCAGGACGGACATCAAGGCCACCTTCATCACCGGAGAGGATGACTCCTATCTCACCTACGGCATTTCCGGCATTGAAACAGGCCTACGCAAAGGCGAGGTCGCCAGCCTGCGCGTGACGTCCCAGATTGTGCCGAGTCTCCTGATCGCCGATTTCGAGGCCGCCCACAGCCGTTATGATTTTGATGACGCCGACGAATTCGGCAAAGTCAGCGACACCGCCTGGCGGGCCAACCTGAGCGGGGCCCTCAACCAGTACAGCTACGACCTGAAATACGAATACGTCGGTCGTGATTTCGAGAGCATCGCCCTGCAGGGGGGAACCAAGGACAGGGAGGGGCTCTACTTCATGGGCAATGCCATGTTCACCCACCACAGCCTGAGTCTCCTTGCCTCGGCCTTCCGGGATAACGTGGACGACCTGTCAACCATGCCGAGAACCATCAACATCCCCCTGGGCCTGGACTACAATTATACGCGCTTTGCCCAACTCCCGATGGGGCTTTCCTATCAGCACCATCTTGTCAAGACGACCGACGAGCCGGTGGGCTTCGATCCCATGAAGATCGTCACGGACAGCATCGCCGGGCGGATCAGCTACCTGCAGGACAAGTGGAATGCCGGCCTGAACGCATCCTATACCTACACGAACGACCGGACGGCAGCCGACCTGGACATGTACGCAACCAGCTATACCCTGACCCTGACTTTCACCCCGATTGACACCTGGTCGCTCAGCATCGTGCCGAACCTGACGCAGCAGAAAAACGAGGACACGGGCGTGCGGACCGATACCTATACGACGACGATCGACCTGCGGTCCCAACCCATCCGGGACCTGCTGTACTGGGACCTGGGAGGCAGCTACTCATGGTCGGACGCCACCGACGACAGCGTGGATATCGAGACGACCAGCGTCAACACGCGCCTGGCCTGCAGCCTGAAACGTTTTTTTCCTGCCTATCTCAATCCGACGATCGCCCTCAAGGGAAACTATCAGCGGATCAAGGACAAGGTCTTCGACACAAAAACCGACAATTTTACCCTCTTCCTGGTGTTTGAACTCCAGGCAAGGTTCGGAATGTGAGGTGATACGATGAAAAGCCCCCAAAGAATCATTCAGCTTATTGCGCTCATCATGACGCTTCTGGTAGTGGCCTCTGCGGCCTCCGCGGTCATGACCACCCCTTCCACCGTGAATGCCGCCTATGGACAGTCCACCAGCGTTACGGTTCACTATCAATTTTTTCTCCCTGATGTTGGCGGCCCTGTCGGTCCCTTTATATCTCCATACGGTGAATTCTGTTTGCCGGGCACCGTTACTGCCTGCAACCCTATAGGACGAGTTTCAACTACACTAACAGCAACATCAAGGAGAACATCGGAAGTCCTAACCATTCCACAGGGAGTGATTGAAAGGGCATTGAGGGCGGGGTTTAACAATTTTTCTTACGTTCGTAATTTTGCAAATTACGACACTTTTGTTTTGAACATCAATATCACCCCCTCCAGTGTCGCCGCGTTCTCGCTGCGGCGTATCGAACTCTACTTCGACAGCGTGCAGCGCAGAAATGAAATCATGGTCGACCGAAACCTCAGAGGCCTCAGGGCCTATGCGGACATCTACTATAACGGCTCCGGCTTCCTGAACGGCTTCTGGGAGGTGGACGGCCTGATCATCGAGCGGGTCAACCGCTTTGTCCCCTCCGGTGGCAAGGTTACCCTCGCCACGCCGAATGTTCCCGATCTGCCGACCTTCGACCCGGGCTATCACATCGTGAAGTTCGTTGTCACAAGCCCCGAAACCTCCTTCGAGGTGCCCGAAATGGTCTACTGGGTCAAGGGCGCTGAAGAGCCCCTCAAGCAGGCCCTGGCCCTTTTGAGGCCGGCGGACGGCCAAGACGTCCCGCCCGATTTCCTGTTTGAGTGGATGAAGATGGACAGGGCGGCGGTTTATCTCATCAACTTTGCCGGGGCCGAGGACAAAAAGGTCCGCTTCTCGGCCATGACCCGGGACACGTCATACCGGGTTCCCCCGGCCGTTCTGGCCGATTATTTCAGTTCCGGCACGCCTCATCTCTGGTCGGTAACGGGATATGACACGGAAAACAACGTTATCGCCGAAAGCAAGGTTCAGAGCTTCTATTTCAGGGAAGAGGTGAAACCCTAACCGGCAGGGATCGCTTCCTGCTGCAACACGGAGGATTGGACGATGAAGAACGCTCTCAGACTGCTGCCGGTGCTGGTGCTGGTCCCGGCCCTGCTGATGATACCGGCCCTCGTCGGCAGCGCCGAGGCTTTTTCCCTGAAGCGGATCGAGCTTTACTTCGAAAACAGGCAGAAACAAAACGAGGTGATGGTCCCGCGGAACTTTGAAGGTTTGCGTGCCTATGCCGACATCTATTACACCGGCTCCGGTATCCTGAACGGCTACTGGCAGGTGGACGGCCTGATCATCGAACGGGTGAACCGCTTTGTTTCGTCCGAGGGCAAGGTCACCCTGGCAACACCCGCCGTTCCGGATCTGCCGACCTTCAGTCCCGGATACCATATCGTGAAATTCATCGTCACCCATCCCGCAACCTCCTTTGAGGTGCCCGAAGTGGTCTACTGGGTCAAGGGCGTCGAGGAGCCACGGCGCAAGGTCCTGGTCCTGCTCCGCCCCTTGGACGGCATGGTCATTCCTCCGGATTCTCTTTTCGAGTGGGAAAAAATGGCTTCGGCTTCGGCTTACCTGGTCAGCTATATCAGAAGCGGAGACGAAAAGGCCTGCTTTTCCGCCATGACCCGGGACACGTCCTACCGGATTGCCCCGTCCGTCCTTGCCCTGTACCTCTGCCCGGGGGGGGAATACCTCTGGTCGGTGAAGGGATACGATACGGAAAACAACATCATCGCCGAAAGCGACCGGCAGCGTTTCTTCCTTCAGAAGACCGCCAAATCACCGCCTCCTTGAAAATTCCCGTGCGCCAGGACATCGGATCTGCGGGTGCAGACCCGCAGGGGGCTCTCTTTTCCTCAGCCATTACTCCAATCCGACCTGCTGCACACCAGGCCGACAGGTCTTATTTTTGACCCATGCTTTCTATGGATAGACGAATCTAATGAAGGAACCGCATTTATTGTTCCCCTCATTCAGTTCATCAATCTTCCTGGTCGTGTCTGTAAACAGCTCCAGAAAAATATGTCGAGGGTGGCGGGGCGGACCAAAAGGACCGTAATAAAATTTAAAAATCGCCGATTCCCCCGGGGCCAGCGTTGCTTTCAAAAAACGGTAACTTGAATCGGAGCCATCAAA
>CAYPKE010000108.1:0-8478 GCA_964411235.1 uncultured Syntrophales bacterium
TGGTGAACGGCCGAGCTGATGGCGAGGTTCTTTACCGCATTCCGTCCCATTCTCAAAAGCGCATCATCGATTTTGACGATCTTGTCCGCAGAGCGGAAATAGGATGAGTTGGCCATTTTCAGAATGCTTGCGGATAGGGAGGGGTCGGTGCGGATAATTTTGGCAATGTCCTGGATGCCGCCGTTTTCGTTCCGGCAAGCGGCCATCAGCTTGACCAGGACATGCGGCAATGCAGGAAGGCTCTTGGAGGTTTCTATGCGGGAGATGTATTGCTGTAAACGATCGCTCATTTTAATAGGAGGTCCGTCGTTGCCAATACCCCCGGGTAATTGCCTTGAAAGAAACCTGTGAATTTGAACACAGAAGAACTAGTACGTTAAAAAAATGCCGGTGTCAACGAAAATGTCTGTGGCAGGCCCTTCCGTGGCTTTCCGGCTGAAAATATTCTGAAGGCCGGTGAGGGCGTTTTCCTTTCCTAATCGTAAAATGTTACGTGCATATGAAGGCTGGTTGAAGAAATGGAGAATGGTGAGAGCAGTCGGTACGGGCCCTTCTTGCGCCGAGATAATGATTGGTATGAAGAAGGATAAAGGTTTCTTTTAAGAAATAAGGCGGATGAATGCCGTTACGGCCAAGGAGGGTGGCCCCGGGGCGTCTGCCAAAGACACAGCGGACGGACCTGGGGCCTTAAAATATTGAAAAGGATACTTAATAGTCGTAATCACCCATATCGGGGGGCATGCCGCCGCCGGGCATGGCTGGTGCAGCCGATTTCTTTTTCGGTTTTTCCGCCACCATGGCCTCCGTCGTAATCAAGACGGACGAAACGGACGCCGCGTTCTGCAGGGCCAACCGCGCCACCTTGGTCGGGTCTATGATTCCGGCGCTGATCAAGTCGCCGTAAACACCCTTGTCGGCGTCGAACCCGAAGTTGCCCTTGCCGTCCTTGACTTTTTCGACAACAATGGACCCTTCATAACCCGCATTGAACGCGATCTGGCGGAGAGGTTCTTCCAGGGAGCGTTTGACGATGTTGAGTCCCTGTTTCTCGTCCTCGTCGGTCAACTGCAGCTTGCCCAAGGCGGAAAGGCTGCGGAGCAGCGCAACCCCGCCTCCCGGAACGATTCCTTCCTCGACGGCCGCCCTGGTGGCATGGAGGGCGTCCTCGACACGGGCCTTCTTCTCTTTCATTTCCAGTTCCGTCGCGGCGCCAACTTTGATGACCGCGACACCGCCGACCAGCTTGGCCAGCCTTTCCTGTAATTTTTCCCGGTCATAATCGGAAGTGGATTCTTCAATCTGGGTGCGGATCTGTTTTACCCGTCCCTCAATATCCGACCGGGAACCCCCGCCGTCCACAAGGGTTGTGTTGTCCTTGTCAATCGTAACCAGCTTGCAACGGCCAAGATCGTCGAGCCCGACATTTTCCAGCTTCAGGCCGAGATCTTCCGAGATGACCTTGCCGCCGGTCAGTACGGCGATGTCTTCCAGCATGGCTTTGCGCCGGTCCCCGAAGCCCGGCGCCTTCACGGCGGCGCACTTGAGGGTGCCGCGGATCTTGTTGACAACCAGCGTTGCCAGGGCTTCACCTTCAATGTCCTCCGCAATGATCAGCAGGGGCTTGCCCATTCGGGCGATCTGCTCCAGCAGGGGAACCATATCCTTCATCATGCTGATTTTCTTTTCATTAAGGAGAATGTAGGGATCCTCGAGATGGATTTCCATTTTTTCCGGATCCGTTACGAAATAGGGGGACACATATCCCCGGTCGAACTGCATGCCTTCCACGATTTCCAGGGTGGTTTCCATACCTTTCGCTTCTTCGACGGTGATGACGCCTTCCTTGCCGACCTTGGCCATGGCTTCAGAGATGATGTCACCGATGGTGCTGTCGTTATTAGCTGAGACCGTACCGACCTGGGCAATTTCCTGCTTGTCCTTGACGGGCTTGGAGATATTCTTCAGTTCTTCGGAAACCACGCCGACGGCCTTATCGATGCCCCGCTTCAGGGACATGGGGTTCATCCCGGCGGCGACCAGTTTCGAGCCTTCGCGGTAAATAGCCTGTGCAAGAATCGTAGCGGTGGTGGTCCCATCGCCTGCGGTATCGGAGGTTTTGGAAGCCACTTCTTTGACCATCTGGGCGCCCATGTTTTCGAACCGGTCTTCCAATTCGATTTCCTTGGCCACGGTGACACCGTCTTTGGTAATCACGGGGCCGCCCCAGGATTTGTCCAGAACGACGTTTCTCCCTCTCGGCCCCAGAGTGACCTTGACCGCGTTGGCAAGTGTGTCGACGCCCTTCATGATCTTTTCCCGGGCGATCATCTCATATTTGATTTCTTTTGCAGCCATCGTTTTCCTCCTTTATGTCTCAATTACCGCTAAAATGTCGTCTTCGCGCATCATCAGGTGCTCGACCCCGTCAATTTTGATTTCGGTGCCCTCATACCTGCTGAAAAGTATCCGGTCACCCGGCTTGAGTTCCACAGAGATCCTTTTGCCGTCCTTGTCGATTTTCCCCGGACCGACGGCAACGACTTTTCCCTCCAGTGGCTTCTCTTTTGCCGTATCCGGAATAATGATTCCGCCTGCGGTTTTCTGTTCTCCTTCCTGCCGTAAAACCAAAATCCTGTCTTGTAACGGTTTTACCATCATAGAGCCTACCTCCTGAAAAATATAATATTAATATGTTTTTTTGTGATTCCGTATCGCAAGAATGTATTTATTTCCATTTCGGGCTGTAACATATGCACCATCAGAAAATTGTCAAGATGCCCGGAGGGATAAAAAAATTGCTTGACATTTATGAACGGGACAATTAATTCCTACCATACAGATAGGAATGATAGTTAATCAAGGTGTCCCTACATGAAATTATCGACAAGAGCGCGATATGGTGTGCGTATGATGCTGGCTCTGGCCGTCCAGTATGGGCAAGGCCCTGTGTATTTGAAAGATATTGCCCGTTGCGAGGATATATCCGAGAAGTATCTCAGCCTGATCATGATTCCCCTGCGGACGGCGGGACTGGTTCATTCGACGCGGGGAGCTCACGGCGGATACGCCTTGGCCCGGGATCCTGCCCGGATCAACATGAAGGAAATCCTGGATGCTTTGGAAGGAGAGCCGTTTCTGGTCGATTGTGTCCGGAATCCGATGAGTTGCGCGAGGGTTTCAACCTGTGTCAGCCGCGATGTCTGGTCGTTGCTTGGCAGGAAGATTTCGGAAGTCCTCGATGCCATCAGCCTTCAGGATATGGTGCGGATGAATGAAGCAAGGGTCGGCAACGAAGGGGCGGCGGGTATCTGATTGGGGGAACCTGACAGAAGGAAGACGATGAAGGAAAAAGTTCTGGTGGCCATGAGCGGGGGGGTTGATTCTTCCGTCGCGGCTCTTCTTTTGCAGGAGGCGGGTTACGAGATTGCCGGTGTGACCATGCGCATGGGCGTCATGGGGGCAGATGGCACGGGCCCCCGCTGCTGCGGTCCGGAGGCTGTTCGGGATGCGAAACAGGTCTGTGACACACTGGGCATACGGCACTATGTCATCGACTATGCCGATGAACTCGAAAAATGGGTGATCGGGCCCTTTGTCCGGGAGTATGCAAAAGGAAGAACTCCCAACCCCTGTGTTGTCTGCAACCGCTACCTGAAATTCGGATCACTCCTGGCCCGTGCCGCGGCTTGCGGTTTTGATGCTTTGGCGACAGGCCATTACGCCAACGTTGAGATGTACCAAGGACGATATCGTTTGACACGCCCCCGGGACAGACGCAAAGATCAGACCTATTTTCTTTATCATATGGATCCGGAAGTTCTGCCGCAGATTCTTTTACCCCTCGGCCCCCTCGTCAAGGAACAAGTGAGGGCGATAGCCGGCCGGGCCGGTCTACCCGTTTTAGCCAAGGCGGAAAGTCAGGATGTGTGTTTCGTGACCCAGAGAAGCTATCAGGAGTTTCTGCGGGAGCGGCTGGGTGAGCAAAAAAACGGACGCATTGTCGATCAGGAAGGCCGCGGTCTGGGGAGCCATAAGGGAATCGCTTACTATACCGTGGGCCAGCGGGGAGGCCTTGGCATCAGTCATCCGGTGCCCCTGTATGTAATCAAGATTGATGCGGATAAGAATGAAATTGTCGTGGGAGAGAAAAAGGAACTCCTGGGGCGGGAACTGATTGCCGGCGATCTGAACCTCTTTCGACATGATTGGCCGGATGTGGTCCAGGCGAAGATCCGTTACCGCAAGAAGGAGAGTTCCTGCCGCGTCCATATCGAAGCAGGCCGGGCCCGGGTCGTTTTCGCGGAAAACCAGGCGGCGATTACTCCCGGGCAGTCCGTGGTGTTTTATGACTATGATGAGGTCCTGGGGGGAGGGATCATTGAGGAGGTTATTCATGGAGATTATTGAGAAGATCGAGAAGCTTAAACGGGAGCGTAACGCCGTCATCCTTGTCCATAATTATCAGCTGCCGGAAGTGCAGGATATCGGTGACTTCGTCGGGGACTCCCTGGGGTTGAGCATGGAGGCGGCTAAGACCGACGCCGATGTCATTGTTTTCTGTGGCGTCTATTTCATGGCGGAGACGGCGAAGATCCTGTCACCCGAAAAGACCGTTCTCATTCCCGATCCCAAGGCCGGCTGTCCCATGGCGGATATGATTACCGCCGACGAATTGCGGACCTTGAAGGCCGAACATCCGGGAGCGGCGGTACTCTGTTACGTCAATACGACGGCGGAGGTCAAGGCGGAATGCGATCTGTGCTGCACCTCGGCCAATGCGGTGCGGATGGTCCGTGAAGCCCTGGCCGATCGTGATGAAATCATCTTTGTCCCCGACAAACACCTGGGTGATTTTGTCATGGAAAAAACAGGAAGGAACATGATCCTCTGGCAGGGCTTCTGTCCGACTCATGCCCGGATTCTTCCGGATGATATTGTCGAGCAGAAACGGCTTCATCCGAAAGCGGTCGTGGTTTCCCATCCCGAATGTCCCCGGGCGGTTCGTCACCTTTCTGACCAGGTCCTGTCAACGGAAGGGATGTGCCGGTTTGTAAAGCAAAGCGATGTCCGGGAAGTTATCGTAGCGACGGAGATCGGCATCATCCATCGAATGCGCAAGGAAAACCCGGGAAAGGTATTTTATCCTGTTTCGGAACGGGCCGTTTGCCCGAATATGAAAAAGATCAATCTGGAAAAGGTGCTCTGGTCTCTGGAAGATATGAGTCACCCCGTGGAGGTTCCCCGGGATGTGGCCATCCGGGCCCGGGCCAGTATCGATCGCATGTTGATGTAAAGTGGTTAGATCAATACCGAAAAACGCCCCCCAGATTTTGGTGTTACTGGAGGGCATGAACACCATGCGATGATCAGGAAGGATAGAAGCATGAGCAACATACCGAAATCATTAAGAACGGAGACCCTGGCCCTTCATGGCGGCCAGGAGCCGGAGGCCGCGACGGGGGCGCGCGCGGTGCCGATTTACCAGACCACTTCTTATCAATTCCGCGATACGGACCATGCGGCGAACCTGTTTGCCCTTAAGGAATTCGGCAATATCTACACGCGCTTGATGAACCCGACGACGGATGTCCTGGAAAAACGGATTGCCCTGATGGACGGGGGTATCGGCGCCCTGGCGGTGGCAAGCGGCCAGTCGGCAATCACGCTGGCGCTCTTGAATATCGCGCAGGCGGGGGATGAAATCGTTTCCACGGACAACCTCTACGGCGGGACCTACAATCTCTTTCGCCATACCTTTGCCCGGTTCGGGATCAAAGTTCACTTGGTGCCTTCGAACGATCTGTCGGCCATCGAACAGGTGATCAACGACAGGACGAAAGCTGTTTACACCGAATCGGTCGGCAATCCGAAACTGGATGTGTCTGATCTGGAAGGGATTTCCGCCATTGCCCACCGCCACGGGATTCCTTTTGTCCTGGACAACACGGTGACACCCTATACCCTGCGCCCCTTTGACCATGGCGTCGACATCATTGTCTATTCGGCGACGAAGTTCATCGGCGGCCATGGGACGTCCCTGGGCGGTTTAATCGTTGATTCGGGCAGATTCGACTGGACAAACGGCAAATTCCCGCTCATCTTCGGTCCCGATCCGAGTTATCACGATGTGGACTTTGTGGAGTATCTGGCCCCGCTGGGGAACCTGGCCTATATCGTCAAGGCGAGGGTGACGCTCCTGCGGGATCTGGGACCGGCGCTTTCGCCCTTCAACGCCTTTCTGCTCCTACAGGGTTTAGAAACGCTTCATCTGAGAATTCCACGCCATGGGGAAAACGCCCTGGCCGTGGCGGAATTCCTGGAGCAGCATTCTCTGGTCGGCTGGGTCAACTACCCCGGCTTGACTTCAAGCCCGGAAAAGGCCCGTGTGGGTAAGTATCTGAAACAAGGAGCCGGCGCGATTATCGGGTTCGGCATCAAAGGCGGCTTGGAAGCAGGCAAGAAGTTTATTGAGGCATTGAAACTGGTATCCCATCTGGCCAACGTGGGGGACGCCAAGACCCTGGCGATCCACCCGGCCACGACAACCCATCAGCAACTGTCTGCGGAAGAGCAGCGGGCAACGGGCGTGACGGACGATTTTATCCGTCTGTCCATCGGGCTGGAACACATTGAAGACATCCTGGAAGATATCAGACAGGCCCTGGAGAAGGCCGGGAGGTAGAACATGGGCAATATTTACGATGACATTACCAAAACGGTAGGAAAAACACCGATTGTTCGGATCAACCGTCTGAACGGCCAGTATGGGGCGACGGTGCTCGTTAAGCTGGAATCTTTCAATCCCCTTTCAAGCCTAAAGGATCGCATCGGTGTCGCCATGATCGAGGCGGCGGAAAAGGAAGGGTTGATCGGGCCGGACACGGTCGTCATCGAACCGACGAGCGGCAATACCGGCATTGCGCTGGCCTTCGTCTGTGCCGCCAAGGGATACAAACTGGTCCTGACTATGCCCGAAACGATGAGCGTCGAGCGGCGCCAGTTGCTGGCCATTCTCGGTGCGGAGGTCGTCCTGACGGAAGGACCCAGGGGGATGCGGGGCGCCGTGGAAAAAGCCGAGGAACTGGCCGCGGCGACCCCGAACAGCTTCGTTCCCCAGCAGTTCAACAACGGTGCCAATCCGGAGATTCATCGCCGGACGACAGCCGAGGAAATCTGGGAGGATACGGATGGGAATGTCGATTACTTTGTCGCGGGCATCGGGACGGGAGGAACGATCACCGGCGTGGGAGAGGTTCTCAAAAAAAGAAATCCCGCACTCAAGATCATTGCCGTGGAGCCCGTCGATTCGCCGGTCCTTTCCGGCGGCAAGCCCGGACCTCACAAGATACAGGGAATCGGTGCCGGCTTTGTCCCGGCCATTCTGAACCGGGCCGTGATGGACGAGATCATGACGGTCCGCCACGAAGACGCGGGGGAAACGGCGAAGGCCCTGGCTAAGCAGGAAGGCATCCTGGCGGGCATTTCCTCGGGGGCCAACCTTTGGGCGGCCCTGCAGGTGGCCAAAAGGCCGGAAGCGAAGGGAAAGGTAATTCTTACGGTGATCTGTGACACAGGGGAACGCTACCTGTCCACTTGGCTTTTTCAATCATGATGAACGAGAGAATACCATTACAAGCCATGCACGGAAAGACGGCGGCATGGGAGGAAATAACGCCCAAGGGTCAACCTGTCGGGGTGGTGGAAACCCAGTATGTTACCATTGCGGAACCGCCGGAAAGGATGCCTCTGGAATCGGGGCAGGTCCTTGGGCCGGTAACG
This sequence comes from uncultured Syntrophales bacterium, assembly GCA_964411235.1. Taxonomy (GTDB): domain Bacteria; phylum Desulfobacterota; class Syntrophia; order Syntrophales; family JAAYKM01; genus JAAYKM01. The sequence continues at coordinate 7,780 of CAYPKE010000108.1, forward strand.
CTGGCGTATGAGACCTATGGCCGTTTGAACCGGGATCGTTCCAACGCTGTCCTGGTCCTGCACGCCCTGTCTGCGGACGCCCATGCGGCGGGCCACCATAAGGGCAGTCGCGACCCGGGCTGGTGGGATGCCATGATCGGTCCCGGCAAGGCGTTCGACACGGAGCGGTATTTTGTTATCTGTTCCAATGTAATCGGCGGCTGTAAGGGCAGTACGGGCCCTTCTTCCATCAACCCGGAAACCGGCCGGAAATATGGCCTTGATTTTCCCATGATTACGATCGGCGATATGGTCGAGGCGCAGCGTCGCTTAATCGATTATCTCGGCATTGACCGCCTTCTGTGTGCCGTCGGCGGCTCCATGGGGGGGATGCAGGCCCTGCAATGGGCGGCAAGCTATCCCGACCGGGTCCGTTCGGTCATCCCCATCGCCACGGCGCTGAAGAATTCGCCCCAGCAGATCGCCTTCAACGAGGTGGTGCGTCAGTCCATCATGGCCGATCCGACCTGGCGGGACGGGAATTATTACGATTACGGACAGCCGGAAAAGGGCCTGGCCATTGCGAGGATGATCGGGCACATCACCTTTATGAGTGATCAGTCCATGGAGCAGAAATTTTCCCGCAGATTGAAAGACGGCCATTACAGTTTTCGCTTCGGCGCCGATTTCGAGGTGGAAAGTTATCTCCGCTACCGGGGT
>CAYPKE010000109.1:0-1681 GCA_964411235.1 uncultured Syntrophales bacterium
ATATTTTCAGAATGACAAAAATTACGTTTATCACGACCGTGTCGCGGCACCCGGGATGACAACTCCAGTGTATACGTCCCTAGCCCAGGAAGATTTCCCCGGCCGCTTCGCCATCGCCCGGTTGTCACTCCCGGAACCCGCGAGAAAAAACACTCGTTATCCTTTCAGAGGTGGACAATTTCCCTCCCAGGCGTCTCCCTCGGACAATCAGGACCGGGACAGAGTATAGGAAGAAGGCCTCTTTCCGTCAAGCATGTTTGGCTTTTGGGAAACCCGAATCCTTCGCTCACCATGCCCCGCCGCTTCAAGATACTTTCTGCCACGCCGATCCGGGCTTCTCCCGGAACGATTCTGTGACATCATGACGCGGAGAGACATGGAAGCGCAAACGATATGTCTGTCTGAATTCCGGCTGAATTGACATTTTCAAGGACCGGTCGCCGAAATGGTGCGGTGGCGAAACGCGCCGAAACGAATCATGGCACGCCTCCTTTGACCGCCTTCCTTCGCACCATACCTATTCTGTTCGGTGTTTCATTGACATGGGAAAGCGCTTTGTCTATACTTCAGCATTAAAAATCAATGTTTTGTCTGCAGGGTCAGCAACCTTGTCGAAAAAAGCGTCACCCATGACAACACACAATAAATGACAATGATATTCTTGAAGGTGAAGGGGATTTTCCCTCCTTGCGCCAGGAAAAACGTGTCCGGATGCGCCGTTTCACAAATTTACAGGATTCGGAGGAAAGCGATCAAACATGGATAAAATAAGGATTGCCATCGTCGGCTACGGCAATATCGGCAAAGCCGCGGAGTTTGGAGTGAATCAGAATGACGATATGGATCTCCACCTTATATTAACCCGCAGAGAGCCGCAAACCATCAGCCCGCAAAAAGCCGGCATTCTCGTCGACCGGATTGAGTCCGCCTCAAAATACCTTGACCAGATCGATGTCGCCGTCCTTTGCGGCGGATCGGCAACTGACCTTCCCGATCAAGGCCCCATGATGGCGGCCCTTTTCAACACCGTGGACAGTTACGACACCCACGCCAAGATTCCGGATTATTTCGAGGCAGTCAATCGGTCGGCCGTCGCTGCGGGTAAAACGGCCGTCATAGCCACCGGATGGGACCCGGGACTGTTTTCCGTACTGAGGGTGATCGAAGAATCTGTTCTTCCGGCGGGCAAAGGTTACACGTTTTGGGGTCCGGGCGTCAGCCAGGGGCACTCCGACGCCATCCGGCGGGTTCCGGGAGTCATCGATGCCCGACAGTACACCATCCCCATCCAGAAAGCCGTCGAACAGGTCCGGACTGGCGAAGAACCGGAGTTTGCCACGAAGGACAAACACCGCCGCGACTGTTACGTGGTCACGGAAGCGGGGGCCGACCAGGATCGGATTCGCCGGGATATCGAGTCCATGCCCCACTATTTCGCCGATTATGAAACGCGCGTTATTTTCATTGCGGCGGAGGAACTGGCAAAGAATCACGCCCATATGACTCACGGCGGCTTTGTCATGCGAACGGGAACAACGTCCGACGGCAGCGGCCACACGATCGAATTCAGCCTCCGGCTGGAAAGCAACCCCGCCTTTACCGCCAGCGTTCTCCTTGCCTATGCCCGCGCCGCTTTCCGTATGAACCGCGAGGGAATCACGGGCGCCAGGACGGTCCTGGA
>CAYPKE010000109.1:1781-8410 GCA_964411235.1 uncultured Syntrophales bacterium
CAAACATTGATTGGCCCGGCAGGAGGGAAACGGAATGAAAGAATATAACGGGGCGATGATGCAGTTTTTCCACTGGTATACGCCGGCGGATGGCTCGCTTTGGCAGCAGCTTGCCGATCAGGCAAGCGCCCTGTCGCAAGCCGGCATTACCTCCGTCTGGTTGCCGCCGGCATGCAAAAGCGCAGCCGGGGCTGAAGAAGCCGGTTACGGGGTCTATGATCTCTTCGACCTGGGTGAATTCGACCAGAAAGGTTCCACGCGGACGAAATACGGCACCAGCGACGCGTATCTCCAGGCGATCCAGGCCGCCCATGCGGCAGGAATACAGGTCTACGCCGATGTCGTCTTCAATCACAAGCTTGGCGGCGACAATCAGGAGGAGTTCAATGCCACGCCCTATAACCCTGACAATCGCAACGAAGCGATCGGTGAGTTACGGCCCATCAAGGCCTGGACCCATTTTACCTTTCCGGGACGGGGCGACAGGTACTCATCCCTGCATTGGCACTGGTGGCATTTCAACGCCGTCGACACCACCGCGGAGGAGACCGATCACCGTGCTGTCTATTTATTCGAGGGAAAAACCTTTCATCGCGAAGTCGACCTGGAAAAGGGCAACTTCGACTACCTGATGGGCTGCAACATTGATATCGCCAATCCTGACGTCCGCAAGGAGCTGCTGTACTGGGGCGAATGGTATACCGACCTGACCGGTGTCGACGGTTTCCGGTTCGATGCCGTCAAGCATGTCGGAGCCGATTTCTTCGTCGAATGGCTCAATCACGTGCGCAGCCATACCGGCCGTGACCTCTTTGCGGTGGGAGAATACTGGTCGGCGACAGACGAAGCCCTGAAACACTTCATCGAGAAAACAGAGGGAAACCTGATGCTCTTCGACACCAGCCTGCACTACAGCTTTGCCGCCGCCGGCCGCGAGGAGGCCGCATACGACCTGAGAAGCATTTTTGACCGAAGCCTGGTCAAGGACCACCCCGATATGGCGGTAACGCTCGTCAGCAACCACGATACGCAGCCGCTGCAGTCACTCGAATCCGTTGTCGAGCCCTGGTTCAAACCGCCGGCGTATGCCATGATTCTCCTGCGCCGGGGCGGCTACCCCTGCATCTTTTTCCCCGATTACTATGGCGCGGAATACAGGGGGGTCGGCAAAGACGGCAACGAGTACGAAATCCGAATGCCAAGTCATAAGTGGCTGATCGATCATTTCCTTGACGTGCGCCGCAGGTATGCTTTCGGAGAGCAGAACGACTACTTCGATCACCAGAACTGCATCGGCTGGACGCGCACCGGAAATGCGGAGCATCCCGGCGGAATAGCGGTCCTGATCAGCAACGATACCGACGGCGCCAAATCCATGAACACCGGATCGCCCGGAGTCACCTATAGGGATGTTACGGAACACATCGACGAAACGGTGATCACCAATGAAGAAGGATGGGGAGAATTCAGGTGCAAGGGGCGTTCGGTTTCCGTGTGGGCGCCGGCCGATGCATCGCCATTGTCCCGCTGACGCGATCAGTGCGATCGGCCCGGCAAAGGCCGGGACCGATATAAACTGTGGCAGGAATCCATTCCTTAGAAAGGATTTGTCATTCCCGCGGAGGCGGGAATCTAGCCCTTCTTGAAAGAGTGGCACATTACAAATGAACCCCGTTACTTTCACAGGTTGTCATCCTGAGGCGCCAGCCGAAGGATCTCGCCTGAGGCACCTGCCGAAGGATCTCGCCCCTCCAAATGCCTTAAACGATTAGATTCTTCGCTTCGCTCAGAATGACAATATTTTCAGAATGACAAAAATTTCGTTTATCATGACAGTGTAGCAGCATCCGGGGTGACAGAGAAATTAATGTCATTCCTACAACAATAATTGTCATTCCTGCGAAAGCAGGAATTCAGAACGCATTCAAAACGCATAGCCCTGCAAATGAACCCCGTTGCTCGCATAGGCTGTCATCCTGACAACGAACCGATGAACCCCGTTGCTCGCATAGGCTGTCATCCTGACAACGAACCGATGAACCCCGTTACTTTCACAGGTTGTCATCCTGAGGCGCCAGCCGAAGGATCTCGCCTGAGGCACCTGCCGAAGGATCTCGCCCCTCCAAATGCCTTAAACGATTAGATTCTTCGCTTCGCGCAGAATGAAAAAAATGAATTGCGCTTATCAGGAGAAAATCTCCTCGCCCAGATGTGTTTTTCACTTAAGCTTCAATCTTACTTCCATTAAACCATCAGGAATACTTTTGTGGACGAATCCCATTTCCTTCGCGACACGAAGCATTCTTTCGTTCTCTTTAAGGACAACGCCGTATATTTCATTCAGTCCCTTGTCCTGTGCAAATCCGATAATCATGTCGACAAGCTTGTAGCCCAAGCCCTTTCCCTGGAATGCATCGTGCACAAGCACCGCATGTTCGCCGCCCTTGAGATCGGGATCGATTATCAGCCGGCTGATTCCGATGATCCGCTTGCCCTCGCCGTCCCTCAACTCCGCAACCAGTGCCATCTCTCTCTCGTAATCGATATTACAGAACCGAACCAGCATTTCGCGAGGGATGTGACGGACCGGTGAGAAGAACCTTGACCTTATCGTTTCCGGGGAAAGGGAAGAAAGCATCGCCGAGACGGCATGTTCATCCTCCGGCTTAATCGGCCGCAGCGCCACTTCCGTACCATCCTTCATTTTCCAGTTCATGATATATTTCTTCGGATAGGGCGTTAAAATTAAATGAGGGTACTGTGACGTGTAGTCAATACAGCTCCGGTCGAGAATGATTCTTGCGTCCACCGCAAAAGCTTTGCCGTTCGCGATAGCCAGAGGATTGATATCCATTTCCAGAATTTCGGGAAAATCGACGACCAGATTGGAAAAGTTGACCAATATCTTCTCAAGCTGCTCCATGTTTGCGGGCGTTCTCCCCCTGAACCCCTGAAGCATTTTAAAAACGCGCGTTTCTTCGATCAATCTCTGCGAAAGCTTCTGATTCAAAGGAGGAATGCCTATCGATATGTCCCGGAAAATCTCTGCCTGCGTCCCCCCCATGCCGAACATGATGACAGATCCGAAATCTTTGTCTTTCTTGGTGCCGAGAATGACTTCGTAATCGATGTCCTCAAGCATTTTCTGCACCGTCACGCCGGCGATCTTCGCCTGGGGAGCCTTCTTTTGCACATTCTCCATCAGTAGCTGGTATTCACGCTCCAATTCTTCCCGGGTCTTGATGCCGGTGATCACACCGCCGACATCGCTTTTATGAACAATATCCGGCGAGACAATTTTCAAAACGACAGGGTACTGGATTTCACTTGCGGCGCCGATCGCCTCTTCGACATGACGACATAAACTGGGTATGGTAACGGGTATACCGTAAATGCTCAGAAAGCTTTTCGATTCTTCCTCGGTCAGCAGTGTTCTGCCTTCTTTGATGACACGCTTGATCAAGGCCTTCAGATGAAATTTGGGCGGAGACTCTTCCAAAGACAGCTCCGACGGTGTCTCATAGAGGAGGGCCAGATTCCTGGAATAGTGGTACATGTTCAGATAAGTCTTAACGGCTTCTTCCGGGGTGTCATACGTGGGAACGTCATGGCGATAAAAAAAATCCTTTCCCGCCTTAACGTTTTCACCGCCCACCCATGAGGTAATGACCGGCTTACGGGAAGACTGCGCAATCTCCTGCACGCTTTGGGCGATCTTCTCGGGACTGGATATTGCCTGAGGACTGTAAATAACGAGGACCCCGTCCACATCGGAATCTTTCAAACACACCTGGATGGCGTCGCAATACCTCTGTTCATCGGCATCCCCCAAGACATCGATAGGGTTTGATTTACTCCAGAACGGCGGCAGGTGCCGGTCCAGTTCGGCGACAGCGGCCTCCGAAATGACGGCGAGCTGCCCCCCCATTTCAATCAGGGCATCGGTGGCCATGACACCGAAACCGCCCGCATTCGTCACGATCGCCAGCTTCGGCCCCTTGGGAAGATAGTTGGAATCGAGCACCTTTGCCGCATTGAACAGATCGGAGAATTCTTTTACCCTTATGATACCGACCCTCTTGAAAGCGGCATCGTAAACCTGATCGTCTCCCGCCAGGGCACCCGTATGAGAATGGGCGGCCTTGGCGCTTTCCGTAAATCTTCCGGGCTTTATGATGATAATGGGCTTGTTTCGAGAGAACCCGCGCGCCGCGCTCATGAATTTTTTCGCATTCCCGACGCTTTCCATGTACAGGATGATGCTTCTCGTATAAGGATCCTCACCCAGAAAATCGATCAGGTCCCCGAAATCGACATCCACCATCGATCCCAGAGAGGCGAACATGCTGAAGCCGACATGGGCATGGATGGCCCAGTCACAGATCGCCGATCCCAGGGCGCCGCTTTGAGAGATGAAGGCGATGTTGCCGCTTTGGGGCGTCGCTTTCAGGAAAGACGTGTTCAGCCCTGCGCTTGTCCTGATCACGCCGATGCAGTTGGGACCGATGATCCTCATCCCGTATTTTTCCCTGATTTCCCTAATCTTTTCTTCCAGCAATCGCCCCTTTTCACCGGTTTCCTTAAAACCCGCGGAAATGATGATAGCACCGTTCACGCCGGCCTTGCCGCATTCCTCGACGATCGCGGGAACCGTCTCTGCAGGCGTAACGATAATGGCCAGATCGACCTGTTCCGGCACTTCCCCGATCGACGGAAAGCATTTCTGACCCAGAATCGTTTCACGTTTCGGGTTGACCGGGAATATTTTCCTTTTATCCGAGGAAAGCAAATTGTCCAGAATGGATCTTCCTACCGTTCCGTCATCTTCCGTGGCACCGATAAGTGCGACGTTTTGTGGATCAAGCATCGATTTCAGGTCAGTCATGGCATGTCCTTCCTCCTCGTTTGTCCTTTAAGTCAATTAAAAATCCCTCTTCGTAAAGCCGGGGCGAAACCGCCGTCAACTCGGGATGCCATGCAAGGGGAAGATATGATCTTTAATGTAATCAACGATGCGCCTGGCATGTTCAAGGGCCCGCCGGCTCTCCGCGCTATCGGCGGTGCCTGCAGGATCATCCAGTTGACCGGCAGTTGCTTCGGGGCCATACATCATCCCTCCGACTGTTCCGGCATACCTGTCATACGGCTCGAGTCCGCAGAATGCGGCCCATGCCAGTGTCCAGAGGGATGCCGTCTTGGAAAGGTCATAACCGCCCGATCCCAGCGCAAGCAGCTTGGGGGAAAGGTCGTTGATGATGCGGAAAATCTTTTTGTATGCATAGGTCGTTACATCCAGATGGGCAAGCGGATCATCCCGATGGGCGTCACCCCCGATATTGGCGACGACAATGTCGGGGGCAAACTTTTGGATCAGCGCGGGCACCAGGGCTTCAAAGGCAAGCAGATAGGTTTCATCGGTGGTTCCCGCAGACAGGGGGATATTGACGTTATAACCTTTCCCTTCTTTTATTCCGATTTCCGTCTCGAATCCACCGCCGGGATAGAGCGTTTCCCCCGACTCATGGAGTGATATCGTAAGCACCCGATCTGTCTCATAGAAGGCATCCTGGACGCCATTGCCGTGATGGGCATCCATATCGACATAGGCCACCCTTTGCCCCTTATTGATTAGATCAGCAATCGCGATCGCAATATCGTTGAGGTAACAGAACCCTTCGGCATGGTCCTTCCCTGCGTGGTGGAACCCGCCGAAGGGATTAAAGACGAAGCGCGCCTTGCCCTCATGCAACATGACCGCGCCTTCATATGTTCCGCTGGATGCCAGAAGGGCATAGCGGTACATCGATTCAAATATCGGGTTGTCCTCCGTGCCAAGGCCTGCATGCAGCATTTCAATGCCGGTTTCGCCCTTCTCGGCTTTTTTGAGCAGTTCGATGTACGCCTTCGTGTGAAACAGGTACAAAAGATCCTCGTTCATGACTGCAGGAGCCAGTATCCTTTGGTTGTCTTCTGAGATCAGGTCGTACCGGTTGAGCAGTTCAACCATCATTCTTGCCCGCATGGGTTTGAACGGATGGAATGGTTTGTATTCATATTGGGCAAGTTTGGACGAATAAATCAAGATGTTCATGTCAACAATATCGTTCCTCCCCGTGAGGTTCATTCCGGTCAATTATTTTATACCGGTAGCATTATTTGCATCACGTATCATTATTTTTCATAAGGGTCTCATTATTTGTCATTCCTGCGAAGAGACTGTGTCGCAATGTCTATTTTGCGTTTACGGTCATTCTGTACAAAGAAGAATCTAATAATTCCTGAATGTTATAAACATAGATTCTTCGGCTGGCGCCTCAGAATGACATTGCGATACTGTCTCGAAAGCAGGAATCCATTCCACTCTTGTCATTCTGCCCCTGCCGGAGTTTATCCCGGCGATGGCCGGGACCGAGATAAACTGAAGCAGGAATCCAGACCTTAGAAAGGACTTGTCATTCCCGCGGAGGCGGGAATCTAGACCGCAAGTAAAACGAATTGTATGTTCCGTCCCAGTTTTCGCAGGGATAAACTGCGGCAGGAATCCAGACCTTCTTGAAAGTGTGGCACATTGCAAATGAACCCCGTTACTTTCATAGGCTGCCATCCTGAGATGAACCGATGAAGCCCGT
>CAYPKE010000110.1:0-7832 GCA_964411235.1 uncultured Syntrophales bacterium
AAAACCAGGGGCGCCTGGGCCCGGCGGATCATTTTCGCAGCCTGCTGAAGAAGCGTTGGATCCGGAGAGGGGCGCCTTAATTCATGTCTTTTTTGGATCGCCGCATCGGCCCGTTCCGAAGCCACGTCTTCCGGCAACTCGATATGAAAGGCTCCCGGCCTTTCCCTTTCCGCCGTTTTGAAGGCGTCCCGGATGACCGTCGGAATCATGTCGGCATCGGCGACTGAGACGGCTCCTTTGGTAATCGGTTTCATCAGGGAAATGACGTCAATCATCTGGAACTTGCCCTGGCGGTTGTGGCGCAGGGCCTTCTGGCCTGAAATGGACACGAGGGGCGCTCCGATGAGTTGTCCGTGGGCGATGCCGGTGACGAGGTTGGTCGCCCCCGGCCCGAGGGTGGAGAGGCATACCCCCGCCCGCCCGGTCAGCCTCCCGTAAGTAGCCGCCATAAAGGCCGCCGCCTGTTCATGCCTGGTCACGATCAGCTCAATGGACGAATGCCGCAGTGAATCGATCAGGTCGAGATTTTCCTCTCCCGGGAGACCGAAGACGCAACGGACCCTTTCTTCTTCAAGTTGCTTGACAAACAAATCTGAAGCTTTCATTTTGGCCTCTCTCGTCGTTTTCGATTTTCCTGCCTAGTAAAATCGCACCAAAAGGCCTTTCCTGCAAGAATTTTAAGGGGCTCCTGAGAAGACGGCAATGAAGATTTCAGTTTGCCGATGGGGCAAGGCTTATTTGGGTATAAAGCATACTCATTCCTTACCGAACGAAGCAGTCTTGTCGTCTTGCCGGTTTAGTCGCATCATGCGTGAAAATTCATTACAAGGAGGAAGGGCTATGATCGTAATCGGGAGAAAGCGTGGAAGATGGGAGCTGCGGCTTCGGATGTTGTTCATGACGGTCTTGATTGTTATGGCACTGATTTTGAGCGCCAATTTCGCATCAGCAGACCGTCAGAATCCCGCCCTGAACTGGGGGAACACCACAGTAATGGACGCTCCGATACCGCCACCCGGACTATACCTGAGCAATTACATGGTCTATTACACGGCGAATAAGCTCATGGATGGTGATGGGGAAAAAATCAAAGGAAACTACGATATCGATGTGCTGGTCTATACGCCCCAGTTGATCTATGTTGCCAAATCAAAAATCGCCGGTCTGTCGTGGGGCTGGCAGGCGTTGGTTCCGCTTATCAACTACACTGCGGACGGATATTTTGATACCCCTGGCGCCCCCTGGGGGGATCGTTTGGGCATCAGCGATTTTGAAAACAACGATGTGCTGGGCGATTTGTGCTTTGGCCCCTACATCGGCGGCGTCGTTCCGTTCACGGAGAACAGCCGGTTGCACTGGTTCTTCGACTTTGATATCTATGCTCCGATCGGCAGCTATGATAAGAAGAAAGCCCTTAACCCCGGCTACAATGCCTGGACCCTGGAACCCTTCCTGGCCTTGACGCTCCAGCTGCCCTACGGCATCAATATCGGGACCCGTCAGCATTTTACTTACAATTTCAAGAATGATGATTACGTTCTCGATGGTGTGGAAGGGAAGATGAAAGGCGGTATGCTGTATCATTTCAACTACGATATCATGAAAACAGTCGATTTCATCAGCCCCAATCTGCAGGTGGGCCTTGCCGGATACTACGGCATCCAGCTCAATGAAGACGAATTCGAGGGTGACGATATCAAGGATTCGAAAATGCGTAAATTCGCCATCGGTCCTGCTATCTGGTATCTGTCTCCTAAGGGGCTTGTATTCAGTCTAAGGGCCTATTGGGAAGACAAGGTTAAAAACAATCCCGAGGGCCAGAAGGTCGTTGCAAGAATTATCATTCCTTTCTGATCGTTACCGGTACATTCATGGTTCGCCTGGCAGGGGATGCGGCACCAAAGGCTGCCGCATCCCCTTTTCAAATGATCCGCTTTGTTTAGCTTCTTGTCATGCACAGGAAAGAAAACCGTGTTAATTTTAACAATTCAATGATAATTATGATTGGAAAATCAATAATCTTGTTATCATATCGATCTTCCTCAGGATTGAGGTAAGGCCATGTTCAGCCAGCGCGAAGAATTATTAAAATCCCATATCAAAAGCCTGGAAGAACAATTGGCGGCGGTAAGGCTCACGGAAGCTGCGCTGAAAATGAGTGAGGAGCAGTACCGCAAGATCTTCGATTATGCCCCGGTGTCGATCAGGGAAGAGGACGTGACGGCCCTGGAAGCGGCGTTTGCCGAACTCCGGCGTCAGGGTGTCAATAATTTTCGCCGCTACTTCGACGAACACCCGGAATTCCTGGAGAAGGCACAGCAACTGATTAAAATAGGCAGACTCAACGATGCGACCCTTTCCCTCTATGGCGCCAATACCCGCGAGGAACTGATCGGCTCCCTTGATAAAACCCTGCTTCCGGAATCCTTGCCTATCTTCCGGGAGGAACTTGCCGCTTTTGCGGAAGGGAAGGAAATCTTTGAAGGGGAGAATATCAACAGGACCCTGGACGGACGCAAGATTAATATACTCGTGAAGATCATTTACCTGCCAAAACCGGGGAAGCGGGAGAAGGTCGTGGTCTGCACCGTGGATATCACCAAGGAAAAACAGGCTATCAAGGCCCTGGAAGATGAAATTCTGACGAATCAGCTTATTCTCCAGACAGCGTTAAACGGCTTTTTCATTGCGGATACAAAAGGGCAAATCAAGGATGCCAACCTGGCGGCTTCCAGAATCACCGGGTACGAGCAGCAAGAGCTCATCGAAATGAACCTCAAGCAAATTGATGGATGCATTCTTCGCGAAATCGGCAAGAAAGAAAGCAAAAAGGGTGGAACTCGTTTCAATGAGCGGTTTGAAAGGAAGTGCCGGAAGAAAAACGGCGAAATGATCGATATCGAAGTCAGCCAGAACTTTCTCGAAATCGAGGATGAAAAAATTTACTTCTACTTTTTTAGTGATATCACCGCGCGAAAAGAATCGGAGCGGCGGCTGCTGGACCGTGAAAAAGAACTTCAAGAGCAGTCGATGAGCCTTGAAGAAACGAATATCGCGCTGAAGGTTCTTTTGAAACGGATCGAGACCGACAAGAAAACCCTGGAAGAGGATGTTATCTTCAACATCAAGGACTTGATCTTTCCCTATCTTGACAAATTGAAAAAAACCGGATTGAACTCACTCCAGTCTTCTTATGTGAATGTGATTATGACCAATTTGAAGGACGTCATCTCTTCGTTTCCGAGCCATCTCTCCAGCCAGTATGTTGAACTCACACCTTCTGAGATTCAGATTGCGAACCTGGTCAAGCAGGGGAAATCAAGCAAGGAAGTCTCGGCAATCCTCGGCCTGTCGCCGCGCACCATTGAAACCCACCGCCGGAATATGCGTAAGAAACTCGGTATCCGCAGCCACGGAACAAACCTGCGGACCTACTTGGCTTCCCTGGAGAATGGGTAGAAGGCATACCCATTATTTACCTGATTATCAAGTCTGGTTTTCCTATCAAATAAACGTATTATTTCTCGCAAATCGCTATATCGCTTGAAGAACGAAAGAATCTTCATCAGGGGCATGCGAATTATTGATGGTTTTTGAAACAGGGTCCATTCATCAACAACTTCTTCGAAGAAAGGAGATACGAAATTGGCTCATCAAAGTGGAGTGAAAAAAGTAAAATCGGTGTGTTACAATTGTCAGGCGAACGACACCGGAATCATTGGCTATGTCAAGGACAACGTTCTAATTAGAGTGGAAGGGGATCCCGATTGTCCCCCGGCCTACGGTAAGATCTGCCTCAAATGCCAATCCTCTCCTATGTTCCGGGCTAACCCTAACTGGGTTCGGAAGCCGATGGTCAGGACAAATCCGGAGAAGGGCGTTGGTATCGATCCGAAGTGGAAAGAAATTTCTTGGGATGAGGCCTATGATATGATCGTTCCGCGCTTGAAGAAAATCCGGGAAGAAAATCCTCTTAAATTGTGTATCAATATGTTCGACTACCCGGCGTCCAATTTTGCCGGTCCCCTGATGCTGGGCTTCGGTGCGCAGTTCTACTTCGGTGGGGCGACCTGGTGCGGCTGGTATCACAATGCCTGTTACCAGTATCACCTCAGCTTTTTCCGAGAGGCCGACTATGAGAAGTGCAACTACCTGCTTCTTTGGGGAACACAATCTGGTCATATCATCGATGCCCTTCCCGTCTCTTCGGCAAAAAAACTGGCAGATGCAAGGGCAAGGGGGTGCAAGGTTGTTGTAATTGATCCGGTGTGCACACCCTGTGCAGGGTTAGCTGATGAGTGGATTCCCATCAGGCCCGGAACGGACGGGATGCTGGGTCTGTGTTTCATGAACCTGCTCATCAATGAATACGGTCTTATCGACAAGCCCTTCATTAAAACAAAGACGAATGGCCCCTACCTGATCGGACCCGACCAGCATTATGTAAGGGACAAGGAAACGAACAAGCCCATGGTCTGGGATCTGGATAAGAACAAGGCGGTACCCTTCGATGAGGGGTCTGCCAATCTCTCGCTTGCCGGTGAGTACGAGGTGAATGGCGTCAAATGCCATCCTTCCTTTGAACTTCTGAGCAACCATGTCAAGAAATACACGGTCGAAAAAACCTCTCAGATTACCACGATACCGGTGGACACGATAAGGCGCATCGTGAAAGATTATGGTGAAGCGGCGCGTATCGGCAGCACGATTGTTTTAGAAGGGGTAGAACTGCCCTATCGCCCCTCGACGCTTCTTACCGGGAAGGGTACGGCGAATCATCGGCGCTCCATGCACACCATTTTTGCCATTGAGATGCTCAACGTGCTGATCGGTGGCGTCAATGTACCCGGTGGCGTTCTTGGAATTTCCACAAGTTACAAGAAGCGCTGGGGTGTGACGGCCGACGCCGACGGGATCAACCTGTCCCCGAACAGCACTTACCTGCATTTCGGCGCCTTCGATTCTTATCCGGCCCGCCCGGTTAACAAGCCTATGACGTACAACCTGTTCGATCTGACACCGTGCAATTCCTTCAGCGACAATTTCTTCCCTCTTGTGCTGGCCGATCCGAAGAAGTTCGGATTCGACTATGACATTGAATTTCTGATTACCACGCACTGCAATATGATGGCCGGTTATATCAGCCCTGTGGTGATGGGAGAGGCGATGAAAAAAATCAAGTTCATTCTGGGGTTTGCTACGGAGATGAACGAAAACATCGAAATGTGTGACCTAGTCCTGCCGAACGCCCACTGGACGGAGCGATACGATCCCATGGCCAACCCGGTCCAGAAATTTGAAACCGTGGGGCAAACGGATTGGTACTGGTTCTTCCGGCGTCCCATGGTCCAGCCACCTCCGGGTGTGAAGCACTGGGTGGAGCTCATGCTGGACATCTACGACCGCCTTGGCATTATGCCGGATTTTCTCAACTGGGCCAACATCCTGTGGACCCTGAAGCCCGAGAATGCCTTTGATCCCCAGAAAAAGTATACCTATATGGAACTGAACGATGTGTTCATGAAGGATCGGTTTGGTGTGGGGGTTGACTATTACGAAAAAAGTGGCACCCAGGTTTTTAAGGAGAAAAAATCCATTGACGAGGCTTATCCCGGTCCCTTCGTGCCCGGCCGTTACAATCTTTACATGGAATACTGGATCAAGGCGGGGGAAGATGTCAAACGCGTCGTGACGGAAATGGGTTTGGAAAAAGAGTGGGATACGGATGATTACAAGCCACTGCTGGACTGGTCGCCGGGTCCATCTTTCGAGCCAATCGGCGATTACGACCTCCGTGTTGTCAATTACAAGGTGGCCGGCCATACATTTTCCCATACGATGATGAATCCGGTACTTGTTGAAACCGGGCATAGCTATCCCTGGATCTACGGAGTGATGATCCATCCGGATACAGCCAGAAAAAAAGGCCTCCGTGACGGTGAAGAGATATGGATCGAATCGGATTATGGTTATCGTGTGAAAGGTAAGGCACACATTACAGAAGGAATCCATCCGGAATGCGTTGGCATGTCGGGCCTCGGCGGCCGGCTGACCGTTGGGGAACCGGTGGGCAAGAAACTTGGTCCGCACTGGAACTCGCTATTTGGGCAATCTTTGGAAAAGCTCGACAAGATGAACAGTTCCCTGGACGGGGCTATCAGGTGCAAAATATACAAAGCATAGGAGGAGGTGTACAGTGATTAGATGGGGAATGACCGTTGATCTGAAGCGGTGTATTGGATGTCAGACGTGCAGCGTGGCATGCAAAATGAAAAACGGAACGCCTCCCGGAATTTTCTATAGAAAAGTTCTGGAGAAAACGACTGGTAAATATCCTAACGTGAAACGCAGTTATATAACAATGAGTTGTATGCATTGCGCGGATGCACCCTGTGTTGCGCAATGTCCGTCTGGCGCATTTTATAAGCGGTCAGACGGAGTTGTGCTGTTTGATACCAACAAGTGTTACGGCGCCAGGATTTGCCGCATGGCATGTCCCTATGATGCGATTGAGTTCATCGAAAAGGTAGAGTCTTATTATCCACAAGGGTTTACAGAGATAGAGAAATATTGGAATAATCAATCCAGGGAAGGCACTGCCGCAAAATGTGACTTTTGTATCGATTTGGTTGAAGTGGGTGAGAAACCGGCCTGTGTAAAAACCTGTCCGACTGACGCCTTGAAATTCGGTGACTTGAACGATCCCGAAAGCGAAGTTTCCAAGCTTATTCTTGACCGAGGAGGATATCAGTTACGAGCCGATTTGGGCACGAATCCGTCGGTCTATTATTTACCATAAGGAGGCGAGACATGATATCAAATGAGGCAACCAAAAGAATGGAATCCATGCCGGTTTACGACCGTAATATTCCGGAAACTTGCGAAATCCACTATAGGACGCAAACGGATTGGAAATTGGTTGAAGTGCTCGCCATTTATTTTGGAGGCGTGGGGACGGGGCTTTATATCCTTTCCCAGATATTCGGATATACGGCAGGTATGATCGTGGGGTATTTACTGGTTATCGTCTTAAAAAATATTGCACATCTGTTCGCTTCTTCCAAACCCTTCCGGTCCATTCGCGTTCTGAGCCAGCCGAGGACCTCCTGGATCAGCCGGGGTTCATACGGCATTTTCCTGTTTGCCGTTCTGGGATTGCTGGATATTGTCATTCGTTTAGGTTTGGTCCGGTTTGACAGTGCCGTGTTTCCTGCGATCGTGTCTGTGTTGGCGGCCATTGCGGCTTTCATAATCATGGCTTATATTGGTTTTGTTTTTACCGAAGCCCGCAATATCGATTTCTGGCATTCCTCCATTGTCCCGGTTATGTTTATTAGCCACTCCGTGGCCATGGGTTATGCTCTTTTAATCATCCTGTATGCGCTTTTGCAGACGCAAACCGATTTTTACAAGTTTGCCTGGCAGTTTCTCATTAGTCTTGGTGCAGCAGCGTTGATGGTTTATACATTTATGAGCGTTATGAGACACATCTCTAAGTCGGCGGATGAGGCCGTCAGGATACTTCTGCATGGCAAACTGGCCATGATGTTCTGGGTTGGAGCGATTTTTGCCGGATTGCTGGTGCCAATTTGCTTAACCGGTTACTGTTACCTGACCGGCAGTCCCGCTGCCTGTTCCGGCTTGACATTGAGTATTGCGGGAATCCTGACTTTGTTGGGTGCGCTTTTGTTTCAACTATGTTTTGTTAGGGCGGGTGTATCCACACCTATCGTTAGTGTTGATTGACTTAAATACAGATGTGGTTGAGAGAATTGAAGAAAAAGTTCCTATCTCTTTAAGAGCACAGGGCATGCCACACCCTCCCCTGATGG
>CAYPKE010000110.1:7842-8323 GCA_964411235.1 uncultured Syntrophales bacterium
CCTGCGCTCCCCTCCCCTCCTAATTACCCGCACCCTGTTTCTTTGGCATCAGGCGTGCGAAAGTGAGAAAATTACAAAAACCTAGGAGCGATTGCCGCATGCGAGCTACCCTGCAAATACTAAGTCCCAGCCTGAGAAAGGCGATCGGCTGGGGTGAAAGTAAATATGAAGAGACCTGCTATTTTGAGGGAAACACCATCGGCGATCTGCTGAAGGCCGTCCATGATCGTGACGGAAAGAGCCTCTATCACCGTTTTATAGAGGACGACGGGCTCATTTCTCGGACTTACATCCATCTTAACGGGATATCCTACCTGCGGCCCGAGGATCTGGCAAGACCGCTCAATGATGGCGACAAGGTCGGCATCCTGGGTCAGTTGGCCCTTTGCGGAGGCGGATAGCCGCGTATAGCCGGCAGAAAATAACTTATTACCACGGCAAATTAATATATAAATATCTTTTATTTTGTGATAAACGATAT
>CAYPKE010000111.1:0-8225 GCA_964411235.1 uncultured Syntrophales bacterium
CCCGACGATGACTTTGGTATGGTCGCCGATGCGGAAATGACGGCCTGAACGGAGGAGCTTCACGGAGGCAATCTCGAAATCGTCATGGTCGAAAAGTTCCCGCAGGCGCTTCACGAACATCGGGTCCGTCAGCAGGCAGCCCCCGGCGGGTGGCGAATAGTCGCGGATGGCGAACAGCTCGGCGGCTTCCATCTGCCGCTTCCTGCCGCGCCCCTGGATGTCGCCGAGCCTCTCCCGGTCCACCCACCCTTCGCGCTCCGGCAGGGTCGGGGGCAGCAGCTTCGCGCTCAGGGGCCGCAGAACCAGGTCCGGGTACCCGGAGTACTTTGCGACCACGTGAAGGGACTGGCGCGTCTGGGACATGGGGCGCTGACCCAGCACTTCGCCGGTGATGAGAAAATGCGCCCCCATGGCTTCGAGCAAAGCCCCTGCTTTGCGCAGCATCATGGCATGGCAGTCGATGCAGGGGTTCAGGTAGCGGCCGTAACCGTACCTGGGGGCGCGCAGCATCGCCAGGTGGTCTTCGGTGATGTCCAGCACTGAGAGGGGCAGGGCGATCTGCTCCGCCGCGTCAACGGCGCGGCGGGCATGAAAAAAGGGGGTTTCGAATGTCACCCCCTGCACGTCGATCCCCTGGCTCTGGATCAATTTGACGGCAATGAGACTGTCAAGGCCTCCGGAAAATAGAGCGAGCGCTTTCAAAATTCTAAAATGCTTACCCCCCTTAACTGCCTGAAATAGGAATAGAAGACGGGATCGAACGGAAAATCGACCAGGTAATGGAGGAACTTGCCCTCCCGCTGAACCTGCAGGGCAGGGTAGATCGCCGTGATGAACGGGGTGCCGGGCTTGTCGGCGTGGTTGGCCGTCAGGCGGAAATAGTTGAACGTGTGGTCGATTTTTAAATGCGACAGGACTTTTGTGATAAGCCTGAGCCGGGAATCGCTGTCGGACAGCATGACGATGGTGTAGCCTTCCTGCCCCAGCATTTCCTGGAATTCACGGGGAATCCTGACGAAGGAGAAGATGACCGGCTCCCGGTCGCGCTTCAAAACGATATCGGCGCGCATCGTGAGATTGAAGCCGCGCTTCCTGCGGTCGAAGAGGTTCAGCTCCTCGTCCTTGACGGCCTTTTCACCGAGACGGTTCAGAAGGTTCACGATCAAATCGACTTTGAAGGACCCGGTCAGGTTCGGTGCCGCTTCGGGGGCAAGGCCTTCATCCTTGTCGTCGATCACGCCCGAATCCAGGACGACCTCCGTCAGGTTGATTCCCCTCCGGGCGAGTGCGGCCTTCAGGAAAGAGGGGAGGGCCTGTTCCGCTTTCCGGTAAAACATAAGCCCCCGGCGGAATGTTCCGGCGTCCCCGCGTGCCGTTTCTCCCTGGTGAATGGACCATTCGGGGCTCACCGTCACGGAAGGCTTTTCGCCCGCGGAATAGCGGCCGCCCTGCTGCATCCGGTAACTGCCGGAAGCGTTGATGATCTTCTGGAGAATGGTCACCACCGTGTCCTTTTCATGGACGGTGACAAAGCGGTAGTTCGGCCAGGTTTCCGCCACGATCTTCTTTACCCGCTGGGGAAGCCTGCTTTTCAGTTCCACGAAGACGATGCTGCCGTCATCGAATTCGACCATGGGAATCGACGCGCAGTCGATCGTCACCTGTCCGTATTGCGCCAGGGGGAGAAAATAGCGGCCGTCCGTCGCCATGGCGCCATCCAGGCGCCTGATGACATCGCCGGCGATCAGCAGGTCGCGCAGCAGGGATTCCGGCACGATAATGGGCCGTTCGGGATCGGCGTCGGCTTCTTCGGCCTCTGGCGGGACGCCTGTCAGGTACGAACCCTCGGGCGGAGCCTCCAGGCCTCCCGGCCGGGGAAGGCGCAGAACCTGGTTGACAACGATATGGTCTGGATTGCGCAGGCGTGGGTTCATTTCCATCACATTGTCGATCATTTGCGACATGTTGGACCGCCGGACGTTGAGCTGGCTCATCAGGATTCTTTCCAGGGAATCGCCCCGCTTGACCTTGTAAAAGACGACCTCGACGCCGAACGTGTCCCGCACGGTGGAAACCTGCGGCTCCGGGAGGATGATGGCCTGCCCGATATAGATTTTCGACGGGTCGGTGATGTGGGGATTCAGTTTCTTGATCATTTCCATGGCTTCGCGGCGTTCCTGGGGTGTTCGGGCACCCAGCCGGTTGCGGATGATCGTGTAGAGATTGTCGCCGGGGCTGACGGTGTAGGATTTGCCGATCGCCTCGGCCGGAATGAGTTTCTTGAACGTCAATACGGCCGTGTCTTCCTTGGCGGCGGTGTTCGGGGGCAGGGCAAGAGCCAGGAATAAAAACCACAGGATAGCCATCGCCTGAAAAGGCAAGGCCTTGCGGAGGCCTTTTGCCGACGGTTTGGACAAAGCCTTCAGGCTTCGTTCACGGCATGTATTCTTTTCAATCCGCTCGTTCATGGGCCGGAACCATAGCACATTTCCGGCGCGGGCGAAAGCATTTGACGAAGGATATCACAGTTTACAGACGAGAAAAAAAGGTGCAGGCGCCTCCGAAAACCGGACAAAAGCATTGAAAGAAGCGCCGAGATGGTTTATGCATTGCTGACGGAATCGCGGATTTTTATTACACCGGTTGGTCAATATTGAACACGTCATGCCCGGTTCGGTGTTGGAGAATCTGCCGCAATGTCATCCGAGGTATAAACCGAAGGATCTCAATCTTTCATTAGCGTGATAGGCTTAGACTCTTCGCTTCCCTCAGGATGACCACTTTCGCAGCATGGGTTTTGCAACACAATTTGTGAATCCGGTATCCAGTCAATGTCATTCAGTCATGCGACGGAATGACAAAAGTTGATCCAACCCATTATTTTTTCCAAGGAGCAGGTACATGGCTGCCATGCCGGATGACAAAGCGCTGATGAAGGAAATTCAGAACCGCTTCGAAAAGAAAATGCGTGAGAGCGAAATCGAAAGCGTCGATTTCTGGAAAAGCCAGGTGGACCGGATCCTGGCCATGAAGCCGGAGGGGGTGGCGCCGCTGCAGCTCCAGATTAAAAAACTCTCCGAGATGATGGCGAACCGCATCAACGTCCTGAAAAAAGGATCCCTATGAAAAGTATCGCCAATTTTCTCTTCGAAATGGGGATGCTGAAGAAGACGCCCCGAACCGGATTCCAGTTCCTGGGGTCGGGAGGGGAGTCGGTCGCGGAGCATGTTTTCCAGACGATCTTCATTGGCTATACCCTGTGCAAGCTGGAAAAGGATGCCGACGAGCTGAAGGTCATGAAAATGTGCCTGGTGCATGACCTGCCCGAAGCGCGGACCGGGGACATGAACTACGTCAACAAGAAGTACGTCACCGTGGACGAGGGAAAGGCCGTGCGGGAACTGACCGACACCCTGTTTTTCGGCGAGGAGATCAAGGGCGCCATCGAGGAATTCAACCTGAAGGAAAGCCTGGAGGCGAAACTGGCTCGCGACGCGGACCAGCTGGCCCTCATCCTCCAGTTAAAGGAACACGGCGACCTGGGAAACAAGTACAGCCAGGAATGGATCAGCTTCGTTCTCAAACGGCTGTGCACCGACACGGCCCGGAAAGTTGCCGAATCGATTTTAAGCACCGATTCGGCGGAGTGGTGGTTTACGGACAAGAGCGACTGGTGGGTTTCGGCGAACAACAACCATCGGGGGTGACATGACAAGCAGACGAATCCTTGTGGCCGTGATCGGCCTGTTTTCGCTTTTCCTGGCCGGGTGCGCGACGAACCAGGCGATACAGGACAAGGCCCGCGCCCACACGACGGTCGGGGCGGCGTACATCAAATCGGAAATGTACACGGAAGCGCTGCGGGAACTCTTCGCGGCGGAGAAGCTCGATCCGCGGGACCCCACAATTCATTACTATCTCGGCATCGCCTACATGGGAAAGGACGCCCGAGACCACGCAATGGACTCCTTCCGCCGGGCCGTGAGCCTCAAGCCCGATTATTCCGAGGCCCACAACTACATCGGTGTACTTCTCCTGGAACAGGGGCAGTGGGATCAGGCCATCGCCGCCTTCGATCGCGCCCTGGCGAACATCCTCTACGAAACACCGGCGGGATCCCTGTTCAACAAGGGCTGGGCCCTGTACCGCAAGGGGGCGTATGAGGCCTCCCTGGACTGCTACCAGGATGCCGTCCGAAAACGGGACGCCTACACCCTGCTGCCGCTTTTGCAGCGCAGCATGGGCCTGTCATCCCTGGCCCTCGGCCGGATCGACGATGCGGCGTTCTATTTCGGGGAGGCCGTGAAAATGGTGCCACACTACATCGAAGCGAAATACTGGCTCGCCGTGACCCGGGTTCAGCAGCGACAGTACGGGGAGGCGAGGGAGCTTTTCCTGGAGGTTAGCCGGGATGAAACGCCCCGGTCCGAATTCGCCCCCCGGGCCAAGGAAATGCTGGAGAAGATGAACAAGCGGCAATACGGCGAAATCAGGTGGCAGCCTTAACGCCTCAGGCGCCGGTCAGTTTGACCAGTTCCTCCCGGAACACCCCGTACGTTTCCTGATTGAACAGCACGAAATGGACGTTTTCGATGTCGTCATGGTCTTTCAGGAAGGCCGTGACGGTTTCGAGGGCGATCCTTGCGGCCTCCCGCAGGGGGTATCCGTAGGCGCCGGCGCTCAGGGCCGGGAACGCCACCGACCGCAGGCCGTTTTCGAATGCCCGTTTCAGGCTTTCCGCATAGGCGGACTTCAGCAGGGCGGCCTCGCCGTGGTGGCCGTCGCGGTAGACCGGCCCCACCGCATGGATGACATGGGACGCCTTCAGTTCCCCTCCCGTCGTGATCACCGCCGAACCCGTCGGGCAGGAGCCGATACGGCGGCATGCCTCCATGATGGCCGGACCCCCGGCGCGGTGGATCGCGCCGTCCACGCCGCCCCCGCCCCGCAGCCCCGAATTGGCCGCATTGACGATGGCGTCCGTTTCTTCTTGGGTGATATCCCCGACCTTGAGCCTCAACACGGAACGGTGGATGCGCGCTTCCATAGAATGCTCATGCCTCCTTTACCGCCATGCCCTCGCCGTGGACGAGCATGCGGTAGGTTTTTTCGATGCGGTCCCAGTTTTCCTCCCGGTCCATCGACCAGTAGCGGCCGATGACCGAAACGAGCCTGCCGACGCCCAGTTCAAGGGCCTTTTCCTCCACGCGCGCCACGTAAATGGCCCCGCTTTCCGGCTGCTCGCCGCGCCTGCCGAGCATGGCGTGAATGAAGAGTTCCCTGGCGCCGCACGCTTTCGCCATTTCCATCAGGGCGAAAAGGTGCCGGATCGACCCGTGGGAGCTGAAAAAGGAGACGATCCCCATCAAATGCAGCGCCTTTTTTTCCGCGACGGCACGGTTCATGGCTCCAAGCAGCGCCGGGTTTTCAAAAAAGCTCCCCTCCCGAATCGCCCGGTCGATCTTCAGGCGGTCCGAAAAGACCGTCCGGCCCGCACCGATGTGGAGGTGCCCTGACTCGGAGTTGCCGACCGTCCCCGGGGGAAGTCCGACGGCCTCGCCGGATGCCAGCAGCGTCGTCCAGGGGTAGCGGGCCTTGAAGGCGTCCATCCTGGGCGTGTGGGCCTTGTGGATCAGGTTACCTTCCTTCGCTTCCGCTTCGCCCCACCCGTCGAGCAGCACCAGGAGCAGCCTCGCGGTTTTTTCCCTTTCCCCTTCCGCTTCATGTTCGATCAGGGAGCGGCCCGTCATCCCCTCCGGCTGCGGCAGGCCGAAAAGCTCGAGAACCGTCGGGGCGACGTCGGAAAGGGTGCCTCCCTGGCGCAGTCTCCGGTTGGTTTGCCCATGGATCAGGACGAACGGGACCGGGCTGTCCGTGTGACCCGTATCGACGGCGCCGTCCGTGTAGTACCATTTCTCGACGGTCCCGTGGTCGGCGGTGATCAGGACGGACATGCCCGCTGCGATCGCCGCATCGACGACGCGCCCCGCGCAGCGGTCCACGGCGGACACGGCGGTCAGGATCGCCGCCTCGTTTTCGATGTGGCCCACCACGTCCACGTTGGGGAAATTGGTGAAGACGAAGGCGACGCCCGGGTCGCGTATCTTCTCCAAGGTCGCCTCCGTCACCGCCTCGATGGACATTTCCGGCGCTTCGTCGAAGAGGGTGACGTCCTTGCGTGTCGGCACGACGACAAGCTCCTCGCCGGAAATAGGATCGGATTTCTTGCCGTTGAGAAAATACCCGACATGAAAGGCCTTTTCCGCCTCGGTGATCTTGGCCTGCCTCAGTCCGTGGGCCGACAGGACATCGCTCAGGGTGTCCGTGATGACCCCATCCGGCGGGAAGGCAACGCTGGCATCCAGTTTCTCATCATAGCGGATCATCGTCGTCAGGTGGCAGCGGAAGGCGGGATCGACGGGGAATTCGTGAAAGCCCTCTTCCGTCAGGCTCCGGGACAGCTCGACCTCGCGTTCCCCGCGGATATTGTAGAAGATCACCTCGTCGCCGCCCCGGATACGCCCCAGTGGCTTTTCCTGCGAATCCGTCAGGACCAAAGGCGTCAGGGTTTCGTCCTCCATGCCCTCGGCATAGCATAGGCGGATCGCGTCGGACAGGGGAATAGAGTTGCTCATGCAGATCGGCTCCTTCGATAAATAAAATCACGTCGAACCCTAACGGTTTCCGGAGCAAAAAACAAGGCCCGAGTGAAAAGGGCCGAGCAGGCCATGGCGGAAACGTGACGGTACGTCGTTGGCGTGACGTTTGCTGTCCAGGTCGTGCGTGAAGGCGCCTATGCAATGAATCATTCAACAGGGTTGGATAAAAAGCAAGAGAAGGGGAGGGAACGTAGACGGCAAAGGAGGCCATCATCGGGTCGATGCAGGGCGGAGCGTGATGCCTTGCCCCGCCCGATGGGGTCATCTCGATTTTTCTTACTGGACCAAGCGCAGTTTAATGTCCTTGGCGATGGCGTTGAAGATGGCCTTCAGTTCCGTGGAGGTGGGGGTGGTGTAGGCATATCCGGGCCCGCTGGAGAGGCCGAGGAGAAAGTCCGCGTCGATATCGCTGCTGGTGCCCAGGCCGATGGTATAGATCTTGACGTGACGGTTCTTGATCAATTGGGCGTTGGCCTGTGTCCTGCTTCTGGCGACATTGCAGATATGGCGGGCAAGGGTTCCCGTCGGGATGTTAATATGCGTGGCGCTGTAGCCGGGGACCGGCTGCGTATCGAAAAGGTACCATCGGGTAGTGTAGGTATAACAGCACGATGACCATCCAGTACAAAATGAGCCGCATAAATATCTTTGAGTATTTGATCCGTCACCGGTCGGCGTGGGATTAATGCCGAACCATGTTTCCTGCGTCGGGCGCCCAAGGTCTCCGTAAGTGGTCACACTCTCCCAGGGGCGGCAGTTTCCGGTAGAACAGGCCACAGCATCGTAGTTCGTGTTGCGACGGCGGAAAGTGTCCCGCAGGGCCGTGGGCATCCCGTCGGAAAAGAAGATGACGAACTGCTGGACCCGCCGGTCCCCCGGCACACCGCTCTGGTCGGTCAGGCCGCCTGACCTCAGGACCTGGGCCAGGGCGTCGGAGGCGTTGGTGGCGCCCACGGCGGACATGGCGTTGATCCTGCTGTTCATGGTGGTCACGTAATTATTGCCCAGGGGGACGTCCGTAATAACGCTGGTGGCAAAGCTGATCAGACCCATCTTGTCCTGGTCCTGGGTTTCTGCGAAGAAACTGACGAAACTCCTGGCTGCGTCCTTCAGGTTGGTCATTTTCGTCCCGCTCATCGAGCCCGACCGGTCGAGGACCAGCATGATCTCCACTTCATTTTTCCGGGCCACCCCCATGGCGCCCGTGGCAATGAAATCGACGCCGAACAGGGACGCCAGGTTGCCGGGTGATCGGACGTTGCCCGTCACCTCGATCCGGTGTTCCTCGAGCGCCCTGGCGGTGAACGTCACCGTGCCGTCGCCCGATTCGGGGGTCATCATGTATCCGGGAGTAAAGTTCTGCCGGCCGATCCGCTCCGCCAGCCTCAGGTGCCCCTCGTCCCCCAGGTAGGGGTTCGAGATGTTCTTCGCCCCGGCCAGAGCCGCCGCGTCGACGGCCTTCGAGAGCTCCGCCCTCACCGTGTACCATCGGCCCACATCCATCGCCAGGGCCACGAACCCGATCAGGACGATCAGGAGGATGGCGAAAATGATCAGGACGGCCCC
>CAYPKE010000112.1:0-8189 GCA_964411235.1 uncultured Syntrophales bacterium
AAGTTGTCATCCAGGAGGATCATGGAGGAAGACTCCTTGGCGACGTCCGTCCCTGTAATCCCCATGGCAACGCCGATATTCGCCCGTTTGAGGGCCGGCGCGTCATTCACGCCGTCGCCGGTCATGGCGACGTACTGCCCTTTATCCTGGAGGGCCTTAACGATCTTCAGCTTCTGCTCCGGAACCACCCGGGCATATACCCGGATATGCTCAACTCTCTCTTCGAACTCTTCCAGCGGCAGTTTTTCCAGTTTATTGCCGGTCATCACGGTTTTCGCATTGTCTTCAATGATGCCGATCCTCCTGGCGATCGCATGGGCCGTGATCGGATGATCCCCGGTGATCATGACCGGCCTGATGCCGGCGGACCGGCAAAGGGCAACCGCAGCTGCGGCCTCATCCCGGGGAGGATCCATCATTCCGACCAGACCGATAATCGTGAGACCCGTTTCGACCTGTTCGGGCGACAACTCTCCCGGCATCATGTCCCATTTCCGCATCGCCAGACAAAGGACCCGCAAACCTTCCGCCGCCATTTTGTCGGTGACGCGATGAATCTCACTCGGCTCCAGGGGCCTTATGCCTTCGGAAGTCATGATATTAACCGCCTTGTCCAGTAGGGTTTCCACGGCCCCCTTGGTAAAGGCGATGTAGCCGGCAGGGGCCGTTTTCTCGGACGACGGGAACTGTGCATGGAAAGTGGTCATGCTCTTTCGGTCGGAATCGAAGGGCAGTTCGGCAACCCGTCCCATCGCATCCTGCAAAGTCTGCTTGTCGACGCCCAGATCCTTCGCGAACACATAAAGGGCGACTTCCGTCGGATCCCCGATGATTCTGCCGTCGACGTCTTTTTTGGCGTCGTTGCACAAGGCGGCGGCCCACAGGAGATAATTGCGTGCTGACCCGCCCTCTTTGCCGGCTCCGGATGTCCATCCCCCCCCCTTATTGCCTGCTGCGGCCGATGCGCCCGCCAATGCCTGTGTTCTGACCAATTGCCCGTCACAATACATTTCCTCCACGGCCATTTTATTGAGCGTGAGGGTTCCGGTCTTATCGGAACAGATATAGGTGACTGAGCCCAGCGTCTCGACTGCGGGCAGTTTTCGCACCAGGGCGTTCTGCTTGACCATTTTTTTGGCGCCGAAGGCCAGGGCGATGGTAATGACGGCGGGAAGCGCCTCGGGAATAGCCGCCACGGCAAGACTGATCGCAGTCAAAAGCATCAGCATGACGGCTTCGCCGCGCATCAGGCCCGCGACAAACACAATTCCGCAAACAATGAAGATGGCGATGGCCAATTTCTGGCCGAAGACGGCGAGCCTTTGCTGGAGAGGGGTTTTCAGCTCCTTTTCATCCTGGAGCATGGCGGCGATTTTCCCCATCTCGGTTTCCATCGCGGTGGCCACCACGATGCCGGCTCCCCGGCCGTAGGTGACGATCGTTCCCTGGTAAGCCATGTTAAGCCGATCGCCCAGGGGAACGTGTTCTTCCGTTACGGTCTTGACCTGCTTCTCGACCGGCACGGATTCCCCTGTTAAGGCGGCTTCCTCTATTTTTAGATTGGCCGACTCGAAAAGCCTCATATCGGCGGGAATGATTTGTCCAGCCTCAACCAGGACAACATCCCCGGGAACAATGTTGGAGGCGGGAACGGTGTGATGCTCTCCCCCCCGGATGACCGTGGCTGACGGCGATGCCATCATCTTGAGCGCTTCCATCGCCTTCTCGGCCCGGAAGTCCTGAACAAAACCGATGACTGCATTCAAAATGACGATGGCCATAATGGCTGCAGCGTCTATCGGTTCGCCGACGATGCCCGCAATGATGCCCGCGACGATCAGTACGATGATCAGAAAATCCTTGAATTGATCAAGGAGCATCATGACAGGGGTTCTCTTTTTTTTGATTGTCAACTCGTTGAGACCGTGAATTGCGAGCATCTTCACCGCATCATCGGGACTCAGGCCGACGGCGGAAGACTGCAGTTCCTGGAATACGTCATCGATGCTTTGCTGATGCCATTTCATGGAGGGTGTTCCTTTCTTTCTTCAGACCTCGCCGGTCAGAACCCGTCGCTTGTCCCGTGCCCAGCGGCATGCCGGATAATCATGGCGGAGCCGGGCGATAGTATCACGGCCGTTATAATGGGCAAGCGAAAAATAGGGTCGGACTAAAAAAAACGAAAGGTCTCCCGGAAGAGGGAATCTCTTTGTCAGCAAAGCATAAAAAAAGCGACCTCCGGCATGGCTTGTCAGGATCGAAACGTTTAAAGCTGGCCATGTGGAAGAATAATCGGTAAAGTGCCACAATTGGTGGGGCCTTCAAATGCCTCACCGGCAAAGCAGCGGCAAGAAAGAACCGATACGGGATCAATCAAAGGATATTTCAATGGAATATTGGGAACTGATCAAAAGCACGACCAACTATCTTTTTGTAACCATCGCAGCGATTTTTGTCATCGTCAACCCTCTGACCACGGCATTTGTTTTTATGTCTCTGCAGCCTCACGCACCGGAAGCCCAGCGCGTCCTGATCGCCAGACGTGCCGCCAAGATCGCCACGGTGGTCTTCTTTACTTTTGCCCTGCTGGGAAGCATTATTTTCAAGCTCTTTGGGATTACGCTCGACGCTTTCAGAATCGCCGGCGGCATTATACTTTTCGGTATTGCCATGGGAATGATTCAAAAAAGAAACGGCGCCAGGGACGAAAACAATGCAAGCCCCGCCGACGGAACGATTACCGACGACATCTCCGTCATCCCGCTGGCCATCCCTTTCATCAGCGGTCCCGGCTCCATCGCCACGGTGATGATCCTGACGAGTGAAGCGCCGACGATCTATCATACGGGGCTGGTTTTCCTCTCGGTACTGATCACCACGATCAGCTGTTATTACAGCATGATCTATTCCCGGGTCATCGTGTCCTATCTCGGTGATTCGGGGAAACAAATCATCACCAAGGTTTTCGGATTGATTCTCGCCGTCATTGCCGTACAGTTTGTCATCAACGGTGTCACGAACGTCCTTGCCGAGCTCGGCCTGCATGCGGTGTTTGGCCCGAGCTGACGGATGGCCGGCAGCTTAGGCACCTCCCTGACGAAGATCGATGATTTCAAGCCGGTTGTTGGCTTCCGGATGCCTTGACGAAGGGCCTTCCGTCAGCACCACGATATCGCCATCAACTCCGTGATCCTGAAGCCACCGACGTGCAAACGCCTTCCAATCGCGAGGATACCGGTGCAAATGAACAGGCTGGACACCATAGGAGAATAAGAGATTCCGGCAAGTCGATTGCCGGGTGCTGACTGCCGCAAGCCACATCGGCAGCCTGAAGCGGGTAATGCTCAAAGCCGTCGCGCCGCTTTGGGTAGGTACGATCACAACGGCGGGTGAGGCATGGCGGGCAGCCGTCACGACACTGAGGGCAATCAGATCGCGCAGGGAAGATGGCGATTCGCTTCCTGACGGATGAATCGTCTCCTGGGCGGCGTGGCCCGTTATTCGGCCTTCGATGGCGGAGGCAATTCCCGCCAGCATGGACACGGCCTCGACAGGGTACTTCCCGATGGCGGTTTCCCCGGAAAGCATGACGCTGTCCGTCCCATCCAGGATGGCATTGGCCACATCGGTGGCTTCGGCGCGTGTTGGACGCCGGTTATGGGTCATGGACTCAAGCATCTGTGTCGCCGTAATGACCGGCTTTCCGGCGCGATTCGCCTTCTGCATAAGTTCTTTCTGGATTCCCGGCAATTCCTCGATCGGCATCTCCACGCCCAGATCTCCCCGCGCGATCATGATCGCGTCAGCGGCTTCTATAATCTCATCGATGTGCTGCAGCGCCGTCGTACGTTCTATTTTTGCAATGATAAACGGACTGTGGCCCTTGCTTTTTGCCGATTGACGGACCGCGTGAACATCGGAGGCCTTTTCAACAAAGGAAAGGCTGACCGCATCCACACCGTTATCCAGGGCGGATTGCAGACATTGTTCGTCGCGCTCGGTAAAAGCGCTGATACCCAAGGCAATCCCGGGAAGGTTCATCCCCTGTCGGGACCTCAGTTCTCCTCCCGTCAAAATGAGGCATTCCACCTCTTGTCCTCTGATCCTGCTCACTTCCAACTCGATGTAGCCGTCATAAAGAAAAATTTTATCCCCCGGTTGCACCACCCGTGGTAGCGGTGAAAAATCGACCGGCATTCTCGATGCATCGCCGACAAACACTTCCGTGCTCAGGGTGATTGAGCAACCGGCCTCGAGTTCGATGGGCTCAGGCGACAACTCACCGATCCGTATTTTCGGTCCGGGAAGATCCGCCATGACCGCAACGGGTAACCCGGCATATTTGGACGCTTTACGCAGATTCCGGATCACTATCCCGTGACTTTGCAAGTCTCCATGCGAGTAATTGAGGCGCGCCACGTTCATGCCGGCGCCAATCATCCGGACCAAGACAGCCGGCGCGGAGGATGCGGGTCCGATCGTACAGACGATTTTTGTTTTATGCTTCGCTAGCACCATGACGTTTTCCATTTCCGATAAGCGCCCCCCGGCACCGGCCTTTCGCTTCCATATCGCAGGCACGGACATCTTCCTCTGAGGAAGGGAAAGGGTTAATTTTCATGATTTTTCCTTTGGGACGTGATTCTGGGTTCAATCTCCCAGGCAGATGCCAATATCCCTGGCCGTTTTCACCGTATCCGAATCGAGTTGAACGCACTTGATTTTATCAGCCACCTCGGAGATCGGGATGCGGCTTATCAGATTTTCCTTCATCACCACCAGTTTGTTGAAATCTTCATCCTGGACAGCGCGGATGGCCGCAGCTCCAAAGCGAAGGGAAATCAACCTGTCATAAGTGCTGGGGCTCCCGCCGCGCTGCAGATGCCCCAACACGAGCGACCTGGCTTCCTTGCCGGTTTGCTCGGCCAGTGTTTTCTCCAGATACTCCGCAATGCCGCCCAGCTGTTCGGACTGTCCTATTGCCTTACCCTTGACGAATCGCTCGCCTCCTTTTTCTCTGGCACCTTCTGCAACGACCACGATGGCATACTTTTTCCCGATTCGATCCCGCTCCTCGATTTTCCGTATCACGGCATCAAGAGAGAATGGGATTTCGGGCATCAGGATTACGTCCGCGGAAGCGGACAAGCCAGCGTGCAAGGCAATCCATCCGGCGTATCGTCCCATGACTTCAACAATCATGATCCGCTGATGCGCCTCCGCCGTGGTGGTGAGCTTATCGATGGCGTCCGTCGCGGTTGCCACCGCCGTATCAAAGCCCAAGGTGACATCGCAGCCCCAAATGTCATTGTCAATCGTCTTGGGAACGCCGATGACTTTCAGACCCTTTTGGGTCAGCAGATGGGCGATTTTCATCGAACCATCTCCCCCGATAGCGATCAAGGCATCTATTTCATGATGCTTGAGGGTCTTCACGACTTCATCCGAACGGTCCTGCACACCGTAGGTGCCATCCTGCTTCAGATAAGGCATTTCGAAAGGGTTTCCGCGGTTGGCCGTACGGAGAATTGTGCCCCCTTGCATGGCGATACCCTCGACAATTCCCGCGGTGAGCGGCATCAAGGGTTGGTCCGTATAAATCGAGCCGTACCCGTTGCGTATGCCGTAAACTTCCCAGTTCAGACGTAGTGCGGCGAGGGTTGCAGAACGAATTGCAGCATTCAGACCGGGTGCATCGCCCCCACCGGTATTCATGGCGATTTTCATCACTTGTCTCCTTTTCCTTAGCCCGGCTTGGCCGCGTCGCCTCGATATCTCTGAGCCGATGGCCCCTTTACAATCCTCCCGCCATTGCGGGATTAGACTTTTCCCTCTTCGGATCGGGTTGAGGAGGCTTTTTCGCAGCTTGCCGGATTTATGAGTTGTCGTGCATGACCCGCAGACGGATTTCATATTAAAACAGGGATGCCCTGCAGTCAAAAGAAACAACACGAAAGCACCGGAACGGCGAGGATAAAGAAATACCCGTTCAGCAGTCTTCGTATAACCGCCGAACGGGCTTCTTCATTTATGTCTGCACAGAACTCCGGCAACCTCTGCCGGTCATTCAGCCGGTTTGAGACACAATGACCTTGCCCCGTTCTTTTGGCAGCGCCACACCTCGAAAAAGACTTGCCTCCGGTCTCGCCGAATGATGCGTCGCACACCCTTTGTGAAGGGCGGAGAAAATCCTTTTATAGTCGTTTACACGTAATGCAAAGCCATAACTTTCATAGGCTCCGCCAGAATCTTGTCGTATTCTTCCTGTTTTTTCTTGCGCTCCGGGCTGTTAATCCAGTCATTCCACGCCGACATATCCGACCATTGACTGATGGTGACGTGAACGGTAGGATCGTCAACGGATTGCAGCGTTTCACCGGAAATGAAGCCATGGGTGTGTGCCGCCCCGGAGAGTACTTCCCGCATGAGCCGTTTGAATTCTTTTTCGGTGCCGGGTTTGATTTTCCTTTCAATCAATACCTTCGTCAGTGCCATAGGAATCCTCCTTTCTGATCGTGATTAATCCATTCGATACGTACCGTCACCCCTTGTGGCTTTTTATTAAGATACTCCCCGGTCCTCAAAAAATCAAGAGCGTGCTGGTCTTATGATCACGAGGCCTTTCAGTCGTGATGATGCCTTTCAGGCAACCCCAGACGCCGAACCGTCTCTCTTTCAAAATCGAACTCGATAAAGACCGCTGTCTCATCGCCCACAACCCAGATGTCGTGGCCGGGTTCAATCACGACAACGCTCGGCGCAGTAAAATCCAGGGTGCAGCCATCGCTGAAGAGAACATGGATGCTGCCCCGTGCCAGAAAACCGACATGGGCGTGCATGCAGAATTCGGTCTTCGCCACCTGCTTCATATGGGTCGACCATCGGAAACCCGGAGGATAGATCATGCGCTTCACACGGCTGTCGCCGGCGGGAACAATGTCAAGCTGGATGCCGCCGATTTCACGGTGGTCGGCGCCCTGAATCGGTGCAAACAGTGGATCCGTACTCATCTCCTGGTCCCCCTTTCAGGTTAATGCCCTTTCCCTGTCAAAACCCATGAACCGATACCGGCGATTATCCGCCCCTCTCAACCAGGATCACGACCCTCCAATCGATCCGTCTGTGAATCGCCCGCATTCAATGATTTCTGCCGCCATTCCGCCGTGCTGCAGACCGCGGCCTTTCTTACCCTACCATCATAGCAGAAAATATTTCTTTTTAAATGCATCAATGTTCGTTTTTTTGCCAGGCAATCTCATGCATCCCTGAAGTTTCTTTTTGATTAATTTTTCGGGATACGCCGGGTTTCCGTATCGGCCAGCTGTTTCGACTTAGGCTTCCCTTATCCTGCCTCTCGGTCAGACTGCTCAAATTAACAGGGAAACGACAAACACACCGATCATCGTAAAGGCCATTGCCAGCTTGATCACGGTTGCGACAAGCAATCCAAACCATGTGGCGGCACCGACCTTGCCCGCCCGCAACATGTCTCTGTGCGCCATGAATTCTCCCAGCGCCGCACCTATCAGCGGCATGAAAAGCAATCCCCAGATACCGCTGACCACACCGGCGAGGGTACCCACTGCGGCGCCGATGATGCCCTGCTTGCTTGCACCTACTTTCTTTGCGGAAACGGCAGCGGCAGCGTAGTCGATAATGATCCCCGCAGCGGCAAAAAAAGCCATCATGGAAACCGTAAAGACACTGATGCGCTGGAAATCGCCGATCCAAGCGCCAAGCAGGATGCCGGCAAAGATCATGGGGATACCGGGCAGTGAAGGCAGTACCACCCCGGCCATCCCGACCAGGATCAGCAGAACAGCGATAATCCAAAGCAGGATTGCCGTCATGGAACAGTTACGTTCTGCGGCATTCCCAACCTCACCGCCCCGTGGTCGTCAATGCTTGGAAACACCTTCAGCGGCATATGTTCTCTCCGAGAAAGACGTCGTCAGCGTTGCCGCATCTTCCTGGCCAACTGCCTGCCATAGACCGTCAGCATCCTCCTGGCATCGGGCTGGATGGAGAATCGCGGAAGGTCAAGACGATCCGCATCCCAGCAGCTGCCGATGGTCACATCGGCCGTTTTGTCTCCGCTTGTATGATGTCGGCAGGCATGAAGGAGTTTTTCAAACAGCCCGTCAGGCAAATCGAAATAAATGCCCCGCATCGCGACGGCCAAATCGGCG
>CAYPKE010000113.1:0-8141 GCA_964411235.1 uncultured Syntrophales bacterium
TTTATCAAAGAACCAACAATTAATTGAACCTATGCACAACAAACCCGGAAGAACCTATAATATTAATATAAGGAAGGACGATGATGATTCGTTTCAGTTGGTTACTTCTTGCGTGATTAAGCGCCCAGGCAAAGGATGTTAATGTTTTTCCCATGCCTGTAGGCAGGGCGAGCGAAAAAAAGCCGCAAGGCCTGCCTGCTTTTTGGAGAACTTGATTCCGTGCAACGTTGCGCAGTCGATTAATCTCACCATCCTTTGATTTCTTCGAGAATTCCTCCTCAATCTTATTTAGCATTTCGGTGAACGGCAGAGTTGTACAGATTCTCGCTTTAGAAGCCTCTCTATCGAAATGTTCTTCCGTAGAAAGCCAATCACTGTCCGTCACGGCACTGAAAAGATAACGGATGAATGCTTCTCTCTGTGATGGTTGGTTAAATTCTGGTATTTTGATTTGTCTCCAGAAATCATCATCGACACCAAGTTCATTTTCATAGATTTTCACAATATCCGCAAATTCAGCTACTTCCTGCCGTTTGAAAGGCTCAGTATCACTCTTCCATTTGGCAATGTCAGGTAATCCCTTGTGATGTCCGTCAATGACAATTGATGGCTCAAGTAGACCCTTGCAACGAGCAAACCCGGCACCCCACGATGAATGAGGCACACTACCGCGTTGACCACCATTTTCGAGATAATCCTGGAATTCTGGTTGATATTTTCCCAAATCATGTAGAAGGCCTGTTGCAAAGAAAACTGATTGGTAGCTTTGTTGACATGCAAAAGATGAAGCAAGTTTTGCAGTCTGCCGTAAATGGGTTGCTAACAAATGTTTTTCATTCAGGTAATTTTGCGAATGCGAATAATATTCCATATTTTCTTCCTCATTACTCAAGGATAAAGGGGATTACAGCCCACTCGCCGGCTCCGAATTCCGAGGCATATGTTCCGGCCAGCTTCGCCGTTGCCGGCAGATGATCTTCCAGACGATGCCAGTCCCGGCAAGGTTTGCCTTCGATTGAATGCGCGTAGATGTCCTTTCCCATATTTCACCTGCCTGAAATTGTGCTATCCGGATGGTTAGCGCTTCTGCATACAAGGCTTTATCAACATCCGGCAGGAAATGATCGGATATTTTGCGGCCGACAAGACAGAAAGGCATGTTTAAAACCATGCTTAATTTTGTACCCAAACGAAGGCATAAACGCCTGCCAAGCGGGTAGAAAATTTAATTATCTTATATAATTGGTGAATTGAAGAATGGAAATTTCAGGATCATTTGCCCCCCAGTAATCCAATAAGAAGTGTGGAGATTATACATAGAATAGAAGTTATTTCAATTTTAAAAGGACGAAGGATCGACTATGCACTGACTATAACATTCACAACAAGAAAGGAGTATTTATCCCAGCAATATGCTATATTCGCACCCGTTACATTATTCCGGGATTGGTTTTGACAGAAAACGATCACCATCGGGAGGAATGGAAACTATGTACCTAACCGCAGCGGCTTTGCTCTTTATCCTGGTCATCGTGGTCATCCTGTATAACCGCATGGTGCGGCATCGCAATCTTGTCGATGAGGCGTGGAGCGGCATCGATGTGCAGCTCAAGCGGCGCCGGGATTTGGTTCCCAATCTGGTCGAAACCGTCAAGGGATACGCCCGGCATGAACGCACGGTCTTCGAGGACGTCACCCGTCTGCGTTCGCGCCTGTCTGAGCAAACCGTAACGATTCAGGAAAAGGGACAACTGGAAAGCAGTTTCACCCAGGCCCTGAAGAGCCTCTTTGCCCTGGCCGAGGCCTATCCGGACCTGAAGGCCAACCAGAATTTCATCGAGCTGCAAAAATCCCTTGCGGGTACCGAAGAGCAGATACAACTGGCAAGGCGCTATTACAACGGCGCCGCCCGGGACTACAATATCCTGGTGCAGTCCTTTCCCAGTAACATCGTGGCAGCCCTGTTCCGGTTTGCGAAAGTGGAATTTTTCGAGATTGAACTGGCGACGGAGCGGGCCGTCCCGGCCGTTTCATTTTCCTGAGCAAGCGTCCCGCAGAGGCTGAACATGCCCCCAAAGATCCGCCTCGCTGTGTTGGTAATCTGCCTGCTGTGGCTTTCGGGCGCAGCCGGCGCAACTGCCGCAACACCGAAGCCCGGGGAACGGATTCTTTCCTTTCACAGCGAGATCACCGTCCACCCGGATGCTTCCATGACCGTCGAGGAAACCATTACGGTCGTCAGTATGGGACGCACCATCAAGCGCGGCATTTACCGCGATTTTCCTACACGCTATGAAAACCGGACCGGCCAGGCCTACGTCATCGACTTCACCGTTCAGGAAGTCCGTCGTAACGGCGGCCCGGAGCCTTATCGTCTTGAGAACCTCCCTAACGGCATCCGCATCTATATCGGAAGCAACGAGATTCTGCTTAATCCCGGCCGGCACACCTACCGTATCACCTACAACACCAACCGGCAGCTCGGGTTTTTTTTCGATTTTGATGAGCTTTACTGGAACGTAACCGGGAATGCATGGGCGTTGCCGATAGAAAAGGCATCCGCTGCCGTTCATCTCCCTCCCGGAGCCTCGCAGGCGGTGCGGGAAACGGATGGCTATACGGGCGTTATCGGCGCCAGGGGCAAGGATTTCATCGCCCGGCGGAATGCATCCGGCGTGATTGAATTCTCAACCACGGGCCGTCTCAAACCCGGCGAAGGGTTCACCCTCGTCGTATCGTGGCCCAAGGGGTTTGTAACGGAGCCGTCCGCAGCGGAAAGAGTGCGCTTCTGGGTCAGGGACAACAAGGGGCTTCTGATCGGGGGCGCCGGACTGGTGTTTCTTTTCTTCTACTACCTGGTCGTTTGGGCCCGATACGGCAAGGATCCGCCACGCGGGACGATCATTCCCCTTTTCGAGCCGCCACAGAAGCTTTCCCCCGCATCCCTGCGCTTTCTCATCAGAATGGGCTATGATGAGAAGGCCTTCACCGCCGCCGTCATCAACATGGCGGTGAAGGGCTACCTGACCATCGAGGAAGTGGACGGTCTTTACACCCTCAGAAAAACCGGAATAAAGAGGACGACGCTGAGCCCGGAGGAACAGGCTGCGGCGAACAGGCTCTTTACCGAAACGGCGGAAAGCATCAAAATAGGTCTCGCAAACCGCCCCACCCTTCTCGGTGCGCGCACCGAGCTGCAGCGTTCCCTTCAGGGCACGCTGGACAAAACGTACTTCGCCACCAACCGCAAGTATTTTTTTTTCGGGACGCTCATTTCGTTTGCCATCCTGATTGCAAGCAGCGCCTACGGTCCGTCGGGAGCCGTGTTCATGGCGTTGTTTCTTTCCACATGGTTCGCGGGGTGGACTTTCGGCGTGGTCCTTCTGCTGCGGTCGGTTTTTTCCCTGTGGAAAGGAGTTCTGTCCGGCTCCGGTCAACGGGCCGTTCTTTTTCCCAAGGCCGTCTTTCTGAGCCTGTTTTCCATCCCGTTCGTTTTGGTTGAAATCGGTGTCGTCGGATTCGTCACGGCGACGACCTCACCGGCTGTCCTGATAATTCTCGCGACCATGGTTTTTATCAACTTGCTTTTTCTCCGGTTGCTGCGGGCGCATACGCCGATGGGCCGAAAACTGCTGGACGGAATCGAAGGGTTCAGGATGTACCTCACCACGGCGGAAAAAAGCCGCCTGAACATCCTCAATCCACCGGACCGCACACCGGAGCTTTTTGAAAAATATCTGCCTTACGCCCTCGCCCTGGATGTTGAACAGAAATGGTCGGAGCAGTTTTCCGGTATTCTTGGCCGCATCCACGCCGCCGACGGCGGCTACACGCCGTCGTGGTACAGCGGCACGGCCTGGCGTGACGCGAGTTTCGGCGGTTTTGCTTCCGGCCTTGGCGCCGCCCTGACGTCAGCCACTGCGGCGGCCTCTTCCTCCTCCTCGCCCGGTTCCACATCCGGCGGCGGGGGCGGCGGCTCTTCCGGCGGTGGGGGCGGCGGTGGGGGCGGGGGCGGATGGTAGCACCCCGGCCCGACAGCCTTAGCAAGCCATTCTGCGGAGACGTATCGTCTTTTTAACGTGCGGGGCGGAATGGCCTAGCGAATTCGGCTTGAGAGATTTCCTCAACCGGCACGGTCATCATGGAGACGAAAAGCAGAATGGCCTTCCCAAGAACCATCATGATTGCGGTCCTCGCCCTGGTGGTGTGGACATCCGCCTTTGAGTCCAGGGCGGCGCCTCTGCCCGGCCTGGGGCCTTTCGACATCGGCGGCACGGTCATCGAAGTCAGGTGGTTTCCCAAGTCTGAAATCAAGGGAATCCGCGGTCTTTCGGGCAGCGCCGGCCGGGACCGGACCGTTTCGGCCCACCTTCAACTTACCCTGGCGGGATTTACCGGCATCGACCATCATACCGCGCAGCTTCTGACGCATTATGTGGATCCTTCAGATCCGTTGCGTACAGGCGTGCCGTCGAAAACTGTCCTCATCAGAATCAATCACCCCGACCCGCATTATCTCAGGCCGGGTATGCGGATTGGAGTGCCGGCCTATATGATACGGGGAGATGAGGGCGGCACCTGGACCTCTTTCAGCGACATCATGATTCTCCGGCAACCGCCGCCGGATGATCCCTACCGACGCTATCTGGAGAGCAGGCTCATTGCCCCCGGTTTCGGCGGCAAGGTTTTCTGTGCATACGAATTGATCGGCACGGAAACCGCTGGCACACGCAAACACGTGTTTTTGTGGGCCCACTGCATGGAATTCCGGCCTCAAGGCAATTATCTCGCGGAAGGCACGGGGTTGAGCCTTCCTGTTTTCCTGGTTTCCATTCCCTCCTGCCACGGTGAGCTCATTGAAACGCATTGCGTTCCGGCCGATGGCGAAGAATACGGCAACAGTGTTCGCAAGATTTTTCCGGTACGGTATCACAAGGCCATTTTCACCGAAGGTGCAACTTATGACCGCCGAGCCCGAACCTTGCAGCGAATCTCCTGCGAAAAGGCGAAGCGTTATTTCGGCCTAACCGCCAGATGAAAAGAGGATTCCATAGGACAGCGGGAGGAAATAAAAACCTCGGAAATTCCGGTAATAAAAGGTGACCTGGCGCTGAGGCATCCATCCCAACCCGGACATGGCTGATGTGAGTTGTCCAAGGAAGCGGATATAGCTTCGCGAGAACCTGAACAGAACGGCATCATTCACGTATAGGTCTAAAACGCATGGCTTTCGCCTGTGCTGTTTCATTGCCGTACCTTACTTCCGAAGCTATGGTCGATTTCGGAACGTTAAACAGAGTCATTCATCAAGTCAAGCGGAGAAATGGCGGCAACGAAAACCGAAGCACACCGCTTACATCTTTCTGCTGAAGAGCCTGTCAAACAGGGTAAAGAGAAAGGCCAGAGGCTGAACGAAATTGACGATCCGGGGAATCACGCCGGCCACAAATACTCCTGAGGCCGCTTCGATCGCCTCCCGGTTTTCCTCGATCATACGTTCATCGGTACCCGGCTTCTCGGCATCTAGCAGGACAACGCCCTGCGGCTCGATGCCCCGCCGCCGCAGCGCCTCGATCGTCAGCAGTGTATGGTTGATCGTCCCCAGGCCTGCCCTGGCGGCAATAAGCGGACTCGCCCCGGTTCTGGCGACGAGATCGATCATCATGGCTCCTTCCGCCAGGGGAACAAGCAGGCCTCCAGCCCCCTCGATGACCAGCGGTGAATATCCCGCCCCCCTTGCGGAGATTTCCCTGGCCAGATAATCCGGATCGATTTTAGCCCCTTCGTTCCGGGCCGCAAAATAAGGGGCTTTTGGCTCCCGGAAACAGTAAATGACCGACCCGGCGCAATCCTTCCCCTTTAATTCCCCGACATGCCGGTAAATGAACTGGGCGTCGCTTTCCGTGTCATAGGCATCGCGACAGCCGGTCTGAATCGGCTTGATATAGAAGGGCCGATGATTTCTCGCATGGAGATACTGCATGAGCACGAGCGAGAGAACGGTTTTGCCGACCCCCGTATCGGTGCCGACGACGAATAAATCATTCATGGTTTTTCACCTCTTTCTGGTAGATGTCACGCAAAGAACGCACAAACAAAGCCGCATCCTCCTTTTTGTGCAACGCCGTCATGCCGATCCTCAGGATCGCATGATGAAGCGCCACGGTCGGGAAACGGGCGGGAAAAACCAGAATTCCCCTTTCTTTCAGCGCCAGGGAAACCCTGACGGCCAAATCCTCGCTCCCGATCTCGACCCCTAGGATGTGCGCATCACCGAAGGCCCGAAACCCTTCCTGCAGAAGCGAATCCCTCATGAAGCGGCTGACATGCGCCAGGTTCTCCCTTTCCCGTTCGGCCTCGGCAACGATTTTCAGAATTTCCAGGACGGCCCCCGCATGGGCGGGCGGCAGGGTCGTTGTGAACATCAGCGGGGCGCAAAAATTGATAAGGTATTCCTTTATCACCGCGGGCAGGAGAAGAAATGCGCCGAAAAGACCGAATGCCTTGCCGAAAGTCCCCACGGCAATATCGGCGACTCCCCCGGCGATCCCCCTGCCGGCGGGACCGAGGGCCCCAAAGGAATGGGCCTCATCGACAACCGCCAGGAATTTGTATTGCGATTTCAGGCGGTCCAGCTTTGCCACATCAAGCAGATCTCCGTCCATGCTGAAAACCGATTCGGTCACCACGGCCGCCTGCGTTCCCTCCTGTCTTTTCAGTTTTTTCTCCAGGTGATCCAGATTGCCGTGACTGTAACCGGCCACCGTGGCGCCGCTCAAAGCCATGCCCTTGACGCTGCTGGCATGAATATGCTGATCCACCAGGACGAGGTCTCCCGGTTCGAAAATGGTGGACAGCAGCCCCAGGTTGGCCTGGAATCCGCTGGGAAAAAAAAGGGCCGTCGCATAGCCGAAATGGTCGGCACAAGCTTCCTCCGCCTCCCGGATGAGACTAAAATTGCCTGCGACCAGCCTGGATGACGCGGCAGACGTCCCGAAGAGCGAAACGTTTCGCGTCAGGATCTCCTTCAACGCCTCCGAATCGGCAAGCCCCAGATAATCGTTCGAAGCGAAGCTCAAATAGGTTTTCCCGTCGATCACGACATGCTTGCCGGACCTTTGCTCGATAACGGGGGGAAACCGGTAGAGCCCTGACCGCTTCTGAAGAGTCAGGCGATCCCGGATGCGCTGGTCAAACATGCGAATATCCTTTCATAGTGCTTCCTGAGCTTCTCCCCTGCAAACCGTTCGTCATAATCCACGGTGGAAAAGAGAAAATCGCCCGCGATGACCGTTTCTCTCCCACTCGCCGCGCACAGCCGGTACGCGGCACTGCGGTCGCTGCCTGCGGTCAGCCGACCTTCCAGTTCCAGGAAGCCGACCGCCGGCAAGGGCTCTGGAATCGTACAGCGGGAGACTTTCACAAGGAAGGCATGCCGCCGAAAATCGGCGCGTTTTCGCAGATGAAAAGCCCCCAGTTGCGCCATAGCCTCGATCAGGGTAAAGGCGCCCTTTCCGTCGAAGAAACAAAGACCCCGGATTTCCCGGCTGTCGCAGGCGTCGATCCGCCGGAGCAGGAGAATGGACGGCAGGCCGGTATTGATATGCAGGATGCTGTTCATCTTTCATACCTTGGTGTTTGTTGCCCGAAGATTTTTGTCAAATACCGGGTAGAAGGAGCACATCCATGCGCCATGTTCTCCCGCATTGCTTGAATCCTCCGCGTTACCGTCGGCAGACATGTCCGCGCTTATCCCCGTCTCAGGCAGATACCGGCAAATGCGCTATCTTTTTACCACAAGGGCCGTGTTCTGGCCGCCGAAACCGAAATTCTCGATCACGAAGCGCTTTCCTGTCACAAACCGTCCCTTTCGTACAAAATCAATCCCCTCGACACAGGGTTCTGCGAGATTGCGAATTTCCGGAAGATAACCCACTTCCTGGGCCGCCAGGGCAACCGCGAGTTCGACGGCGCCGCAGGCCGTCGACAGGTGACCGATCCATGATTTAAGGGCAATCACAGCCGGGACCTTTCGGGTAAAAACATTCCGGATGATCTCGGCTTCGACCTGGTCATTCAGCAACGTGCCCGTTCCGTGCGCCACAACAAAATCGACCTCGTCTGCATCCATTTCAGCCTCG
>CAYPKE010000114.1:0-8081 GCA_964411235.1 uncultured Syntrophales bacterium
CTGGATGAGCATTTTCAGGCTGTCCCGTGTGAAATAATCATCAAAAGTGCGCTTGTTGACCGTGATCGTCCCGGCGCCCTCTTTCATATATATCCTGGCTATGGCCGTTTTCCTTTTCCCCGTCGCATAAAAGCGCTTTTCCATCATCTGCCTCTCTACAAAATATTGGTCAACGAGAATCGTTTAAGAACTGAATGAAGTGACTTTGGGACACTGGGCCGTATGGTCGTGCTCCCCGCCTGCATAGATTTTCAGCTTTTTGAGCATGGCCCGACCCAGGGTATTCTTCGGTAACATTCCCCGGACTGCCTTACGCAAGACCTCTGTCGGTTTCTCCTGAAGCAGTTTCCCTGCGGAGACCGACTTGATCCCCCCCGGATAGCCCGTGTGATGGTAATAAATTTTATCCTTGAGCTTCTTGCCGGTCAGAACCACTTTGTCGGCGTTGACGACGATGACGAAGTCCCCCGTGTCCACGTGAGGCGTATAAACGGGCTTGTGTTTCCCCCTGAGGCGTGCGGCGATCTGTGTAGCCAGCCGACCGAGAACCTGACCTTCCGCATCGACCAGAAACCACTCTCTCCGAATCTCATCCTTTTTCGCTTGATATGTAGTCATCCCTTCACCAACCTATGAAAATTGAAAAGTGGAGGCTACGTAATTTCCATCCATTTGTCAAGGGAAATCCTTTCAGGTTTTTTAATAATCCCTCTCGTTTCATGGAGCCGGTCAAGCGGACAGTCTCCGGAAAGCTGACTGGCTGTGATCCGGAGAGCACCCGAAGGGGATGATTCGGCGAATTATGACTGTGCCTCTGCCTATTTCAAACAGTCTTCCCGCCAAAGGCAACCGTTTTCATCGCATTGACTTCTCGTTCCGAAACAGGGGTCATAACCTTCCCTGCTTTGAATATCCTGAATGATGGC
The DNA here is from genome assembly GCA_964411235.1 of uncultured Syntrophales bacterium. Taxonomy (GTDB): domain Bacteria; phylum Desulfobacterota; class Syntrophia; order Syntrophales; family JAAYKM01; genus JAAYKM01. The sequence goes on from CAYPKE010000114.1 coordinate 927, forward strand.
CTTCTTAGTCCGGCCGATTCGGGTATCCACACCCCAACGCTTTCCGATCTCCCTGACTTCCTGGATTTTCATTTTTCCATCCCTCCCTCTGTGTACAGGTAAGACTGGCTGGAACATCCATCCGGACAAAATCGACCGGTGCCTGTTTCCGCCTGTAAACCTCTGCACGCGCATCATCTGCTGAACAACCGAAAGCCTCCCAATAGGCCATTGCCATGGCGCCGGTTCTTTGGTCACCGTTTTGGCAATGAACGATGACCTTCCGGTTCTCACTACCCTGACGAACGAGCTGCAAAAATTGTTCGATCTGACCAATCGTGGGCAAACGGCCTTCACCAACAGGAATACTATACCTGATAAACCCCATGTCAATCACTTTGCACCGATCGTAAAGGGGAGCGTCCTCCCGTTCATCAATCAGAGAAATGATTATCCGGAAACCTGCATCATAAAGGTATTGCAGGTTTCTTTTTGTGGGACAGGCGCATGCCATAATAATCGGCTTCCTAATCCACCATCCATGCATATTCTTAGACCTCCCGTCGTTATTTTTCCCTGTTGACCCATCTTCCCCGGGAATGCCCGGATACAAACCAAAGAATCCGGGTTTGCCTTCCCAAGGCGAGCATTTAGCCGATCGCTCCAGACACGCCCCTCCTTGTTCAGGCAAGAGGGCGGTTCCCATTGAGCCTTTCATAAACGGCGACATATTCGTCGATCATTTTGGACAGGCTATACAAACGCCTTGTCTCTTTCATAATGCGCCGCATTTGCTTTTCACGAACCTCAGGGGCTTGCCGGTGAAACCACAAACTTCTGGACAGGGCATACCAGAGCCCTCCGGAATCGTAGTCGCGAAAGAGAAAACCATTGCCCTCATCCGCTTCGGCTCCAAGATCACGGATGTGAAGTTCCTTGATTTTATCATGATAGCCTCCCGTATCGCGGTTTGTCGCCGTCGCGCCGAAAAGATTGCCGACCTGGTCGATCTGTCCGCAGGGTTCGTAAAGGGATGCCCCAAAGACGTCGCTTGCTGCCGCGTAGCCAAGCATGCAAAGAGACTCGTTAAAATGATGGTAGGCGATTTTACCACCCGACGCCACGGCAATGCGTCCCAGTGCCTCTTCATGTTTTTTGTCACGCCCCACGCCGTCTCCGACCACGGCAATCTGGGCATCTCCGTTTTCGATCACGAAACGCAGGGCAATATCTTCCAGCAGTTCCACACCCTTCTGGGACGGATCGAGGCGTGAAGGCCAGAAAAAAAGGACCGCGCCGGGATTGACATGCAATCCCGTCCTTTCCTGGAACACCACGAGATTCTCTTTCTTGGCAGCAAGGACATCGTCATCGGAACCGAAATTCCTGACCAGGTGCGGGCAAATTTCCGGATACATCAGCTTTGAAGGGGCGTTCAGGATCGCCAGAGTTGAGCCGTGATGATATTTGGCCTTGATTTCCTGCCGTACCGACGCCGAAATGATGGCGCGATCCAGAAAATAATCCTCAAGAATTTCGTAGAGAAATCGTACTCCGACGAAGTTGATCAGGCTGGCATTCTTGATGGCCGTGGCCTGACAATCGACCGCTTCCCGCCCCTGATCGTAAGACATGTAGAAGTATTCCCGAAGATTATCCAAATCCACCCCGAAAAGCATGTCCAGGGGAATATGTCCTGTGTGCACATTGTGGATGGTATGCAGGACAGGACAACCCGTTGCCTTGGCATAGGCCGTAATGGCACCGCCTGCCATCCAGTCGTGGCTGTGAAGGATAAGGCGCCCGCCGCTTTTGGCACGCACAATTTTGATAATGTGATTCACCATCTGTCTTTGAAACTCTGCGGCATTCAAAAGCGGATTGTCTGAGTAGGCACTGAGTAAAGGCGCAATGAACGAAGCGTTGACCAGATGGATTCTGTCCGGATTGATCCTGTAACGGACGTCCCGCCACTGGTTCTCATTCAATCCGCACTCTTCCTTGAATCGCTTCTTCAAGTTCAGCGTGCCCAAATGACAGTCAATGCCTCTTTCTCGCAGGCCTTCACACAAGGCCGCCACGACCTCGCCCATGCCCCCACTCTTTCCGGAGATAAATCTGGCCAGCGTGCCCATATCGTCCGGCAGCCGGCCGATCTCGGGAGTCAGAAGCAGCACTGCGGTTTTCTTTTTCATGCAGCGGCCTTTCACTCAACTTCTGAGGATGAGGCAAAAAAAGGGATTTGCGGATTCCCCGCCATCCTCGAAACCGGTTCACTCGAAAGGCCGGGCGCCTTTGGGGAACCGTTAATTTCCGTGATTCAATGGACCATGAGGCCTCTGGAGGCGGGTGGTGCTGATTGAACACCCAACAGGTGGAGAATTTTCTTCCATGGTTTACGGGCCTCGCGCTCATGACGAAAATCGGCCATGATCACACCCTTTCCGAGAATGGCCAGAGGGCTGACCAAAAGCACGATATGGCATGCGGGACATTGAAAATGCATGTGCCCCGAAAGGGGATTATGTCCAAGATATTGAAACAGTTCCCTGTCTCTCATACCGCCATGAAAACCCCAGACATCGATCCCGCCGTGCTTGCCGCAGTAAGAGCACACCATTTCCCGTTTCTGCATAAAGCCTCCTTCAAGTCAGCAAGAAAGAAAACAATATTTCAATACAGTTTCATCCCCAATAGGAAGCGGTCAAATGATCGCATTCTCCGATCTGATCACGGAGGACATCTTCTTCCTCTTTCTTGGCGAGAGAATCCGGCCGCGGTAACGGCTCGCTGTCAGGCGTCTTAACCTTCTCAGCATCCTCTGGTAATCCAACCATTGCCGAGGTAGGGATCTTGATCAGTTTCATGGCTTTAATCCTGCCCGCTATTTTAAATTTGGTATTCATTAACAGTCAACGGACCTCGACACCGAAAACAGGCATTCTTTCCGGCGCCACTCGTCCTTGTTTATTATTTCTATTATTAATTAAATCCACCTGCACAAGAAGGCAACACGGGGAGAACGCCTGTTTATTATCAGGTATATCCTGATATTAAACCAGGGTCAGAAGATAAGTCCTCAGATTTTGCGAGCTTTTGTTCAGGCCCAGTTTTTTGCGGATATTGTCACGGTGAAATTCCACGGCACGGCTTGTTGCATGGAGCATGGCTGCAATTTCTTTCGTTGAGTTGCCATCGCGTATCAGTTTTGCGATCTCACATTCTCTCGCAGTGAGGGTGGACAGCCTGGAGCCTAATTTATTCGCAAAGGGGGAGACGATTTCGTGGAGGGAATCCTCCAGGATGCGCAGGTAGGCAGCTTCCCGGGGGGCCAAAGCACTGGCCTTGAGCCGCGCCAGGTAAGGCGCCACGCGCTTCTGCATGTTCGACATGATGCTGTCTTCCAACTCGTTTTTGTCGTTAACACGCTGATCCAGAAGTACTTTCAGGGCAACGTTGATCTCCTCTAGGCTGCGTGATTTGATCAGCAATTCCTGCTCCCGCTTTTTCAGAGCATCCTCCGCCTCCCGGCGCCGGGTGATATCGCGGATCGACTCGATGGCGCCGAGGACTCGGCCTTCGCTGTCGTAAAGAAAAGCCGCCTTGCCCCAGATCGTGCGCAGACTTCCCCCGACCGTCCTGTCGCTTTCGGCCAGAAGCATGTCTTCGCCCTTCTTCAGGACTTCGTAATCCCCTTCTCGAATCTCATCCGGGCGAAACAAAAGATCGGCCAGCATCGGCCGACGGAATCCATAGAAAGGCAAGGCATACTCATAATCTCCCTTGCCGACCATTTCGGACGCGTTGATTCCCGTCATTTCCTCCATGGCTTTGTTCCAGACAAGGACCTGTCCCGCACAGTCGACGGCAAAAGTCGGATCGGGGAGAAAATCGATAACCTGGGACAGGAATCGCCTCGACTCCTTCAACTCCTTTTCCGCCTGAACCCTTTTGGTGATATCTTCGGCAATGCCTTCATAGTATAGAACATCGCCTGCGCTGTCCCTCACGGTGCGCGCGTTGAGCGATACCCAGATCTTTGTGCCCTGCTTGTTGTAAAATTCGACTTCAAAACCGCGAATGTAACCCTGTTCATCGCATATTTCTTTAAACCGCCGGCGATCCTGCGGATTGACATAATGTCCTTGGCCGATGTCTTCAAAGGCATCAATCATTTCCTGCGGGGAATCATAGCCAAACATGTGCGCATGGGTCGGATTGACGTTGATAATGCGTCCGTCCGGTGACGACTGGAAGATTCCCACTACAGCATTCTCAAAGATGTTCCGGTATCTTTCCTCGCTTGCCCGCAGAGCTTCCAGAATCCTTTTACGTTCGGATATGTCGCGAACGATGCCGACCGCATGCCACTTGCCGCCAATCCGGGTGGCCGAAACCGAAAGCTCGATCGGGAATTCAACACCGTCTTTTCCGACTGCCGCCAATTCCAGGGTTTTTCCAACGGCATCACCCCGGCCGGTCTTTCTAAAAACGCTGTATCCCTTCTTGTATGCCTTGTAATAGCGGGGAGGAGCCAAAAGAAGATGAAGATTCTGGGACAGGGCCTCTTCCTCCTTATAGCCGAATAATTTCTCCGCCGCCGCATTCCAGAAGATGATCCGGCCTTCGTTGTCCATCAGGATGATCGCGTCCTGTGCGGTGCCGGCCATCATCCTGAACATCTCCTCCCTGTCCCTGAGCTGTGTTTCGGCCTGTCTTCGCGCTGTAATGTCGGTCATCACACCGACCAGACCGCCCAGGTTGCCGTCAGGCTCCTGAAACGTGGCCTTGCTGAAAACAACGTCGCGGCGGGTTCCGTCGGCGGAGACAATCTGCCATTCATATTCCTGTTTGCCGGGATTGACAAAAAGGTCCAAATCCATCTTTTGATATTTGTCCGCAAGATCCGGCGGAAAAACCTGTTGAAGCGTCTTGCCGACAATATCCTCCTTGGTCAAACCGAGAAAAGAGGCGAAGGCTTTGTTGCATCCCCGATAGACACCCCGGCTGTCCTTGTAGAATATCCCGCTGGGAATGGTGTCGATCAATGTCTCAATAAAAGCCGGCACCGTCCCGCATTCTTGCGACGCAACGGCAAGCGATGAAGTCCTTCGAAGACTTTTTGCTTTTCGGCCCGATGCCGTTTGGGTTCTCCGTTTATCCCGCATGTTTTTTGCTATCCTGCATTCGCACCTGCCGAAAGGCCGTTCATCCTGCCTGGGTTTAAGATCAGATTGACAAAACAATGGCTTGCCATTAGGAGATTCTTACCACATGATTAGGCGATCGATCATACTTTTTTATCCTGTCTGAACAACCAGCAGGAAATCGATAGGATGGCAAGCGTAGAAAAATGAAGGGTTTCTTGTCGAAAAGATTGTTGCATTATTTGTGGATTCTGACGATCCTTTGCGCCTTGTACGCCTGTGCGGCACCTCAGGTGCAGCCCACTCCGCAGCCGGCCAGGATAGCCCTGGTCTTGGGCGCCGGCGCGGCAAAGGGTTTTGCTCACATCGGCGTTCTCAAAATACTTGAAAGCAAAGGCGTGCCTGTTCATATGATCGTGGGAACCAGCGCCGGCAGTTTTGTCGGCGGCCTGTACGCCTATGGTTACAGTGCTTACCAATTACAGACGTTGGCAATGTCCCTCACCAGGGACGATGTCACGGAGCTGATCCTGCCCGATAAAGGCTTTGTCGGGGGCGAACGTCTTCGCAGCTACGTCAACGCCAAAGTCCAAAATACGCCGATTGAAAAATTCCGCATCCCTTTCTACGCCGTCGCCACGGATATCAGAACCGGCGAAGAGGCTGTGTTCGCCACCGGGAATGCAGGGATGGCGGTTCAGGCCAGTTGTTCCGTTCCCGGCGTTTTCCGACCGGTAAACTTTTCCGGCAAAACCTATGTCGACGGAGGTGTAGTCAATCCGCTGCCTGTAGACGTTGCAAGGCGTTACGGCGCTGACGTAGTGATCGCTGTTAATCTCTCCTCCAACGTTGCCCGCAATCTCCCTGCCGGCACTTTTGAAACGCTTCTCAAATCCATCGATATCATGTACGGCAAAATCGCCGAGGCCCAAATTGCTAAGGCCGACGTCGTGATTTTGCCGAATGTCGGCTTTATCGGATCCGCCGATTTCACGCGCCGCCATGAAGCCGTGCTGGAGGGAGAGAAGGCCGCTTTCGCCGCCCTTCCCCAAATCAACGGCATCCTGACCCGTTTGAAACAAGCGGGAAGACTTCCTTGAAAAAGGTACAAATAAAGAGGGCTTTCGTGAACCAACACCAGCCATAAACATAAACATGCAGAAAGGCAAAGAAAATGATCCGACATCTCCAAGAGCCCCCCTTACATATTAAAATCCACGGCCTGGCTCCATATCAAGCCGTCCTGATTCACGGCGGACCCGGTGCGGCCGGAGAAATGGCACCCCTGGCCGTAGATCTTGCCGCTAACCGGGGAATACTGGAACCCCATCAAACGGCATCGTCGGTCGCCGGACAGGTTTCTGAGCTAATCAGTGTGATCGAACAGTGGGGTGATCCGCCGGTTGTTTTGGTGGGCTTTTCCTGGGGCGCATGGCTGAGTCTGCTCGTTGCGGCCAAAGTTCCTTCCCTGGTTGACAAACTGATACTCATCGGTTGCGGACCTTTCGAAGAGCGTTACACCGTACAAGTTCTGGAAACAAGGATGAATCGTCTCAATGATGGGGAAAAAGCTGTTTTCATCGACCATCTCATGACACTCTCCGATCCGGAGTCGGAAAATAAGGATTCCGCCCTGGCCGCACTCGGGGCCCTGGTTGCGAAAACCGACTATTATGACCCGACTGATGAAGAGACCGAAATCATTCAATACCGGGGGGATATTTTTCAAAAGGTTTGGGAAGACGCAGCGGAAATGAGAAGAACGGGGGAACTGCTCGATCTGCTCAGAAATATCCTCTGCCCCGTATTGTGTATTCACGGAGATTACGATCCCCATCCGGCCGCAGGCGTGCAACCCCAACTGGCCGCCGCTGTCAAGGATTGCCACTTTATTCTCCTTGAAAAGTGCGGTCACAAACCCTGGATCGAACGACAAGCAAGGGATAAATTTCTCCGAATACTCAAAGAGGAACTGTCCCCGTCAGAACCGGCACCCTGAAATACGATTGAGCAAATCGCACGCAACGAA
>CAYPKE010000115.1:0-8024 GCA_964411235.1 uncultured Syntrophales bacterium
GCATACAGCCGGATATTGACCAGCTCGCCCTTGTCATCTTTGACAGGTATGGCGATCCGTTCCGGCAGCTCGATCGAGTTCAGACCGCCCATTTTGTTCAGGTAAAACGTCTGCAGGCGGATGTCCAGGATTTCAATCCATTCACGGGACCAGCCGCGCTCTTTCTCCAGGCGTTGCAGCCACACTTCCGGCAGCTTCGGGAACTTCTCCCAGGCCAGGCGCATCTGCTCGACGGCCTTTTCATGACTTATTCCCGGGCCGCCGCCTCCCGCCCCCTGCGCCGCCGGCGCTCGACGATTCTGTTCCCCTCCAGGAGAAATGCCGAATTCCGCGCAGAAATCCTTGAAGCCGTCCTTCTGGCCGCGACCATTGACCTCGCACCAGAGGCGAAGCAGATCACCGGACGCGCCACAGGAAAAGCAGTTATAAAGGTCGGTCCTGAAATTGTAGGAAAATGACGGGTTGGTTTCCCCGTGGATCGGGCAGAGGCCGTGCAGTTCGCCCTTTGCCTCTTCGACCTGGGTGACTTTGAAAAGTCCCTGGGCGATCCGGATGCGGTCTTGTTCGGTGAGGTGCTTTTGTGCAATTCCCATTTTATATGATCCCGCGGATTACAATAATAAGGATGCGGCCGGAATGGCGACATCCTCTGCTCTTCCTCTAAATGAATTCTTGACTTATTAAACCATGGACTATATAAGGCTTTCGGCGGTCGGCTAATGGTTCAAATCCACTCGCCCCGACCAGTTTTAAGGAAACCGCCTTTAAGGCGGTTTTTTTTGTAATGTTTTTCACAGCGTGGGGTTAGTCTTAAGACATCCGAATCTCAGAACAATTAACATTGACAATGCCGGAAGCAGTTACTATATAGAGTCGTTCATGCATTTGATCTGCGAGAGTGGCGGAATTGGCAGACGCACTGGACTTAGGATCCAGCCCGTGAGAGCGGATAGGGGTTCAAGTCCCCTCTCTCGCACCAAAATAAAATAAGGAGTTATAGAGCCGTGGCAGCATCGTGTGTTAAATTTGAAGATATCAGCCAGATCAAGAAGAAAATGAATTTCGAGGTGGCATGGTCCGATGTCGAAATGGAACTGGATAAGGTTTACGAAAACCTGAAAAAGACGGCCAAAATAAAGGGATTCAGGCAGGGGAAAATCCCACGGACAATTCTGGAAACATACTTCAAAGACAATGCGGAAAACGATGCGGCATCGAAAATCATTGCCAATCATTACCAGGAAGAGATGGACAGCCGAAAACTGCGGCCAGCCGGATACCCCCACGTGGACCACAAGGGACTCTCGAAAGATGAAGCGTTTTCGTTCAGCGTGACGGTAGAAGTGGAGCCCTTTTTCGAACCCAAGGATTATGTCGGCATGGAGCTGGAAAAAGCAGATCCGGAGGTAACGGAAGAGGCCTTGAACAGGAAATTGGAAAAGCTCCAGCATTTTTACAGTTACATGGAAGACGTTACAGAAGACCGAGGCATTCAAAAGGGCGATTTCACATCCATTCAATTTGAGGGAAAAATTGACGGACAGGCCGTCAAAGAGATGACGTCGGATAATTATTTTCTGGAAGTCGGATCCGGCCAGTTCATTGATGCCTTCGAAGACCAGCTAACGGGAATGAAAAAACAGGAAACGCGGGTATTTATGCTCACTTTTCCCGCGGATTACCATGTGGAGCATATCGCCGGCCAGGAAGTTGAATTTACGGTGAACCTTAAGGACCATAAAATCAGGAAGCTCCCCGAATTGGATGAAAGCTTCATCAAGAACTTCGAGAAGTTCAACACAATGGATGAGCTGCGGGAAGAGCTCAAAAAGGAGCTGACCATCGAGTTGGAAAACAAATCCAATGCGGATTTGAGAGAACGCATGATTGATCGACTTATTCAAAACAATGAATTGGAAGTGCCGTCGATGCTGCTGGAACACCAGTTGGAGCAAATGGTGATCGAAGCTGCTCACCGCTGGACGCAAAACGGCATACCGAAAGAAAGGGCCAAGGATATGGCTGAAAATATGCGCGATCACATGAAGCCCGACGCCGAAAAGGTCGTCAAAGCAGGGATGATTCTCAAGGCGATTGCCGCCAAGGAGAACATTACCGTGACCACCGAAGAGATTGACGAAAAGATCCGGAATCTTGCCGGCTATTACGCACAGGATTTCGAGAAGATCAAAAAGCGCTTTGAGGACGCCAATATGATAGACGGCATGGAAAACGAGCTGTTGACCAGAAAGGTCATGGATTTCCTTGAAAGCAAGGCGACCATAAACATCGTCAAAAAAGAAATCGCCGTGTAGGAGGTCGTGCAGATGGCTCTTATTCCCATGGTTGTGGAGCAGGATGGCAGAGGCGAGAGGGCCTATGACATTTATTCGCGCCTTTTGAAAGACCGGATCGTCTTTTTGGGCACGCCGATCAACGATGATGTGGCGAACCTGATCATCGCGCAGTTCCTATACCTGGAATCGGAAGATCCGGAAAAGGAAATTTTCTTTTACCTGAACTCACCGGGCGGACATGTCAGTTCCGGCCTGGCCATATACGACACCATGCAGTACATCAAACCATCCGTATCGACGGTCTGCATGGGACAGGCCGCCAGCATGGGGGCGTTTCTCCTGGCCGCGGGGGAACCGGGAAAGAGGTTTGCGCTTCCCCACTCGCGAATCCTCATCCATCAACCCTTGGGTGGTTTTCAGGGACAGGCAACGGATATTGATATCCAGGCAAAGGAAATACTAAGGCTGAAAGACGATTTGAATCGTATGCTGTCCCAGTTGACCGGACAGACCTTTGAGAAAATACAGACCGATACGGAACGAGATTATTTTATGACCAGCGAACAGGCCAAGCAATATGGTATCATTGATGAGATCATTGTGAAGAGGGCCTGATAAGGGGTATTGAATGGCAAGAAAAGGAAAAAACAACCATGAGGAACAGGAGCTGATGTTTTGTTCTTTCTGCGGGAAAGATCAGAATGAGGTGCGCAAGCTGGTTGCCGGACCGGCAGCTTATATCTGCGACGAATGCATCAATCTCTGCCGGTGCATCGTGGAAGAAGACAAGAAAGCGGTTTTCGACGATTCAACAAAGAAAATTCCCGAACCTAAAGAGATTAAAGCTTACCTAGACCAGTACGTCATCGGACAGGATAAACCGAAGAAGGTTCTGTCGGTAGCGGTTTACAATCACTATAAGAGGCTGTTTTCAGATAATACCAATACCGTCGGCGATATCGAGATCCAGAAGAGCAATATTCTGCTCATCGGCCCAACCGGCTCCGGGAAAACGCTCCTGGCCAAAACCCTGGCAAAAATCCTGAAGGTTCCCTTCACAATTGCCGATGCGACATCCCTGACGGAGGCCGGCTATGTCGGGGAGGACGTGGAGAACATCATTTTGAGCCTTCTGCAAAATGCCGATTATGACGTCGAACGTGCCTCCAGAGGCATTGTTTACATTGACGAAATTGATAAAATCGCCAAGAAATCCGGGAATCCCTCGATCACGAGAGACGTTTCGGGAGAGGGCGTGCAGCAGGCCCTCCTGAAAATCATGGAAGGCACCCTGGCAAACATTCCCCCGAAAGGCGGCCGGAAACATCCGCAGCAGGAGTTTATCCAGGTCGATACGAGCAACATTCTGTTTATCTGCGGCGGCGCCTTCAACGGCCTTGAAGATATAATCGCCAAGCGCATGGGCGTCAACGCGGTCGGGTTCGGTGCGGAAGTCAAGAGCCGCAGGCAGATCCGCAAGGAGCATGTTCTCGATAAAGTGCAGCCGGAAGATATCCTGCGGTACGGCATGATTCCCGAATTTATCGGCAGACTGCCCGTGGTGGCAACCCTGAGTGACCTCAATCAGAACGACTTGTTCCGCATTCTCACGGAGCCCAAAGACGCGATCACCAAGCAGTATAAGAAGCTGTTTGAATTGGAAAATGTCAAACTGAGGTTCACCGACGGGGCGCTAAAGGCGATCGCCAAGCTTTCGGAGGAAAGGAAAACCGGGGCGAGAGGTTTAAGGTCAATTATTGAAGATACCATGCTGCACATCATGTATGAAATACCCTCACGTAAGGATGTTTCAGAATGCGTCATAAACGAGGACGTGATTCTGAATCAGGAGCAGCCCATCCTTCTTTACGAACAGCAAACCAAGACAGCCTGATTCTCATGCCGAGGAATAATATGGGAACGCTGGGAAAGAATATGAACAAAGACAGGGAAGATAAAATTATCACCATTCCGTTATTGCCGCTGCGCGACGTCGTGGTTTTCCCCCACATGATTGTTCCGCTTTTTGTGGGGCGGGAGAAATCCATCTCCGCACTTGAATTCGCCATGAAGGACGAGAAGGGCATTTTCATGGTGGCGCAAAAGAGTGCCCATAAAGACGATCCCACCCCGGAGGATATCTGCAAAGTCGGGACGGTCGGGATTATCATCCAGTTGCTAAGACTGCCCGACGGAACCGTCAAAGTTCTGGTTGAGGGCAAGAAGAGGGGCGTTGTGCGGGATTATCTCCCGAACGAAGAGTTCTTTTTCGTCAGGGTTGAAGAAGTTGAAGATATTGTTGATGAAAGTGACGTTCGCACACAGGCCCTGATGAGAAACATCAAAGAGGCTTTTGAGCAATACATCAAACTCAGTAAGAAGGTTCATGTGGAAATGCTGAGCACCGTTTCCTCGATCGACGATCCGTCAAAAATGGCGGACGTTGTCATTTCCCATTTGAATATCAAACTGGAAGACAAACAGAAAATTCTGGAAATCTTCCAGGTAACAGAAAGGCTCGAAACCATCTACAGCATGATGATCTCTGAAATCCAAATTCTCGAGGTCGAAGAAAAGATCAAACGCCGCGTCAAGAAGCAGATGGAAAAAACGCAGAAGGATTATTACCTGAACGAACAGATGCGGGCGATCCAGAAAGAGATGGGAGAGAAGGATGACTTTCGCAACGAGATAGCCGAGCTTGAAAAGAAGCTCAAGCAGAAGAAGATGTCCGACGAGTCAGGCAAGAAGGTGAAGCAGGAGATAAAGAAACTCCAGATGATGGCCCCCATGTCTGCCGAAGCGACGGTCGTCCGAAATTATATTGACTGGCTGCTCGATATGCCATGGTACGAAAAAACGGAAAATCAATACAGCCTGAAGGATTCGGAGACTATTCTCGAGGAAGATCATTACGGACTCAAGAAGGTCAAGGAAAGAATCCTCGAATATCTAGCCGTGCAGAGTCTGGTACAGAAAAACAAGGGTCCGATCCTGTGTTTGGTCGGCCCGCCCGGTGTCGGAAAAACATCCATTGCGAAATCGGTTGCCCGGGCGACGAACCGGAAGTTTGTCAGACTCTCCCTTGGAGGGGTGCGGGACGAAGCTGAAATAAGGGGTCACCGACGGACCTATATCGGCGCCCTGCCGGGAAAGATTATCCAGTTGCTGAAGAAGGCCGGTTCCAACAATCCTGTTTTTTGCCTGGATGAAGTGGACAAGCTCAGTTCGGATTTCCGCGGCGATCCCTCCTCAGCACTCTTGGAGGTCCTCGATCCCGAGCAGAACTACGCATTCAATGACAATTATCTCGAGGTCGACTATGACCTTTCGGATATCATGTTCATTACGACGGCCAACGTACTCCAGACCATCCCGGCGCCTCTTCAGGACCGGATGGAGGTGATACGCCTTGCCGGCTATACCGAACCTGAAAAGATGAGCATTGCCAAGAAATTCCTCGTTGCAAAAGAAACAGAACTGAACGGCTTGAACAACAAGATCATTTATTTTACCGATGGTGCCCTTCAAACCATTATCCGTGAGTATACCCGGGAAGCTGGCGTCAGGAATCTGGAGCGGGAGATTGCCTCCATTTGCCGCAAGGTAGCCCGTGAAGTCGTTACGAACGGAGACAGGAAAAGAATTAGGATTACATCCAAGTCCGTTCGCAAATATCTGGGAGTTCCCAAGTACCGTTACGGAGAAACCGAAGGCAAGGCGAGGATCGGCTTAACCATAGGTATGGCCTGGACGGAGTTCGGTGGCGAACTGCTGGTAGTGGAAGCGTCCATCATGCCCGGAACCGGTAAAATGGTCATGACGGGAAAACTGGGCGATGTGATGCAGGAGTCCGTTCAAGCGGCTTTGACCTATGTCAGAGCAAGGGCGGAGCAATTTGGACTGCCTGCAAACTTTTACAAAGAAACGGATATTCATGTCCACGTGCCTGAAGGCGCCATTCCGAAAGACGGTCCTTCAGCAGGCATTGCGATGGCAACCTCCATCGCCTCCGTATTCATGGGAAGACCTGTTCGCTCCGACCTGGCCATGACCGGTGAAATCACCTTGCGGGGAAGAATTCTGCCGATCGGGGGATTGAAGGAGAAATTGTTGGCCGCCCATCGTGGAAACATCAAGACGGTGATCGTTCCCAAGGACAATGAAAAGGATCTGTCCGAAGTACCGGCCAATATCTTGAGCGTCTTGGAGATCATACTGGTCGAAAATGTAGACGATGTGTTGAAGGCCGCTTTGCTGCCTCCCGATTCCAAGGAAAAGGAACTGGATGCACCCTGCGCACCATGCAATTGCGAGGATAATCGCTTAAACGCCCAGGGGCCGTCACACTTACTTCTTGACAATGAGAGAATATATTGCTAAAACCCCCCTGCAATCAAGCAATATTGCCTGGGCGGGTAGCTCAGTCGGGAGAGCGCCACGCTTACACCGTGGATGTCACAGGTTCAAGTCCTGTTCCGCCTACCAAGGATACGAGATCTTTCTATATAAACAGAGAACTGCGGGGTCGTAGTTAAGTTGGTTATAACGCCGGCCTGTCACGCCGGAGGGCGTGGGTTCAAGTCCCATCGGCCCCGCCATAAAAAAAGAGAGGGTAAGCATCAAGCTTATCCTCTCTTTTTTTATGATGACAACCAGCTGTTCAATGATTGCGATGATACCCCGGTGAAAGGGTTTTGTTCAGGAAACGATCCTTCGGTATTGCCGGCACTTCATAACGATAGACGATCCGCAGGAAATTCATCATCAAAAAAAAAGTGGCCCCCCACAGGATGTGCTCCTCATTTCTTTTATCTTTGAAGAGCAAGCAGGGGAAACATTCGCGATGGACGTTGGAATGAGCAGACTGCACAAGTAGACGATAATAATTATCCGGATTGAAAAATGCCGCAAGGGGGATTCGCACCAGACGTTCAACTTCCTCGTTCATCTGATAGCGTGATTTTTTTCCGATGAAGCAAACAGACGGAAAGATGATGCGCTGAAAGAACTGAAGCGTATAGGTCGGCAGTGGCCCCAAATAGACAATATGGTAAGGATTGAGCCGTACCTCTTCCCAGGCTTCCCGAACTGCGCTGGCCAGAAAAAGCATTTGCAGACCGAAAGTTTGGGGATCTTCTCGGTCAAAGTTCAAGGCCGGGTTTCTTTTAATTATGGGTAACATCCCGGAAGTGATGGCAAACCTCAGAATACGATCCTTAACGGGGCTCATCATGCCGCCGGGGAAACTCAAATCACCGGGCTGGGATACGGTCAGGGATCGCTTGATCAACTGCACGTAGAACCCGCCTGCATAGTAATAAAATGGCATGCAAACACCCGCCGCCAGCCAGGTAACACGATCTACATTCTGTTGGGCAACAAATCTGCTCTGCGCTGCATAATCGAGCTCGATCCCTGACAGGCTCGCCGAGGCCGCTTTTATAAAAGATGCTGTTTCTTGGTCTAATGTATGAGTCATCATGCAAAAAGAAAAAGCTTGACGCTGACGTCAAGCTTTTTTGGTGGCGGTGCAGGGAATTGAACCCCGGACACTACGGATATGAGCCGTATGCTCTAACCAGCTGAGCTACACCGCCTCGGCATGAAGGAGTGGCGTTTCTACCTCAGAACCCCTCTCGCTGTCAAGGGTATTTAAGGTTAATGGTCTTGTAAGAAGTCTCTGAAACCATCGAATGCGATGGCTTTGTAAAAAGGTCCGCAGGC
>CAYPKE010000116.1:0-8022 GCA_964411235.1 uncultured Syntrophales bacterium
TTATGATTACCGATGTCCCGGCGACGCCGGAGAAGATCCTGAAAGCGATCAAGGAAAAGGGTATTAAATAGCCAGTTTAATCTGTTTAATCGAAGGGGGCCAGCCTTTACGGATAGCCCCCTTTTTTATGGACACAAATCGTACGGGTGTTGTTCCGGATGATTCTTGAAAAGTCTTTATCAGGCGTGTCGTGTTGTAAATAAACTTTTTCGGTTCCTTGCATGCAATTAGGACCTATCCATATTAATTATTGATATTTGCGACATGGCGACTTAATTCTTTTTAGCCTGCACGGGGGTTTTTTTACTTTCCGTTCATTAGTAATGCTTCCAACCGTAATAATAAAAAGTTGTTGCCTTAAAAGGGCTTATGTTGGAAGATAAATTTGGATGTTTACGTCCAAATCTTTACTGATCAATCCATTTATTGTGCTGTTGCGCTTGGATACTGACTCCATAATCGTATCCACGATGGCTTTGATGGCGGATTTGTTGTTTCTGGATTTTCTTATCTGCATTGCTCTCGCCTTTGATATCATACCGGCCGCTTTCGTCAATGAGCGGAAAGATCTATCGATCATAAGGAAAATTACGGGGGCATCAACGCCGGCCCAATTCCGGTCGGAACTTTAAGAGAAAAGGCCGTCCATCAGCTTGGGCAAAAATGGCCAACACGATCTGTAGAAACGGATTGTCAGCCCGAACTGACAAACCGGTTACGCTACTCCCGGAGGGAATAGCATGGAAAACAATCCGATCTATTCAGACAAGCTTGTGGATGTGTGCGATGGCGGCCTTAGGATCAAGAAGTATTACTTCCCTTCAGGGCAGGCGAAATTCGTGAAGTATTCCGAAGTCTTTGCGATTGAGAGAAAGCCGTCGACTTTGAAGCACGGCAAATGGCGATGCTGGGGGACAGGGGATTTCAAGACCTGGTTTTCTTTAGACTGGGGCCGGCCCCAAAGAGAGAGTCTGTTTTTTATCCGGTTTGCAACCCAGAGAATGAGCATCGGCTTTAGTGTGGAAAACACGAAAGCATTTACCGAAGCCATGGAATCAAAAGGCATGACAATTTTAAAGGTCTGAGTACGGCCTATAATGGACGGTTGTGTCGGCATCTGAAAGCCAGTCCGGGTGACTGTATTCGATGCCGCAAAGCCGGCATGCGGGCTTAAAGAGGTGTGCGGTGAACTCTGACCGTTTCACCTCATGACCTTGCCACTCGTTAAAACGGCTATGCTTTCCTGGCTGGTTGTAATCTATCTTTCTTGTTCCGGCCCCAACCCCTCGAAGGGAGGACGTGATGAAACGCAAAACATCCGGATCATTGCCTGTGCTGGCGGCATGCCTGCTCATGTTTGTGGCCGCTTTGGTCCATTGCGGATACGGACAGTCCGATGTCATGGATAAAAGCGGGCTTCAGATCAAACGAACGGTGCTCATGTCGAAGTTGAATAATCCCTGGGATATGGCGTTTACCGGCGATGGGGCCATGCTGTTTACGGAAAAATGCCGGGGGCTTTCTGTGCGCCGATCGGACGGGACGGTGCGGCTTTTGTTCGGGGTGGCCGGGGCCGCCCTGGAGGCGAATGACTTCTTCTGCCAGGGGCAGAGCGGTATGCTTGGTGTCGCGATCGACCCGGAATTTTCCGAGAATCGCTACGTATACGTCTATATGGCCTCGAACAGAGGCAAGGCCAAAACGAATCGCGTTGTGCGCCTGACCGTCGATGAGACCTACACCGGCGTTGCCGACCGGAAGGATATTGTTAGCGACATCCCCTTCAAGAACACATTCAACAGGTGGGGCGGGGCAGGGGCGCACAGCGGGGGGCGCATTCGTTTCAGCCCGTTTGACGGCTATCTTTACGTCACGACCGGAGACAATCATAACGGGCCGTTGCCGCAGGACCTTTCACGCCTGGGTGGCAAGGTGCTGCGGATCGACCGCAGCGGAAAGCCTGCGGCTGGAAACGAGACCCCATCTAGGGGTGATCCGCGTATCTTTACCTACGGACATCGCAATGTGCAGGGGATTGCTTTTCATCCCGTCACGGGCCAGCCTTTTGTCTGTGAACATGGCCCCGGCCACGATGATGAAGTGACGCCGCTGACGGCAGGCGGCAACGGCGGTTGGGATCCCGCCCCCTTGGAAGGTGTGTCGTGTGCGAGTAATTATTGCGGATATACATCAAACAGGCCAGACGGCACACCCACACCCATGACAGACTTGGCCCGCTTTCCTGATGCGCTTAAACCTTCATGGCGCAATCGTGGCGTTTCCGAGGGAATGGGGCCCTGTGTCTTTCTCGGCGGGCCACACTGGGGGAACTGGGAGGGGCGTCTGGCGGTCGGATTCCTGCGAGGTGCGCGCATCGAGCTTTTGCAGATGGATGCTTCCGGTATGACGGTCGAAACAGCCAGGGTCCCCGGTCTGCCGTCGCAGCGTGTCCGTTCACTTGTTCTGGGGCCGGATAAAGCGTTGTACGTCGCCACCGATTCCGGTGAAATGTGGCGGCTGGAGCGATTCGCAGAGGAATCTTTCCCCTGACAACCTTGCGAAAACCTCTCCCGGAATTTGCCGTGGTGTTGAAAATCGCCGGGAAAGGGCGGCATCCGAAGCCATGGTTGTTGCAGCTACCATTCGTGAATGCGGGGCACCCGCAGGATAATCAGGTATTGATCCAGGCCGGCGGCGTGAAACTTGTCCCGGATGATCGCCTCGAGGGTGCGGCTCACGTCGGTGCCGGGGCGCGGGGTTTGGCAGCGCAGGACGAGGCGGTTCCCGTATTTCCGGAAACTTGTCAGGACCATGTCCCGGGCCAGATAGATCATGCCGGCGAGGGAGACGGCATTTTCCTCCAGGATCACCGTCTGGGCCAGGACGATCGTTTGCAGGTAATCCGGCAGGGAAAAACGCCGGATGAGTTTGACAGCCAGGTAAGGATGATAGGCGTCGATGAACGTGTCGTCGATCTCCGCGGAGGCATGAGCGTGTCTTTTACGGTACAGGACCATCATCTGCCGCCCAATTTCCAGATACAATCCTCCCAGTTCCGCCCGCTGGATGGCATTTTCCGAAAAGCCCATCTGAAGCGCCAGGACGCCCGCCATGATGGAGGTGGCAAAACTCCGTGCAAGAAGCCGCTCCATCTGGGGGTCCCGGTCTGCTGACTGGTGAATCCTGAGCTGCATGATCATGACCTTGGTCTGGTACATGCCCAGGCGGGTGACGATGTCGTAGAAGCTTGTCGCCGCACCCTGCCGGAGGTTTCCAGAGTACATGGCGGCGGCAATTTCCTGTATACGCAGCCACACCGCCTCGCCGATTTGGGCCGGGATGGTCTCGATGGCGCGGCGGTCGGCATCCAGATCGTCAAGGATATTGAGAACATCCGGGTTGAAACTTTGGTCTTTGACCAGTTCCGGCAGCTGTTTGTCGATTTCGTCGATCAATTGAAAGGCTCGGATGTCGTCCATAAATAGAATGCAATTTCTCCTTCAGGTTGGGATATCTAAATCGCTCTGACCTTGCCGAGTTCCTTGGCGCGGCAGTACTTTTTCATCAAGGCTTCAATCTCTTCGGTGCTTTTAAATTTGCCGGTATGATAGTGCATCCAGATGCATCGGGATTTCCGCTTCGGTCTTTTTTTACGGGATACTTTCCCCGGAAAGCCGATGGGGTGAGGCCTTCGGGAATTCAACCCTTTTAACTTTTTCATTTGCAGATGCTTCCAAGGTGTCTATACGGAATTTGCGGGGTTTCTCCTTAGGAACTTACTCAAATCAATAATGCTTCCGGTTACGGGACCACCTTACCCTAGCCTTCCCCCGTGAAGTGAAAAAAATACAAAACATCCGGCACATCGGGGGACAAAATTCTGTCATGATTGCTGGGCAGCGGCCGCGATATCCTTGAAGGCCCGGGGTACCGAGGCTACCCTGTTTTTTGTATAGTCGAAAGCAAGCATGCCGGTTTTGGCCCGGGCAACTTCTTTGCCTGTGTCGTTGTTCGTAATCCGGTACAGGAGATCGAAACCGTATTTATTGAGATCCGCCACCGTGACATCGATGGTTAGGATATCGCCGTAGAAGGCTTGGGCGATGTAGAGGATGACCGAATCGACCATGATAAGTCCGGTGCCGCCGATATCCGATTCTTTGAATCCATAATGGATAAGAAACCGCAGGCGGGCCTCGTGCATTAAAGCCAGGACCGCGTCATTGCCCAGGTGATTGCCGTAGTTGATGTCGCCGATCCGGACAGGGATTTCCGTGCGGAACATGAAACGCTCAGGGATTTCCAGTTCAACGCGAGCCATGGATTACGCTTCTCCTTCCGGTTGTGGCGTTTGTCTGGTAAATTGCCGGTGTTCTTCCCGGAGATGGTCGATAAGACAGGCCATCGTCCACTGGATATTCTTGACGGTCAGGCCGCAAAAAATGGGGCGTGTTACCTCAGGCGATGGGAAGTCTTTTAACGTTGCATTGACCTGGCTTTCATTGAATCCGAGAAACATGATGATCTTTTGTTCCTCCTCCTGGTAGAAATCCTCCGGGCCTTTGTCAAGAATGTCGGCGACGAGCCAGCTTTCCTTCCCTGACCCGCTGATGATAAACAGGTCGTCTTCCAGCGCATGGTCCAGGGTTGTTTTGATCCGTAACGCGTCTTTCCGGTTGTAGCCGTATAGCAGGATGCCGATGGGGTCTTTCATGTACGCTTTCCTCGTCCCGGGAACATGCGATTTCCCGGAATGTTTTCTCCTGATGATTATTACGGAAAAGAGGTTTGAAAAAAAACCGTTCGTAGTTTATGAAGTTTCATGAAAAATGGCAATGAAATTTCCAGCACAGAGGGTCCATGAATCCGTCCGTATCGGTCATCATTCCCGTTTACAATGAGGCAGGCGTGATCAACGGCACGGTCCGTCATATCCGCTCAATGCCGCAGGGAAGGGATGCCGAGATCATCGTTGCCGACGGCCATCCCGAAGAAACCTCCCTCGCGGTCATTGACGATCCGGCAGTGATTCGGATCGCTTCCGTGAAGGGGCGGGGCTGTCAGATGAATGCGGGGGCGCGTAAGGCGTCAGGTGCGATCCTGCTTTTCCTTCATGCCGATACCCGCCTCCCTTTAGGGGGGCTGAACCGCGTCATTTCCGTTATGGCGCGCGATTCAGGTTGTGTCGGGGGAGCTTTTTGTCTCCGAATTGACAACAGGCGGGGGATATTCCGCCTTATTGAGGCAGCGACGAACCGGCGTGCCCGCTTAACCCGTGTTCCCTATGGCGATCAGGCCATATTTGTCCGGCGGGACTATTTCCATGAGGCAGGAGGATACCGGGAAATCCCCCTGCTGGAGGATGTGGACTTCATGCGATGTGTCCGTCGGCGGGGCGACCGGATCGTTCTCCTTCCGGAAGCCGTCGAAACATCATCCCGCCGATGGGATCGAGATGGCATTCTTTTTACGACTTTACGGAATCGTGTGATCATGATCCTCTATTATCTGGGAGTGAGCCCGGGGCGTCTGGCCCGGCTTTATATGTAATGGTTTTATCGCCGAGCTTTTTGTAAACGTAATCCTTAGCCGGAAAGGAAAGTACATTCAATGACAGGGACTTTTGTAAATTGCGTTACCATTCTGGCGGGCAGCGCCCTTGGCCTGACGGTGGCAAAGTATGCCCCCGAACGTTTCCGGATCATCATGACCCAGGCCCTGGGATTGGCGACCATACTGATCGGATTTCGCATGGCCATTTCAGGTGGAGATGTTCTGGTGACGGTGGGTTGCCTGCTCTTTGGCGGCATCCTTGGAGAATGGATCAGTATCGAGAAGTGGGTGGAAATCGCGGGCGAACGATTGAAAAGGAGAGCCGGTTCCGATTCTGAGACATTCGTGAAAGGTTTCGTCACGGCATCGGTTCTTTATCTGACAGGCCCGATGACAATCGTCGGCTCCATACAGGACGGTGTAGCCGGAGACGCATCGACCCTCTACCTGAAGGCCATGCTGGACGGTGTCGCCTCCATCGCCTTCGCATCTCTGTACGGTGTGGGCGTTGCCTTTTCCGCCCTGTCGGTTCTTGTCATCCAGGGGGGCATGACATTACTGGCCTCTTATTTGCTTTTCCTGCAGGACCCCCTGGTCTTGAACGCCCTGATTTCCGTCGGCGGCATCCTCATCGTCGGAATTGGTCTGAATCTGTTGAATTTAACAAAAATCCGAATCGGGAATTTGCTGCCTTCGCTGCTTCTGGTTTTGGTCTGGGTTCTCCTGACGAAATGACAGGATGCCTGCCGCATTATCCCGATGAGGAACGGAAATGAAGGAAGCGGATTGGCAAAAAACGGGCAGGCGCTGCCTGGTAATGATGGCCAAGTTTCCCGAGGCGGGGCTGGTAAAGACCCGCCTGGCCGCCGATATCGGTCACCGTCCGGCCGCGGAGCTTTATGAATGCTTCATCCGGGACCTCCTGCAGCATCTTGCCTCCGATACGTGGTCCTTTCGCCTGGCCATTTCCCCGGGAGAAAAGACCAAGGAAACAGCGTCTTTATTCGGTCATGAGCTGACCCAGATTCCGCAGCGGGGAGAAGGATTGGGGGACCGCATGGAAAACGTCTTTCACGAGATTTTCGGCGCAGGTTTCGAATATGTTGTTCTGATCGGAAGCGATGCTCCCGATCTGCCCCTGGATTTCATAGACGAGGCCTTCACCGCTCTTGCGGATCAGGATGCCGTCCTTGGGCCATCCTGCGACGGCGGTTATTATCTGGTCGGCCTTCGCCGGGATGGTTTTCGGAAAGGCCTTTTTGCGGATATTCCCTGGAGCACGCCGGAAGTCTTCTCGATGCAACTCAGGCACTTTCGGGATAAAGGCCTGCGGGCCTATATTCTTCCCCCCTGGCGGGACATCGATACCCTGGCCGATCTGGTCGCCCTGGTCAACCTGGCCGGGGCCACGCCCTTCTCGGAATCCCGAACCATGAAATATCTGCTGGCTGCGGGATTGGTCCGGCATATCAAAACCGTATCCTAAAGGTCGCAGACGAGGTTTCCCAGTTCCACGGAAAAGACATCGTAATTGACCGAGTAGTCGATAGGGCATTCAATCAGGGCTGCCTTTCCTGAAGTGAATGCCCGTTCCAAAACCATCTTCAGATCTTCCCCGGGCCGGAGGTGGTGCCCAAAAAATCCAAAACTTTCCGCCAGTTTTACGAAGTCGGGATTGCCGTAGTCCATGGCAAAGGGCGGAAACAGCTTTTTCTGCTGCTTCCATTTGACGAAACCGTAGGCATTGTCGTTCAGGATGAGCGTGACCAGTGGAAGTTCAAGGCGCATCATCGTTTCCAGTTCCTGGGCGTTCATCATGAATCCTCCGTCACCGCAGACGGCAAGGACCTTTTTCCCCGGTGAGAGAAGCTTTGCCGCCATGGCGGTGGGCAGCCCCGCTCCCATGGTAGCCAAAGCGTTGTCGAGCAGCAGAGTGTTCGGCGCGTAGGTGGGGTACAGGCGGCTAAACCAGAGCTTGTAGATTCCGTTGTCCAATGCCACGATGTCTTCCCGCCCGAGAGTTTCCCGGACTTTTCTTACTATCGCCTGGGGATGGACCGGGTATGTGTCCGGAATGTCCGCATCGATTTTTCCCTGGATGAGTTTTCTCGTCTTTTCGAAAAGCGGAAAGTCTCTTTTGCCCGGAAGGCGTGTTGTCAAGTCGTGCAGGGCTGCCGCAATATCCCCGGTTATTTCGAGATCGGGATTGAAAAAAGGGTCCGTGTCGGATGGCGTGAAGTCGATGTTGATAATGGTCTTGTTCAGGAGTTCGTTCCAGACAAAAGGAGGATATTCCACTGTATGATACCCGATGGTGATGATCAGGTCGGCCCGGTCCATGCCGCAATGAACATAGTCGTGCAGGTGAATGCCCGTGGCGAAAAGGCTGGTGGGGCAGTCATCGGGGATGATGCCTTTGCCCATCTGGGTATGGACGACGTAAATGCCCGTTGTGGAAGTGAAATCGAT
>CAYPKE010000117.1:0-8001 GCA_964411235.1 uncultured Syntrophales bacterium
TATTCATAGGCGGCCCCGAGAAGATCAGGAAACTCAAAGTTGTCGTTTACCAGGACAAAATTGGGCTGATTGAAATGGTCGAGGAGGTCTTTCCATTTCTGGTCTGGGATCTTGGTTTTCCCCTTGATTTCATTGAAATTGATATTGTTCTTGAGCACTCCGGCAAGGGAATCATTCTCGTCCTCAATGGCGGCAATGGCTTTATTGAGCATATTGCCAATGTCGTGCTTTAAATCTTTCAAGGCGGGAACGGTGTTACCGTCCTCATCCACCCAGGATTCGTGCCAGCGGGCACGTTTGGGCACGTAAAAGGTCTCACCGTAGGATGTTTTATCCTCAAGGAGCTCATCGACCAGGTCGGGCTGATCTTTCAAATGTGTGAAGGTTTCGTGACGCAGTTGGTGCCGCTTTCGATCAAATTCATCAGAGAGCCGCTTCAGGAAAAGCATGCCGAAGATGAATTCCTTGAACTCGGAAGCATCCATTTTGCCACGTAGAATATCGGCAGCTTTCAGCAGGAAGGATTCAAGCTGGGATAGAGTGATTTTTTCTTTATTCAAGGTAACTCCTTCCGTTGTTATTAATCAATTTTCGCAAATGGTTAATGGTGCATATCTTTATATTATTTTCGTATTGCCGCGTTTATTCCCACCCCTCTTATTTTTGCACCCGTTGCTTTCGCCGATTAGCGGCAGTTCATCCAGTAATCGGTTTCTCAGAGATAGAATCAGTTCCCTGATATGCCTGCCTGTGAGGGGAGATCATTGCTTATTATCCGAGCCTTCGCTTCTTGCTGCATTTGAAAGGATACCCCCAGGAGATTGGTCAGATCAACTTGCTCCTATGAGACGACCGTATTGATACAAAAAAATTCATTGGTTTTCAATGCTTTTGTGTGCCGGGCCGATTGGTTGCCATTTCCATCCCCTTCCTTCCCAACCGTTCCCGGGAGCATTTTCCCGCGTCATCCCGCCCCATATCCACCTGCACCACAAAAAGGCCGGAACGCACCGCAGAGAAGGCCAACCCCTCCAGATCCGCCAATCCCGTGAATGCACTCCGGCCTTTTCTTACTCTTACCGCACCATCTCCAATATCATCCCCCCGACCTTTTGCAGCTTAAATCTATTCTCGGCGCTCAATTCCTCATAGTGGGCCGCTTTGGTATAGACGTTGATCACGGAGAACATTGTGTACCCCCATTCAAGCGGCAGCGCCCATTCCACCGCCTCCTTCTCTTCCTTGTTCAATTGGAACTGGCGGCTGAAGCTATTGACGGTCGACTCGGGGTTCTCCACCCTGCTTTCAATGGATAGCCGGAACTGATCCCGCTGCCTGCCCAGTTCGTAGGCCACGTTACCCAGCACCTGGGGAAACTCATCCAAAATCTTTGCCGAGACATGCCGGTAGGAGGTAGACACTTCCGTCTTCGAGATCATCCCGTTGGTGCAGACCAACCTCAGTACAAAGGATGCAACAGATAAAGAAGCAAGTCCCACTTCCGAATTGGAGATAGAGATGCCAGGCTTCATCCTGTCCCCATTGATTTGATAAATCTGCCTCCCATCGGGAATGTTCAGCATCATGAACTCGTCATCCAGGGAGCACTGGACCTCCGTGTCCGGTTCATAATCAAGCGTTTTCAATCTCTCCAATACTTCAATGTTATCCGTGGGGATATATCGCGTGGTGAAGATTGCCCGGACATCATCCCCGTCAAACCGGAAGAAAAGCTCCTCGTTCTTCTCCCTTTGAATCCAGTAATTCATGTTCAACTGCTGTACATGCTCCGGACACCTTCTCAGGTATTGGATGGGTATCCCCAGGCGGTTGGCGATGGACTGCTGGGCCGCCGGCCTCAGCTTGTGGCGTTCCCCGGAGATGCTGATTTCCTCCAGACCGTCAAAGGTTATTTCGTTTACGTTGATCAGGTGATCATGGTGATGGGCGGACAGTCTTTCCACCCTTTCCGTGACCTTGCCCAGTGTGGTCAAATTCGACATGGTTCACTCCTTTCCCAAATCAGAAAAGCCCGGGTTATTTCCCAGGCATCAAAGTCATAATGCATTATGAAATCCGGCTCGGCTTGTGATCTTGTTCACAGATATGCCGGGATAGCGGCAGTTTAGCTAAAGAATCCCTTCCAAGCCTCCGATACATGAATCAAGGGATACGTTTTTTATATTTCAAGGCAGGAAAGAGGAATCAAGGTCAACCATTCCCACGAACCCATAACGCGGCAGCGGGACATGTAAGGCACGCAACGATCCGAACAAACTCTTTTTTCCATGGGGGAGGTCTGAAAACCTCCCCCCTCCTCCCCAATCCCCATTTGCCGATCTCTGTCAGGCGGCTATCTGTATATCCTGTTCATCCATTGTATCCAAATCCCTGATATCCTCGATCGCTTCCCGCTCCGGCTCTTCCGGCTCCGCGTTATCCATGTAAGCCGCCGGAGCTCCCAGGTCAAAGAGGGCAACGGTCACCGGCAGGGAGATAGTCGGGTAGAGCATCTCGATTTCCTTCTCGACCAGTTCCCGGGTGCTTCCCAGGCGGCTCTTCTCGCTCCTTTTCGCCGTGACCAGGACAATCCCCATCTCGATCCTCTTCTTGTCATAGCCCACCTGGAGACGCAGCAGGCCGTCCTGGACATACTCATAGGAGGACAGGTTCCCCTCGATGGCCACGCCTTTCTTGAGACCCTTGTAACAGTACCTTCTCCCATCCAGGATATTCAGCTCCTTGCTCTCCCGCCAGCCTGTCTCTTCCAGGGCCTGCCTCAAAAGCTCCCGCCGGTAAGTGCTTCCATAGAGGACATCGTCCAGGTATTCCATGGTCAGGCGTACCTCCCGGTCCATTTTTTTCTTTTTCAGTATCTTCTCCGCATCCCTGACGTGCAGTATTTCAAATGACATGGTTTCTTTCTCCTTTCTTCTTCTTGTCTGGGTAAAGGACACTCCGGTATCCCCCGTGGCTGATGATCAGATGATCCAGCAGTTTTATGCCCAGAAGGTCACCGGCCCTGGCCAGCATTTTAGTTATTCTTTTATCCTCGGCGCTCGGGATAAGGCTGCCGGAGGGATGGTTATGACAGACAATGATGGCCGCGGCATTGGCGAGAATGGCGCTTTTGAATACCTCGCGTGCCGTGACCACGCAGGAGTTGAGATCGCCGATACTTATGGTCTCAACGCCAATCAGGTGGTTTTGGGAAGTCACCAGAACGGAGAGAAACATTTCCCGGTCCGAACCGGCCAGTTCCTGCCTTACCAGGTCATGAACATCCCCGGCATGCTTCATCTCAACGGGCCTGATTGACGGATTCTCTCTGATCAGGCGGACACGGCAGGCCAATCCCCGATATGATCCATAGAATCCCGGTATCATGGGCATGCCCCTGCCTTGGCTTTCACGGTTCCATCCCTTTCTTTGCTCCTGCGGATAAGATATTCCCTTATCTCGTACATGTCCCTGAATTGCAGGCCTTCCAGCACCTTGCGCAGGAGCGTATCGTATTGGTCCGGGGTGAACAGGCCATCCCTGTAAGCCGTGGCAATGAACTTCGTCACATTGGAGAAGGATGCTTCCCCGAATCGCCAGGTGAGGGTCAGATTATTGTAAGTCAGCTCCCCGAATTTCTCGTTGCATCCCAGGTACCAGAGATTGCAGTCGCCGGGAATGACCTTGCCGTGTTCATCGAAGCAGTTGCCGCAATCCTGCATGAGGAAGTCATAAATCTCCTGGCCGGTTGCCGTTTTGCCGATCATCGCTTCACTGAAATTATTCGTGTAGATTTTGCTCCAGATCGTCACGTACGCTTCCCCTGGTTTTCTCTTTACATTCTCCCTTGCCATGGTCCGGGTCTCCCTTTCTCAAACTTTGTAAAATCGTCAGGGGAAGGTGTTCGTTCCTTCCCCCGATTGGGTTATTGCCTAAGCGGTGTTCGCTTTCCCTGTAACCGTTGCGTCGATGCCATCATCCCTTAAGCCCATGATCTCATCGAGGAACATGGACTTTCTGCTCGGCTGGTTCATGTAACTCAACGAATGGCTAAGATACAGAAGGTGCATCGCCCGGGATATGCCCACGAAGACAATCCGCCGCTCCTCTTCCAGGTCCCCCTTCTTGGTCGGTGTAATGCCCTCCACCAGCCCGATGACGAAGACCACGGGAAACTCCAGGCCCTTGGCCTTGTGAATCGTCATGAGGGACACCCCGTCCTTGTCGTTGACCGTTTCCTCCTGAAAGGTGTCCACGTAATCCAGGAATGACGGGATGTTTGCATACTTGGAAGCGGCGAGCTGCAGCTGGTTGATATTCTGGATCTTCACGTCATCGGGCGAAGGGATATCCTCGTCCGTTACATGCCGGTCATAATCCAGACTGTTCCTGATGATCCCGATCACCTCCGCCGGGCTCATGTTCCCCGCGTAATCGATAAGGGGATCGAGAAAGGCGATAAAGTCCCTGATATATTTCCTGACGTAGGGAATGTCTATTCCCATGGCTTTCAGGCCCTCATAGAGATGGACGTCCCTCTTCGCGGAAAACTCCTGCAGCTCCTGAATGAATTTCCGGCTCACGTAGCGGTTGGGGATATTGATGATAGCCGTCAGCGCCTCATCGCCCTGGTCGGAATCCGGTTTGGCGATCAGTCTCAGGTAGTCGATCAAACCCTTGACCTCCGACCGGTTATAGAAGTTCAGCCCGTTTTCGATGTGATAGGGCACCTTCCTCTGGGAGAAGATCTCCTCGACGACTCTTGACTGGAAATTGGCCCGGTACAGAACGGCGATATCCCTGTGGTCATAGCCCCTGTAGCTCACCAGGTCGTGAATCTCCCGGACCAGGTTAAGCGCTTCCCCTTCCTCCGTTGATGATTCCAGGACGATCACCTGATCCCCATTGGGATTGTCGGTTTTCAGGGTCTTCTCGATCTTTCTCCTGTTGTGGTGGATCAGGTTCTGGCAGGCCTGGAGAATCTGCGGGGTCGAGCGGTAATTGAGATTGAGGATGAATGTCCGGGAATCCCGGAAGACCCGGTTGAAGTTGAGGATGTTCCCCACCGATGCCCCCGTGAACCCGTAGATGCTCTGCCAGTCGTCACCGCAGACCCAGAAGCTGGAGTCGTGGCTCTCATTGCTGATCAGCGTCTTGAGGATTTCGATCTGGACGGGGTTCGTGTCCTGAAACTCGTCGACCAGGAGATGCCGGTAGCGGCTGTTGTATTTTTCCTTCAGATCATCCTTTTCGTTCAGGAGCCTGCAGGTTTCCAGGAGCAGATCGTCAAAGTCCAGGAGATACCTTTTGTCCTTTTCACGATCGTAGGTTTCGTAGAGGTCCGCGATCCGGAGCATGGTCTTGTCCCCATCGTAGAGGGTTCTGAATTCCACGGCGGAGATGAGGTTGTTCTTCGCCAGGCTGATCTCCCTTAACACCATCCCCACGGAAATCTCCTTGGCCCGGTTGCGTTTCATGAGCGTTCGGATGAAGCTGATCTGGTCCTTCCCGGAGAGGATGTCGAAGACCTTGCCCTCGCTCTTGAGGATATAGAAGCACCAGCTGTGGATGGTCGACAGGGTCACCCTGGAAGCCAGATCGCCCAGCACGGGAACGAGCCGCTGCCTCATCTCCTCGGCGGCGTTCCGGGTGAAGGTCAGCCCCAGGATATTCTCAGGCGGCACGCCGTGTTTCGTGACCAGGATGCCTATCCGCTCCATCATGGTTTTTGTCTTTCCGCTTCCGGGCACGGCAATCACCGCCGCCGTCCCCTCGATAAAATTGGCCGCCAGTTCCTGCTCCCTGTTCAGTTGTGTCAATGCGGCTCACCTCCTTTCCCGGTTTGATCATTGTTTTTGTCCTGTTCTCCGCTTCCCTGGCAAAATGGAGCAGATCCCTGCCTTCCTCCAGGGTGCCGATCGCCATGTATAATCTGAAGATGGCGGCAACCATTTCATCGACCTTTCTATGGGTCCGGTCGATCAGGATCATGTTCCTGAGCCCCTTTTCCTTTTCCCGGAGATAGTCCCTCAGGAAATCGGCAATCTCCTTTACCGTGTGGTCCCTGCTCAGCCTTTGTATGTCCACGATCCTTTTCCTGACGTCGTTTTTATAATAGGTGAGGTATTTCTGGGCGGTCCTGACTGCTTTTCCGTTCATGCGGCCTCCTTCATAAACCATTCGTTGCAGGGCTTCTTGAATGAGCATCCCCTGCATTTCCAGTTGGTGGAACTGTCGTTGGGGATGAACACGCCCCGGGTGATTCCCCTGTAGATCTCGATGATCCTCCTTCTCGCCCGTGTTTCGTCGATTTCCGTCCGGGTCGTGTAGTACTGCTCGAATTTGGGGTTCTTCGTCTTGATCAGGCAGTCGAACCGCAGGAGGATCTCCTTTGAAAAGCCCATCGCCCTGGCAGCCATCTGATAGACGGTCAACTGGAAGTTCCGGTCCACTTCGTCGCTGGAATAGGCCCGTCCCGAAGTCTTGTTGTCCACGATGACGACCGTGCCGGAGGCATCCCGCTCCACCAGGTCAAAGGCCCCGATCATGGGTAAATGGCAACCCTCGATGGTGAAGCAGAAGGGTTCCTCGATGGCGATCACCTCGCAGCCGTTCATCGCTCTTTTGTGATAGAAAGTGGTGAGCAGTTCCTTCCCCTCCAGCAGGAGAATCTCGAAGCTCTTGCCCTCGGCATACTGGATTTCATCGTTGCTTCCGGCAAGCCTTTGCCAGTGATATTCGAACAGGTCGTGAACCTCTTTCAGGGACAGATCCACACCGGCCATTTTCTGCTGGTAATACTCCGCCAGGACGATATGCACCGCCGACCCGAATTCCATGGCGTCAGATCGAAACTCCGGCTTGAACCCGTCGATCCTGCCCAGTTTGTAGAGGAGCCCGCAGTCGGTGTAATCGTTGATCGCCGAGACCGACAGGTGGGGCCTGGTTCTCAGTTCTTGAAGTGTCATTTTGAATTGTTTACCTCCCTTTAAAAGCGCCGCCGCCGGCGTTTTTCTGGTTATATGGGGCAGGACGCACCAATCCCTCCTGCCTCCTGCCCGGATTGCTCATCGATTCATAAATGTATGGGATTGAAATGAGGGTTCAGGCTGCCTGCTGCAGGGTCTTAATGAACGAGGAGGCGTCGGCCAGCGAGAGATTCTCCACGGTCACGTTGAAGGATTCCATGGCCATCCTCTCCAGTTCCTCGATGGAAATGCCCCTTCGGCGGGACAGGTTGTAAATGGCGTTCTTCTGGGCATCCGAGATTCGGGGAAGGGATTCGGGACCGTTGCTGCCGTTGCCCTTTCTCTTCGGGGCCGCATGGACCGGCGAGGCCTCTTCCAGGTTATTGCTTTCCGGTCGAGCCGTCGAAGGGGGAGAGGGCATGGCCGACTCTTCCTTCTGCTCCGGCGCGGGTGCTTTGGGTGCCGGTTTGGCTGCCATGTTTGTCTTTCCGTTCCCCTGTTTTCTTTCGGTTTTGCCTTCCTTGTTGCCGGGGAAGCTGACGACCCTGGCTTTGCCCTGGTTGCCGTTCTCGCCGATGACCTCGTTCAGGTCGCCCAGTTCCTCCAGGCAGGTCATGCCGATATTGGTCAGATCCCTCAGGCACCTGGCCTTTGCCCGTGTGGAGGCCATCCGGATCAGGTGCTTCGCGACCTTGCCGTTGCAGTTCAGGGGATTGGCATCCCCGATGTCGATGAAGGGCCCTCTCGTCATGGTCTTTGCGACAGCCCTGCAGATCGCCGTGTGGTCGTTGTCCTTGCCGGGGTATTGGAGCAGCTCCACGTCCATGCTCAGGAGGTCCTTCTGATGGGCCAGATCGAGCAGGCCGGAGTACAGGACAAACTCCTTGTCGTCGATGATCTTCACAAACCGCTCATCCACCCGGGGTTTGTACCGCTCCAGGAATTTGGCGTGAATCGCTTCCCCCTCCGGAATGGAGTTCATGACGGCGATGATATGCTTGCAGGTATAGGTCGGGTCGCTCTTGGCCCCTTT
>CAYPKE010000118.1:0-7895 GCA_964411235.1 uncultured Syntrophales bacterium
TTCCATCGGCTCAAACGATCTGACCCAGCTAACCCTGGGGTTGGACCGCGATTCGGCCGAGGTGGCGCATATCTTCGATGAGCGTGACCCCGCCGTGCAGGAACTGATCAGGATGGCCATCAGCAAGGCAAGGAAGATCGGCAAGAAGATCGGTATCTGCGGTCAGGCGCCGAGTGATTATCCGGAAGTGGCGAGGCTGCTGGTTGAGTACGGCATTACCAGCATTTCGCTGAATTCCGACACGGTCCTGAAAACGACGGCGGAAATCCTGGAAACGGAACGGAAACTGGCCCGATCCTGATCGCTCAGTTAGCCAAAGATATGAAGCCGGGAGGGGAATCCCCCTCCCGGCTTTTTTATCGCAAAATGCCCGATTCCCTGCAGAAGGCGGATGTTGAATGAATGACGGGATAATTACTTTCTGAGGCACGAGTTCGTGCGTGGGGGGCACTGTTCTGCAACCGCTGACGGTAGATCGGAAATGGAAAAGCCGGAAGAGATCATCTTCCGGCTTTTCCATTAAAGTTTTTCGGACCGACGCTTACCGGTCGTCGTCATCCTCATCGCTGTAGTAGTGACCGGGACCCTTTGAACCCTCGGGCACTTCCGACGCGATCGACCGTGAAATTCCCCGTGAAAGCAGGTAGAGGATGAAGAACAGGAGAATCATGGAGACGATCATGATGAGAATGATCGTCGAGGTCCAGGATTTTGCCTCTTTCTCGATCAACTGGGCCGCTTCCAGGGCCATGGCATTGTAGGCGTCCACATCAATACCCATTCCGATCCAGCCGAATCCGGCCGGCGGCGGAAAATCTTTGGTAAAGAATTTAATCGGCGCGTAGGCGACGAACTTCGTGCGTCCGCCGAATTCGTAAGTCTTCATGCCTGACTGTCCCTGGGACGCCTCTTCGACGATCTGGGGCAGATTGGGATCCATGAAGCCCAGCATGTTGATATTGAGGACTTCCTCGCCCTTTTTTGTCAATTCGGCGGCGGTTTTTTCCTCAAGCGCTGGAACCTGGGTTCCGTCTTCGCGGAGACCGACGATGTGATAATCCGCCGGATGCGAAATGACGAAGCCGCGATTGTCCACCATGTATGCGTAATTCCCCGTTGCCGGGTCCGCTTCGAAGACGCGCTCCGCACGGGTGGGGATGATGCGGTCCGTGAATTCGGCCAAGTGTCTAGCATCGAGGGCGAAGGCAAGGACTCCCGCAAAGCCGCCCTGGTCGAAGACAGGCGTGCTGAAGCGGACGATCCCGCTGAAGCGTTTTCCCTGATCAAAATCCGCCCGGCTCACATAGTAACCGGTCACGTGGGAAACATAGACCTCACCCTTAACCAACATTTTGGCCTTATTGAAGTAATCTTCGTTTCTGTAGGTCGTGTTGGCGGGATTGGCCACGTTGACAAGCTGATCTTTCGGAACCAACGCGCCATCAACCAACTTGATGCGCTCCATCCCGTTTTTGTCGATCAATGACATTTCGGGATAAAGCGGGATGGAAATCCTGACGATCTTGCCATCCTGTCTGACCCAGATGTCTCTGTTGTTTTCATTGACAAACTGTTTGTAGGTTTGCTCGGCCTGAGGCAGGATCGTTGCAACCAGGAGATCCTTTTTCCTTTCCATCAGAAACCCGGCAACCTCTTCTGCCACATTCGTAGCAAGTATTTTTATGCCTTCCTGGGATTTCGGGTCCAGGGCCGTGACTGCCTTTTCCTTTACTGTAACCCCTAATTTAAATATGCCGTTGGCAATGAGAATGGCCATCAGTGACAAGGGGATTACGATAAGCAGGAAGAAGACTCTCGCTACAGTGAAAAACTGCTTATCTTTTTTGGTATCTGACATTCCCTTTCCCCCCTAACTGTCTTTAGTTAGAATTGAATTGTAGTGATTATCCAACAAACAGAACCTTATAGGGGTTTGCATACAGCAAAACGAGGGAGACAACCAGTGCGTAAATCGCAACGGACTCGGCCATGGCCATACCGACCAGCATGACGGTCATGATTTTGCCCTGGACGCCCGGATTTCTTCCCACTGCCTGGCAGGCCCCATTCGCAGCATTACCGATACCGGCACCGGCGCCGATGGCCCCCAGGCCGATTGCCAAGCCTGCACCCACCATGGCGCCGACCGCAAACAGAACCTGGACATAAGACTCACCCGTGGGAAGAGCTTCCGCCGCGAAAACGGACGGCGAAGCGACCAACAATGCTGCTGTTGATGCAAATAATGTTAAAAACCCTTTCCAAACTTTCCTTAACATCTCTTTCTCTCCTTTCTCAAAAAGTAAACTATGTTGTTCCCTGCCCTCCATTAACACAAATCGAATTATTGATGAAGGGAAAAGTTGGAAACTCGGTGGGCATAACTGCAAGCCATATGCCATGATGCGGAACCGAGGGGGATAATTTCTAAGCGCAAGCAATCATTCCTGAATAATCTTTTTCCTCATCGTGGCTGTC
This sequence comes from uncultured Syntrophales bacterium, assembly GCA_964411235.1. Taxonomy (GTDB): domain Bacteria; phylum Desulfobacterota; class Syntrophia; order Syntrophales; family JAAYKM01; genus JAAYKM01. Next base: position 2,479 of record CAYPKE010000118.1, read on the forward strand.
ACCCTGCCGACTCGTTGTCGTTGAATGATATATTTAACGGCATGCCGAAATTGAACGAAAAGTAGAAAGGGATGCATGGCGGAATGCACATGCCGCAGCGCCGGGTGGAAGGCTTAAATGATGCAGAAGGCGTTTTGTTCATCCATCCGCCGGTATTGAGGTATGGCGCCAAACATTATCATTGAAATTTAGCCCATCTCCGGTTAGTATACAAAAGATACGGTATCTACGGCAGAGAAAGGCACGGTGCCTCGAGCGGCCTTTGGCGCCATGGCCGTTCATTCTCAGCGTTTAAGGTGGGGTTCTCAAAATGCAGGAAATCCTGACGGCGGTCACATATATTCTTGTCTGGCTGATTCTGGAAAAAGTATTTCAAGTGGAAAGCGGTCTGGCAAAGCTTCTTATATCGCTGGGATGCGCAGTTGGAGTTTATGTCGCAATTGCCATTAAAGAATATCTGGAAAAGAAAAAGCAAGGCGAGTCATAGAAGGAATGAAGCCAAAGAAAACGACGCGGGTCTTGCGGAAGTCCCCAGAGTCATGTTGCGTTGACCCTCTTTCTTGACCGGAGAAAGGGGGTCTCCTTTCTTTAATGGCGTTATAGCAAGGCTTACCTGCATCCCGCCTTTCCTTGCGGATGAAAGATGATCGAACGCATCATCAACAGCAAACATAAATTACGCGTCGCGGTTGCCATCTGGATAACCACCTTGGCGGTGATTTTTCTTATTATTGTCCTTGCCCTGACGATCCACAACAAAATTGAGAAGGACATGATCAGTCAGTCAGGCCGGCAGCAATTGGCTGTCGCCAAGGAAAAAGCAAGCAGAATCGAGGAGCTTCTTCAGGATATCGAAAGGCGTCTGGTTATTTTGTCGAACCTGCCCATGGTGAAAAGATTCCGGCCGGATGAAACCCTGAAAAGCATTCGTGTCATTTTCAATGATCTGGAGGGCAAGGTCCGGTTCATCGCCCGTCTCGATGAAAAAGGTGGGGTCTTGACGGTTTATCCGGAAGGAGAGCTGGAAGGACCCTTTGGCCAGAGCATCCAGTACCGTGCCTATTTTGAAGAAATCGAGCAGTCGGGTAAACCTTTCGTGAGCGATCTGATTGTTTTGGAATTGGGCGATCAACAAGAAAAGAAGGAAACCATCGAAACCATCATTATCGGCGTTCCCAAATACAACGATGCCTTTCAGTTCTCCGGCGTTGTTCTGGCCTCCCTGCCCTTGTCCGTTCTGGTCCAGGAATATTTTACGGATGCATCGCAGCGGGCGCTGCCCGACACGTGGTTGATCGATCAGAATGGAACGATCCTCGTTCACCCCTTAACCGCCCAAATAGGAAAGGATGTGAGTGTCCTGGAGCGGGAGAAGGGGGGCGGGACGCTTTCCCTGCGACAGAAAATTCTTGCCGATCATTCCGGTTACGGCGATTTCATCCTTCTGGGAAAGGATTATGACGGGGAGCAGCATGTCATCGCCTATGCCCCCATACATTTCCGCCGCGGGGTGTGGTTTTTGGCGGTCAGCACCCCTTACCGGACCATCGTTTCCGTGATCCGGCGGGCTTTTGTCAATACGATGATGGGGACGTTCGGCCTGATCTTCGTCGTCCTGTTCGTCGGCTCTTACATGACCTATGAAAGCCGGAAGAAACTCCGACTCCGGGAAGAATTAAAGCGGGTCACCGAGCGGAGCGAGTGGCAGGAAAAACTCCTGCGGGAGAAGAAAACGATCGAAGGCATCATAGAGGGCTTTCCTATTCCCACCTTTGTGATCAACCGGGATCATCAGGTGATTCTCTGGAATCGGGCCTGTACGGAACTGACCGGTTTCGAGGCGCGGGAATTGATCGGCACGGACAGGCATTATCAGCCGTTTTACGAAACGAAACGACCAGTGATCGCCGATTTGATTGTCGATCAGAATTTCGAAGGAATGGAGCGCTACTACGGATCTACGAAATTAAAGAAATCTGAAAAAATCGAAGGGGCATACGAAAGCCGTGACTTTTTCAAAAACCTGGGCGGCAAAGCGCGGCATCTTTATTATCTGGCTGCGCCCATCTATGACGAAAAGGGACAAATCATCGCCGCCATCGAAACCCTGCAGGATATTTCCAGGGAGATCGAGCTGTCCGAATCAATCAAGAAATACGCCGATCACCTCAAGGAAGAACTGGCGCAGAACATTCAGCTTAGTGAAGAGGTCAAATCGCTTTATGCGTATCTGCAATCCATCATCGACAGTTCGCCCGACCGTCTTTTCGAACTTGATTCCGACGGGATGATCAACTATGTCAGCGGCGACCAGAAGCGGGGAAGCAATCTGGTCTCATCCCGGTTCCGGGGGCGTCATTTCATGGATTTTGTCGCACCGGAGCACCGGGATTTGACCATGAAGATCTGGACGGAAGCCAGGAAGGGGATCTTCAATCCTTATGAAATTGAGGCCCGTGCGAAAGACGGGTCCAAACGCAATCTGCTGATCACACCGACGCGCGTCAAAGGGACGGACCGCTATCTCTTCGTGCAGCGGGATATTACGGAATTCAAGAATCTGGAGAAAAAATACTATGAAAGTCAGAAACTGGCGGCCATCGGTCAACTTTCCGCCGGGATCGCCCATGAAGTGAGGAATCCCCTGTCCTCGATTAAAATGAGTCTCCAGATTTTGGAAAAACGGATGAATCCTCTAGGAAACGACCTCAAACGCTTCCGAATTGCCGAGCGGGAGGTGGAGCATCTGGAAAATCTGGTCAACGATGTGCTGCTCTATGCCAGACCGATGGCCCCGAAGAAAGAGTTTGCCGATCTGCAGCGGATTCTGGAGCGATCCTTGTCTTTGTGCGAAAAATACATTCAGGATAAGCAGATTCAGGTAAGAACCTATTATGATGACGATTTCCCTCTACTTGCCATCGACGCGGCCATGGTCGAGCAGGCGCTGATCAACCTCTATCGTAATGCCATTGATGCCATGGACGCGGGCGGGACCCTTTCCATTTCCGCGCGCCTTTTGAGCCGCGAACGCCGTTCGGCGCTGATCGAAATCAAGGACGACGGATCCGGGATTGCGGAAGAAGACAAGGCACACCTTTTCAATCCATTCTTCACAAGCAAGCAATACGGGACGGGTTTGGGGTTGACGCAGGTCAAGAAAATCGTGGAACTGCACGAGGGAACGATCGAGGTGACAAGTGAAGCCGGCAAGGGCACGCAGGTGGCGATCACCCTTCCCGTAAGCGAGATGAATTGAAAGGGTTTGGGATGGTAACGAACATATCATACGAAGTCGCTGCGCAGGATATGCGACAAACCGGTGTTTCCAGGCGGTGAATGCATGATGAGGAGAGCCAAGAAACCATGATCAAAATTCTGGTCATCGATGACGATCAATCGATCTGCGAAACCCTGGAAATGTACCTGACGGAAGAGGGGTATGCAGTCTTAACCGCCAATACGGGCACGGACGGGTTGAACAAATTCGTGGAAGTCACGCCCGATCTGGTCATCCTGGATATACGCCTTCCCGATATCAGCGGCTTCACGGTTCTGGAGGACCTCCGCGAAGAGAACGAAAGCGTCAAGGTCATCATGATCACGGCGCATCACGACATGGAATCCACAATCAACGCCATGAAAGGCGGGGCATTTGATTACATTCACAAGCCGATCCACATCGACGAGCTTGACATGGCCATTAAGAAGGCCCTCAAGACCCAGGAAATGGAGAAAAAGATCGACGGCCTCCTGATGGAACCGTCGCGCAGTTTTAAAGTCGGCGATATCATCGGTTCAGGCCGTGAAATGCGCGAAATCTTCAAGACCATCGGGGTCGTTTCCCAGAGCCGCACGACGGTCTTGATCCAGGGAGAAAGCGGGACGGGCAAGGAACTGATCGCCAAGGTGATTCATCACAACACCGCTCCGGATGAGCCCTATATTGCGATCAACTGTTCTGCCATTGTCGAGACTCTTCTGGAGTCGGAGTTGTTTGGACATGAAAAGGGGTCATTCACGGGGGCGGTGAGCCGAAAGCTGGGCAAATTTGAACTGGCCCGCTTCGGGACGGTTTTCCTTGACGAAATCAGCGAAATGTCCCTGAATCTTCAGGCGAAGCTGTTACGCGTTTTGCAGGAGATGGAGTTCGAACGGGTCGGAGGGAAAGATCGGGTCAGAGTGAATGCCAGAATCATCGCGGCAACGAACAAGGATCTTAAAGCCATGGTCAAGGAAGGGCAGTTCCGGGACGACCTTTATTATCGCTTGAATATTGTGGCGATCCAGATCCCGCCCCTGCGGGAGAGAGGGGAGGATATCCCCGTGCTGGTTGACTATCTCATTGCGAAGATCAACCGGGACCTCCATAAAAAGGTCATGGGCGTATCCCATGAGGTCATGGAGACGTTCATGAAGTACTCCTGGCCGGGAAACATTCGCGAGCTCGAGAATCTGTTGGTGCGGGCGGTGGTCGTCGCAAAGGGGCAGATTCTGGTGAAAACCGATTTCCCCGATCTCTTGGAAAACCTCCCCGTCGCGGTCGAGGACCGGGCGTCTTTGCCGGACGCCCTCGCGGGGCCGGCACCTTTTCTGACGCTGGATCAGATGGAAGAGGCATACATCCGGAAGGTGCTTGTCGAAAACAGCCACAAGAACAAAGGTGAGATTTGCGATATCCTGGGGATCTCCCGGCCGACCCTGGAGCGGAAGCTCGAAAAATACAAAATCAGCTTCGAGCGTGAGTGAAAGCGGTTTGAGATTTCATGAAAGTCGTTTCTGCAGAATTTGTAAAAAGTGCCGGAAAGTTGCAGCACTACGCTCCCGATGATCTACCCGAGGTGGCTTTTGCGGGACGCTCCAACTCGGGGAAATCCTCGCTCATCAACAGCCTTACCGGTTACGGCTGTCTGGCGAAATCCAGTACCAGTCCGGGCAGAACCCAACTCATCCAGTTTTTCAATATCAACGGCCGGGTATCTTTCGCTGATCTTCCCGGCTATGGCTATGCAAAGGTTCCCGAATCCGTTAAGCGTTCCTGGCGACCGATGATCGAAACCTATTTTCGTCTGAGGACCAATTTGAGGCTTGTGATCCTGGTGGCCGACATACGACGCGAGATTACGGATGACGAAAGACTTTTGATTGACTGGCTGAATCTTTACGAACGACCGGTTGTTCTCGTTCTGTCGAAGATCGACAAATTGTCAAATAATCAGAAAGCCGTCCGCCTAAAACGTATTCGCGAATCTCTGCGGACATTCCCTCCGGAAAACATCCATCCCTACTCGGCCAAAAGCGGCGCCGGGCGTGAGCATTTGTGGCGGGGGATCGATATGTACGTCTTGTAATTGGAATTCGGCATTTTTTTCTTGATTTATTTTTTGTTTGATATAAAAGGGCGAGGTTCCACAGGT
>CAYPKE010000119.1:0-7884 GCA_964411235.1 uncultured Syntrophales bacterium
CTGGCGGCAGCCTTCGCCAGGTTGATGCTTTGGTGGCTCCCTGGAAGGCTCCCAAAGGCCGGAGAGGCACAGATGGGATGGAATCAATACATACAGGCATGGCGCCCAGGTAAGCCACACAGAGGCACCTGGGACGCGTTCTTTAATACGGCCTGGGACACCATAAGGAGGACGCAATGACAACACTCACGCTCGAAGACCTGCACAATATACCCGAGGCCATGATGCCGATGCCCGTCCTGTCGGACAACATCCGGTCGGTCATCAGCGGCATGATCAAGGTCCATTCGAAAGGGATGTACAACCACTTTATGTGGCTGATCAGGCCGGGGATCCTCGCCACACAGAACGTCACGGGCTTCAAAACGGCGCCGCTCAAGGACTACACCAAGCGAAACCGCCTCAAGCTCTTCTGGTTCCCGGAATGGGCGCCGGAGGATCGCCAGGCTGTCCTCGAGGAGATCGACAAGGACCTCGCCGCTCCCTGGTATAAACGACGATACGACTTCCTTGCCTACCTGGGGCACCTGACCCGCATCCGCGCGATCCACAGCCCATGGTCGGAAATCTGCTCCGAGAAGGCCCGCTACATCCCCGGATTCGATCTCCGCAACCCGTCCCCCCAGGACGTCAACGCCTGGCTCGACAAAGAGCCAACCGCCCGCCTTTACGGCAGATACACACCAGACTGAGGAGGAAACATGGGAGACGCCATCGACCAGGCCCAGGATTTTGCCTTAATGCACCAGGAGATAACCAGGAACAGGATCCTGCAGAGCCGACCCAAGCAGGACATCCCCATCCCTGACCACCGGGAATGCATCGACTGCGGAGACCCCATCCCCCAGGAGCGCCTCCGGATCAGACCGGGGACCGTCCGCTGCATTGACTGCCAGGAGCGGAAGGAGAGGCGGGACAGGATGAAATAGGCCTTGCAAATCCCTCAAGATTTGAATAGAAAAACGGACAGAAAAGTGGTGGCGGTTTTGGTGGCGGTTTTAACAAAATGGTGGCGGAAAATACGGAATCGGCCGCACAAGAGATGCCCTAATATAGCGGGTTTATAGGGGAAAAAATAAGGACGCCTCGCTTTGGGAGCAGGATGTCGGGGGTCCAAATCCCTCCGCCCCGACCATTTTATAATTGGTCAAGAAAGGCCTGACTGTTGTGAGGATTAAGGGATCGCTTTCCTACTGGGGCGGCAAAGCGACTATCTCGGTAAGCAGGTGCCCAGAGGCTGCTCAAAAGGCATCTTTCTTTCACCCGGCCGTCTACTGTGAAAGGGAATAAGGACCATGAAAGAAATGATCGCGAAAATAAAGGCAAACAAGAAAATAACCTATCTGGCCATCTTTCTTGTTGCCGTCGGTTTTCTGGTGCTCAGCGACATGATCCGCAAGCGCCATGGCGATTGGGCGCCTCTGAAAACGAAGGATTTCATGGGCGGGGTCAGCTATTACGACCGCAACTTCACCAAGGAAAAAAACGGCGAGGTCGTACACGTCAGAATCAAGACGGTTTACCAGGGGCAGGGGCGGGACTTTTTCGTGCATCTGATGGGGAATTTCCTGCTCGAGAATTCCGAAAAGAACCTGGAGGGCTTTTCCTACGTGATCAATACCGACGAGATCAACTGTTCCGCAAAGACATACCGCATTGACTCCACCGTGCTTTACGACGAAAAGCACAACGTCCTGCACAGCCGGAAGAACCAGGAAGAGCCGTGGAAGGACATCCCGATGAATTCGGATCTGGAGGAACTGCTGCCCCGCATCTGCAGATGATTTTGAAACTCCGGACACAACTGTGTCCAAGTTTCCCTTAAAGGGTGGTTCTAGCCGGCCGGACAGTAAAAGATGTTCTGCCTGGGGCCCTGCTTGCCTTGAGTCACCCAAGACGGCCGGGAAAGGCTTAGCCGGCGTCCTGAATCGGCGCCTGCCGTCTTGAGGACCGAGGCAAGCAGGGTCTGCAAAGGCCGCTCTTCGAAAACCGGTGCGCTTTCAGTCGGCGATGTATTTGAAAGAGGCGCTTAACCGGGTCCGAAATGCGGTGACCTTGTCGTCATCGATGGTGATGTCCATCTTTACAACTTCGGCGACCCTCATTTCCTTGAGGGTTCTCGTTGCGACTTCAATGGCGTTTTTGGCCGCTTCCTCCCAGGAAATCTGGCTAACGCCGATCAATTCTATGACTTTGTAGGTGCTTTCTGGCATGACCTCTCTCCTTTCTCCTGTGTTACAGCCTGCGGGATAACCCCGACAACAATGCCGTTTTTGAGATGGTTGAAGATTGGTTTCCTGGTTAAAAAACGATGGGACAGCCTTTCCCTTTTTCCAATTTAGGACTCGATTCTTCTTTCGTCAATATGTGCCGTATGATTTGACTTTTTGATTCGGTTTGGAAGCCGGGCGGTTCAGTCTTTTTCGCTTTAGCCGCCGGGTTCGAAAATGCCGGCCAGTTCCGGATCGGTCTGCCGTACCTGACCGCGGCCGAACACCTTTGCGCATCCGCCGCCGCCTTGCTTGGCTTCTGCGATCAGCTTCCGCGCTTCGGCCATCGCCCTTTCCGCCGTGGCGGGTCCCAGGCGGTCGTATTGCACGATGCCGATGCTGGCCGTCAGCTTCCCCTGTCGAAGCGCGGTGACGCCCGGGAAGGGGTAGTTGTCGACAAAGGAAAGCAGCCTTTCCGCAACGATTGCGGCGCCCTCATCCGTAGTACTGGTCAAAAGCATGCCGAATTCGTCGATTGCGCAGCGGGCGGCGATGTCCGAACCGCGCGACGTCTGACGCAGGAAAGCGGCGATGTTTTTAATGCAGGTTGAAGATTTTTCCGTTCCGCAGACCCTGGCGTATTCCGAAAAACCGTCGATGTCCGCCAGCAGGATCGAAAAAACGGTCCGGTGGCGGTCGGCGCGGCTGATTTCCTGGGCGAGGCGCAGGTTGAAATAGGCCCCTTCAAAAAGCCCGCTTTCTTCATCCAGAAAAACAGGGCCCAAAGAAGACCTGAATGCCAGTCTCCGAAGCAGGGAAATCATTTCCCGGGCCGTGAAAAGGCTCTTCTGGACGATTCCCTCCGTTTTTCCGGCAAGGTTCATCCTTTCCGCCATCGAGAGAATCTTTACGGTCAGTATGACCAGGGGTGTTCCGAGGGTTGAGGGATTTTCCTTGAGCTCGCGGCAGAGCTGCACCCCGTCCATGTCGGGCAGGGAAAGCTCCAGGATGATAAGATCGGGGGGGCATGCCACAGCGGTTTCGAGCCCCTCGCTGCCGGAATGAACCGCCATGACCTCGTAACCGAGGGGATCCAGCAGGGCCCGCAGGAGTTCCGTGGAGGCCTGGTCGCCGTCAATGCAAAGAATGTAGTGCAGCGGGCCGGATTTCTTTGGGCTCCCGGGGAAAGCCGGGTCCGGCTGAATGGGTGAATCGACTGGTGCGGCGGCGGGTTCTGCCGACAAGAGAGGTTCACCGGAGGGCCTTTTTGATGTCCTGATCTTCTGGATGACTTCGGCGCGGGCCTGGCGAATCATGTTCAGAAAAAAAAGGGATCCCTTGTCTTCGATGATTTCCGTATGATCAAGCTTCTGCGGCGCGATATCTGCCCGGGATAGGCCGCTTTCCGCAAGCAGAAAGATGAGATCCGGCATGGTTTTCATGGCTTCCTGCACGTCCCGGAAAACAGGAATTTTCTTGGCTTCCGCCTCATCGCGGCAGAGGAATTCATTTGCAATGTCCACAACGCCGACCAGGGAGATTCCCGGTTCATACGCGATCGTGTTGAATATATCCGTTCCTGTTTTGCCGGCGCCGATAATCAGCACTTCGATTTCTTTAGTCTCGTTCACGCGAATTCTCCCCCTGTTTTCTCACCGATGGAAAGGCCCTCGCACGGTTTTATCGCTTATTCTTATGTTCCGAGATCGGCCGTATGTCAAGATATGATTGTGGATTCAGGGTGTTCAGGTTTGATCCGGTACCCGGAAGAACGGCCCGGAGCGGGTTCAAGGAGGTGGCGGTTTGAATAGGAAGCGGATATTGTGGCTGTCCCTGGTTGTCATGCTCTGCATCGGCCTGGGATGGAAAGCGTATCTGTGGATCGGAGCGCAACAAAGCCCCGAAGTGGCCGCCGGGCCGCAAGAGTCCCCCCACCGCGTGATTCAGGACACCGTCCTCCAGGGCGAAACGCTCCTGGCCATCTTTGCCAAGCACGGCCTGGATACACGGGAACTCTTTGCCATGTGGGACGCCGCGGCCCAGGTCCATCCCCTGAGGACCGTTCATCCAGGCCATTCTTATACCCTGACGGTGGACGAGGAGAGCCGGGTCCAATCCTTTGTTTACTGGATCAACCGGGATTCTTTCTGACGATCCGGAAAACGGAGACGGATTTTACAGCGGAAAAGAGCGAACTTGCCTACGAGCGGAAAATTATGAGCCTTTCGGGCGTCATTGAAGACAGCCTGATCTCATCCATCGGCGAAGACCGGAAACACCTCCTCCTGGCGCTGCAGCTTTCCGACATCTTCGCCTGGGACATCGATTTTGCCTGCGACCTTCGCAAGGGGGACGCCTTCCGCATCCTGGTCGAAGGGTTTTATCTCGGGGGGGAGTTCAGAAAATACGGGAATATCCTTGCCGCCGAATTCACCAACAAAGGCGAACCGTTTAAGGCCTATCGGTTCGAAAACGGCAACCGGCACGACTATTACGATGAAGAGGGCAATTCCCGACGGAAGGCTTTTCTCAAGGCGCCGCTGAATTTCCGCCGCATCAGCTCGCATTTTGCGAAGAGCCGTTTGCATCCGGTACTCAAGATTACGAGGCCGCACCACGGGATCGACTACGCCGCGCCGGCCGGGACGCCCGTTTCTGCCGTCGGGGATGGGAAGGTGATTTTCGCGGGATGGAGCGGCGGTTACGGAAACTTCGTCATTGTGCGCCATCCCAACGGCTGGAAGACCTGCTACGGGCATTTGTCGAAGATCGCCCGGGGGGTCAGAAAAGGCGCGGGTGTCCGGCAGGGGCACACGATCGGGAGCGTCGGTGCCACTGGCCTGGCCACGGGGCCGCACCTGCACTATGAGGTCCGGATCAACGACAAAAGCGTCAACCCGATGAAAGTCAAGGTTCCCAAGGGCTGCCCCGTTCCGCCCACCCAGCTTGCGGCTTTTCATGCCCGGAGGGATCAGATGGACAACCATTTCTCGAGAATGGCGCTGGGCTGTCCTTCGGTTACCGAGCCCGAAATCATCCTGGCCGGTCAGGATGAAACGAAGCGCGAAAGAAGGTCCCTGCTGAAGGCTTTCCGGAAAGACAGGAGTCTCTAAAATCTTGCCGCACGCCGTTCCCGGCCGCCGGCATCCCCGGCAGTAAATCCCCCCTTGCTTCCTCCCTAAAAAGCGAATCCCTGCTTGCCATCACGTGACGGATTTGGCCTGCATTTTGCCTCATTTCTCCATGCCCTGCTGCGCCCTCGGCGACCGGCGGACCCAACAGGACCATGCCGAAGGGATAAGGCCCTGCCTTTTTTGAAGAAAAAGGACGAGGTTTCATGTCCCTTTGCGCCATGTCTTCGGATATAATAAATGATATCGGGATGTTGCGCATCGTTGTGCCCGGTTCACAGTCGCATGAGGTTCGCCGGGATTGTCTCGGGGCATATGTCGGGATGATTCCCGGGTGTAACCAAGGTGATCCTCCTGCGAATTACAGGTAGGCAGAAAATTCCCACGGCACAGGGGCCAGATGGAATATCTTGCACTCTCCTATCCGGGTGACAATCTCCTCCGGTTGGTCGAACCGCGACCGGTCAACACCGATCTGCCTGGAAATTCAGGCCGCCGGGGCGAAAGGGCGCCGCCGGGGGACCGGATCAAGCTGTTCCATGGTGCGGATGATAAGAGGGCAGGTACGGAGGATAATAACAGACTTGCCGTTTGCACCGCGCAGAAGACGCCGAAGATCTATGTGCTCCATGCACGGGCCAAAGACATCCGGGGCAGCCCTTACGAGGAAGCCCTTCTGGCCTATCGCAAGGCCCAGATGATGGGCGAACCCGAAACGAGACCTTACCTTGACATCCGGGTGTAATTGACTGTTCCTTCGGCAATTGCATCGATCAGGCTCCGCCGGCATTCCGTCGAAAGACGGAATCCGGCATGTTTTAGCAAGGTGCATCATCCTGGAAAAGCATTCCGGGTCGCCCTGTGCTTGCCCGGAATGATAAATGGCAAGCCTGCCTGTAATTGTTCCAAACGATGTATGTCAGGCGATGCCTGCAGACCATTTTACGGCTGGTGTCTTTTTATTCTATACTTTCTTATACTGTCCGCTCAGCTGCCCGCAGGCGGCGAGGATGTCGCTTCCCTTGCTGGCCCGGAGGATGGCCGTGTAGTGGTGTTTCGCCAGGTAAAGCTGAAAGGCGGCGACAGCTTCCGGTGGCGGGCTCTTGTAGGGGGAGCCGGGGAATTCGTTGAAGGCGATGAGGTTCAGCTTGCAGCGGGTCCCCTTGAGAAGACGGACGAGCTTGGCTGCGTCCTCCAGGGAGTCGTTGACCCCGCCGATGAGGATGTATTCGAAGGTGACCATCCGCCGCCCCGGCATGGGGTAGTCCCGGCAGGCGGAAAAGAGTTCCGCCAGAGGATATTTACGGTTGATGGGCATGAGGTCGCTCCGAAGGGTGTCTTCCGGGGCGTTCAGGGACACGGCGATGTTCACGCAGACGTCTTCGCCGAGTTTGACGATCATGGGAGCCAGGCCGCAGGTGGACAGGGTCACCTTCCGGGTGGAAAACCCGAGGGCATGGTCCGATGTGAGAATCCGGATCACCTTGACGACGTTGTCGTAATTGTCCAGGGGCTCCCCCATCCCCATGAGGACGATGTTCTTGATGTCAGGCCCTTCCGGCATTTCGGCCTTGAGGGCGGTTACCTGACCGACGATTTCCGACGGCACGAGATTGCGCGTCAAACCCTGCTTCCCCGTCAGGCAGAATTTGCAGCCCATCCGGCAGCCGACCTGGGTGGACACACAGACCGTCCAGTGAGTTTTGCCGGGGATGAGGACGCTTTCGACGTGATTGCCGTCTCTGAGCTCGAACAGGACCTTCCTGGTCGTGTCTTTTGCCGTCTGGGTTTTGACGATGCGGGGGGACTCGATGATGACCCGCCAGGAAAGCTCCTCCCGAAACTCCCGGGAGAGAGTCGTCATCTCAGCGACCGACGTGACCCCTTGCCGGTAGAGGGCCTTCAGGATCTGCCGGGCCCGGTAGCGCTCCTTCCCCAAACCGGTGATGAAGGCCTCCAGCTCCTCCAGGGGCATGTCTTTCAGGTTGGGCACTCCGGCATTTTCCATTTACAGCAGTATTTCCAGGCGTTCGGCGATGGCGTCGATGAAGCCTTCGGGTCCGCCACCAGGAGCAGGTCTCCCGTCATGACGCCTTCTTCGACAGTGGTGAGGGCCGCCTTCTCCAGGCAGTCGGCGAAACGCATGACCTCCGGCGTACCGTCCAGTTCGCCCCGTTTGCGGAGCGCCCCGGACCAGGCGAAGATGAGAGCCATCGAGTTGGACGACGTCTCTTCGCCTTTTAAGTGCTTGTAGTAATGCTTCTGGACCGTTCCGTGGGCCGCCTCGTATTCGTAATAACCATAGGGGGAAACGAGGACCGAGGTCATCATGGCAAGGCTCCCGTTGGCGGAGGCAATCATGTCGGACATGACATCCCCGTCGTAGTTCTTCACCGCCCAGAGAATCCCCCCCTTGGTCTTCATGATCCGGGCGACGGCGTCGTCGATCAGGGTGAAGAAGTACTCGATGCCCGCGGCGGCGAATTTTTCCTTCCAGTGCTGTTCGTATTCGTCATCGAAGATCTTGCGGAAACGGGCGTCGT
>CAYPKE010000120.1:0-7873 GCA_964411235.1 uncultured Syntrophales bacterium
CCGGTCATTACGCTGTCGTGATCAAGGATAAAACCCCTCTCTACGACCAGCGAAACCGTTTTCTTTACAGGCTACAACTGGGTTCGATTTTCCCCCTGCTGGACGAGCAAGGCGATTCTGTGCAAATCATGCACGCCACAGCAGATGAAACCGGAAGGGCAGTTATTGCGTCAGCCATCTTCAGCAGGGAGGCCATCGCCATGAAGCCCATGCCAATGACGGGATCACACCTGGCAGCCATTGCCAACGAACTGGCCGGAGAGACCTATGGCTGGGGAGGCTTGTATCAAAACCGGGACTGCTCCGCCATGCTTCGTGATCTTTTCACGCCTTTTGGAGTCTGGCTTTCACGACACTCAGAGGATCAGGCGAAGCGGGACGGTTTGTTTATCGATCTCACCGGTCTCTCCCCCGAAGACAAATTGAGCATGATCCGGCAACAGGGGGTACCCTACCTGACGCTTTTATGGATGAAGGGACACATCATGCTTTATATCGGTTTGCATGACCACGCTCCCGTCATTTTCCACAACCTCTGGAGTACCACCTCCAAAGATTACTTGGGACGCCCAGTATACATCATTGTGGGACAGGCTGCCGTAACGACCCTCCATCCCGGACAGACATCAGGCACCGGCATTCTTCCAGGAAACAGTTATCTGAGGCGGATCGCGGGTATGACCTTGCTTGTCCCTCCTCAGGAAAGCAATCGTCCGGACGCTGCTGCTTCGCCATAGCGATCTCAGCTTCCGGCTAAGTCACAGGAATCGCAGTGCCGGCCGGCAACTAATTCATTGACGCTGCATTACATCGGGCGTATAAAAAGACGGTCGCGTATCATGTTGAACATTCATTCATAATCTTCATTCATTTTCAAAAGGAGGAATTTATGAAACGATTTTTGACTGCGTTAGCCTTGATCCTTGTGTTCGCCTCCCCTGCCCTGGCAGCAGATGCGACGGCAACCACTGGCCAAGCTCGGGAAGGCGCTGTAAACCAGCCGGCAACCGGACTGAAACCCCTGATGGGGCCCTGCTGCATCAGCGGTCTGTATCAGGGTTTGAGAGAGGACACGGCATGTACGGGAGATAAAACGCCGAGCAAAGACAAATTCACCATGGAAATTACTCAGGCTCCCAAATGCGGCGGGACATTCACCGCGAAGGTGACGGATGCCAGGGACGGCCATGTCTCCTATTTCAACGGTACCGTATCACCCGGCACACCGAAGGGATGTTGCAGCATCGCCGGAAAGTCGACCTCGGGAACGGATACCACCACATTCAAGGGCGTTCTCTGCAAAAAGCTTACGACGAAATGGGAAGGGAAAGGGGATTACGTTTCCGACTGCCGCGGTATCTGGCAAATGCATCAGCGTTAATGGGCCAATAAACGCGGGTTTTCCTGTCTCGAAGATTTGAGATTCTTTGCCGGCAGGGAGAATGCAGCACATGCTGTCCACTCCTTGCCGGATCAGCCGGGAGGACACACCGGTGAACAGACGGCGAATCATCGTCAATGACCTGATGCAGCAGGATTATGTCTATTTTCTCGTTGAACCGGTCGGACAAAACTTCCACCCTGACTTCAAACCCCACTTGACGCCGAAGGAAATGCTTGCACTGGGCATTTTCGGCGGCAAGTACATGACGGATTGCGGTGATGAGTTTCCCGATGACTGGTTCGCGGGAGCCAGGCTTTGCCATGAGTACCATGATCCCGGACTGAACTGCTTCGGCGTCAACGCTTCCCAACCTCTGTCCTACTGGCGTATGAAAGGCTGGATTTATGACGAAGACCCCCGGGGCTGGTTTCAGTGGTACTGCCGCTACTACATGGGGCGCCGCTGTTCCGATGATGAGCGTCAGATCCGGCGCTGGAAAGCCATCAGAAGGCACATTGCCCAGCTGAAGAAGCACTGTCAGCCGGGCGATCTTTCCTGCCGTAAAAAGCAGCGCCAGATGCTGCTGCACTGGGCTTACGACAGCAGAACGCTCTGAAGGAAAACTGAAATCAGACGTAGCCTCAGGAGCGAATTCTATAAGCAATTCTCTTTCCATAATCAAAGACATATCCTGATTGTGGTTTTTTTAGCCTGTAAAGGCTCCATGGGGATTGACCGGCATGCGATTCAAATACGGACTTGACGAAAATCCTCCTCTCCCGGAAATACTTCTTTACGGACTTCAATGGTTTGCGGTAACAATCCCGATTCTCATCGTCATCGGAAAAATTACCGGCGCCTTTCATTTTGACGAGGTCGGTGATCAGATGATCTATCTTCAGAAGCTGACCTTCGTCATGGCGGCCGCCCTTCTGGCACAGCTCCTTTTGGGGCACCGCATGCCCCTGATTGTGGGACCTTCCTCCATCCTCCTGGTCGGCATCATCGCCGCCGCGGGACATCATGCGGACACCATCTATACATCCGTGCTCTTCGGCGGTCTTATCCTTTCCGTGGCCAGTATAACCGGCCTGCTGGGCCATCTGAAAAAACTCTTCAGCCCCAGGATCGTCGCCGTTGTCCTGATACTGATCGCCTTCACACTGGCGCCGACAATTCTGCATCTTGTCATCACCGATCCCGTTTCCGCGGGGGCCCTTTATCACCTTGTTTTCACCCTGGTCATCCTGCTGGGTATGTTTACGGCACACCGCTTCCTCTCGGGGGTTTGGAAATCCACCCTGATTATCTGGGCCATGATCATGGCCTCTCTTTTTTGGTTTTTACTTTTTCCGGAAACTTTTCGTACCGAGCACATCGCCTATGCTTCTCCCGTGTCCCTGTTTTTTGAACACCTGACCTTTTCGTTCTCCTTCAATGCCGGGGTCATGATTTCTTTCCTCGTCTGCTTTCTTGCTTTGTTCATTAACGACCTGGGTTCCATCCAGTCGATGAATGAACTCCTCAAGCCTGCGGACATGAGCCGGCGCATCAACCGCGGAATCCTGATCACGGGTTTGACCAATATGCTGTCGGGTTTCCTCGGCGTCATCGGCTCGGTCAATTATTCTCTGAGTCCGGGTATCATCGCAGCCAGCAGCTGCGCATCCCGGACGGCCATGTTCCCGGCCGCGGCCTTGCTGCTGCTGCTGTCCTTTTCCCCTTTCCTGATTGGATTTCTTTCCAGTGTCCCGTCCGTGGTGATTGGAACGATCATGATCTACATCCTGTCGTCGCAAATCTCGGCGGGTCTGTTGCTGGTATTCGAATCCATCGAGAAATTTCAGTTCAAGGACGGCCTGATCATCGGTTTGCCGCTGATGATGGGAACGATTATCGCCTTTCTGCCGGCGGAAACGCTGGAGAGCTTCCCCTCCGTCCTGCGTCCCATCCTTGGCAACGGCTTTGTGGTGGGTGTTACCGCAGCGCTGGTGATGGATCACCTGATATTCAAAAGGTAAGGATCCGGCGATGATCGGAAGATCTGCCGGGTCCGTTTTTCAGCTTTCCCTTCCCCTATAAATCTTTCAGCAGCCGGTTTTCCGGCAGAGCCTCGGTTGCGGTTCGAAATTTTCCCAGCGTCCCGGCCAGGGTCTCCAGCGTTGCTGTTCGTGCCACGGGTATGTCATTGATCCCTCCCGTTTCAATCGCATCGATGACATATCGGATCGTCAGTTTGTTGATATCACATGCCGGAATGAACCCCGGTGCCCCCAGCCCTTCACAACCTGTTTCCGAAATGACCTTGTTTCTCTGCAGGATGAACAGGATTTCATTAAGCAGGCGAATGGGAATCTCGAGCTGGTGTGATATTTGAGCGGCTGTCAGAGGGCTTTCCCCCTTTAGAAAATTCCGGACCAGATGATGCACAACCTGCAGAGAAAGCAGTTTTTTAAATTGCTGGCTCGCCTGCAGGGCATCGGGCTCGAATTCATAGGTGTCCACGTTCTGATGTGCAAAAGACAACTCGGCGCCGTAAAGAACAATCAACCAGCTCAATTGCAGCCAGATCAAAAACAGCGGGATGGCTGCGAAACTGCCGTAGATGGCATTGTATTCGGCGGCGCCGATCTGAAAAGTTATGTAGGCCCACTGGACGACCTGAAAGATGGTGCCGGCGATAATGCCCGCCAGAAGGCCGGAGGAAAAGCGTACTTTTGTGTTCGGCATAAAAATATAAAGAAAAGTGAAAAGTCCCCACAACAGGCAGTAAGGCAAAAGGCTGAGGACAGGCAGGATCACGGGGCCGAATAAACCGAGAATATCTATCCTTTCCACGACGAGGGTCACATGGGTGGTGATGAATATTGTGGCGCCGCTGGCAAGAATCAAGACGACGGGGCCGATAAGCATCAAAGAGAGGTAGTCGCTGAATTTTCTGCCCAGGCTCCGATTTTCCTTAACGCCCCAGATATCGTTGAGGGAATTTTCGATATGACCCAGCACCTTAATGATGGCCCAAAAAAGCACGATCAGCCCGATCCCGGCGATTAATCCTCCCTTGGTGTTCTCCAGAAGGGCATGTGAAAATACGATCACGTTGTTCAGGACTTCCTCCTGTCCCGCGAACCTGCCTCGCAGTTGCTCCTCCAGCATTTTTTCGAACCCGAAACCCTTGGCGATGCCGAAAGCCATGGCGATCACGGGCACGATGGAAATGAGGGAATAAAAGGTGAGCGCCGAAGCGCGGAGGAGGCATTTATCCTCGTCGAAACCCCGAATTGAAAGGATGACTATTCTAAGAAAACTGATAAAAAAAGACTGGCGTCGCGGAAGATGCGTGCGGCGTACTCTCCAGATATCGTGTTTGACGAACCGGCTGAACCTTGTGAACAGATTTGCTTCAGAGCTCATAAAGCATCTCCTCAATCTTCTGAAACATGCGATTGGTTTTCGAAATGGCCTTATTGCCCGCCGACAATCATACAGCGAGTATACTGTGATTTACTAACACGCTTTAAAGCCCACCGCAACGACATGGATACGGAGACTCGCCTCCCTCAAAGGGGACAGGTATTTCCGCTGATCAGAAAGAAGCTTTCAAGACATGCCACTTCTCAACGCCACTGTATAAGAAATATCCCGCAAATATTATGAGAAAAGCTGCGCAGGTTCCGATGAGCCGTCGGTAAATCGTGAGTGTAAAAAACCGTCTCCCGCGGGCTATGGTATAGGAAATGAGAGAATACCAGGCCAGATCCGCCAAAATATGCCCCGCAAAAAATGAAATGATTCCCGGCATGCCGAACTTGCAGGCGCTCATGATATAGCCAAAGCCGATGGTCGCCCACCAGATGGTCCAGTAAGGATTCGCGAGGCTGAAGAGAATTCCCGTGATAACCAGATTCTTCGATCTTCCTGGCGATGTGTCAAAGTTCATACGAAGTGTCTGCAGACTCCGGAGCATGGATACTGACATCCACAAAAGGGTAACACCTCCTGCCAGGGCAATAAAAAAGAAAACGTCGTCTCTCCTCAGTAAAGGCGCCATTCCCAGCAACAGTGCCGTGACAAGGGCAAGCTCCAAGATACCGTGTCCAAGAATCAGTAAGGGACCGACCACGGCTCCCCGACGAGAGCTCTCGCTGACCGTCACGGTCAAGAGGGGACCCGGCATCAATGCCCCCGACAGGGCAATGATAAAGGAGGAAGAAAAAATGGCAAGCAGACTGAAAGACATGTAACCCTTTTGAATCTTTTTTCATATTTATGTTTGACGATTAACGCAATCGCATAAATTCACAGGGGGCGTAACTAAAATTTACCCTTAGTAATATATCATCATGAGGTGCTACTAAGATAGATGGCAATCTACCTGAGATAAAGAAATATGCACAGACAGCGTCATTCATATTTTTAAATATTGACTTTCTTTTTATCGCCCGATGGCAAAAATCATGAAGACCTTTGTAATGCTTCTATGATTAGCAGTATTTACCTGACATTTTCTAGGTAATTCTCCAGCGTTGCTTTTGTAAATCATTTAATTGATAAGAATATTGATATTGATGATTTTTTTGTCTAACAAACTAAATTAATCTGAATCGTTATCTTTTTAACTCTAAAATAATCTTGCAAAGGAGAATATCATGAAAAACATTGGCTTAGCATTTTTAGTGTGCACTATCCTTTTAGCCGGTTGCGCAGCACCCCAGACACAAACACAAAAGGGTGCTGTTTACGGGGCTGCTGGAGGAGCTGCCGCAGGGGCGGTAATCGGACAGGTAATCGGCCGTGACACAAAGGGTACAGTCATCGGTGCAGCAATCGGAGCGGCAGTAGGTGGTCTTGGCGGTGCTGCCATCGGCAAAATGATGGACAATCAGGAAAGAGACATGCGCGATGCCTTGGCCACCTCGGAAGCGGCGTCAGTTTCTCGGGAAGGTAATCTTTTGGCCGTGACCTTCAAAGGTGATGTAACGTTTGATACAAATTCAGCCGTCGTCAGGCCCGGTCTTTACTCGGAAATCAATCGTGTTGCCGGGGTCCTGAAGCAATATCCCGATACGGTTGTCAGAGTTGAAGGTCATACCGATAGCACCGGCTCAGAAGAGTACAACATGAACCTCTCTCATCAGCGGGCCAATGCGGTCAAGGCTTTACTGATTCAACAGGGTATTGATGAAAACCGTATTGAAGTAATTGGCTTCGGCGAGAGTATGCCCATTGCCACCAATGACACCGAAGCCGGGCGTCAGTTGAACAGGAGAGTCGATATCAAGATAGCACCACAGGTTTAGCCATTGCTCGATATCTCTGGTTGTTTATCATTTCTTGGAATTTAAAAGCCGAGAACTCAAGCCGGCTTTCAACTGTAGCTTACTGTTGTGAAAAGCTTTCCATTATTATTTTTTTGGTCTTTGAGGCTGATAATTTTCTTTTCAGTCAGTTGCCAACCGGCAAACGACCCATGGGTCAAACTACAGCAAAGGGATCGCCTAAACGGTACCAGTTTTTATGATAAGCAAAGTGTCCGTAATACAGAAGATGGAAACATGCGTGTTCGCATTAAAACTGTTTATTACGGTAAAAGCCGGATGTACATTTCGAGTCTCTTTGAAAGACATCATGATAATTTTTCCTATGTGCTTAATCTTGCGGAGGTAAACTGCGCCAAGGGGGAATATAAAATTCTTTACACGGCACTTTATGATAATGAAGATAAGCTTTTGCTACTCAAAATGCATGAAAAAAATAATTGGAAAAGAATTCCCGGGAATTTGGATATCGGTGAATTATCCTTGATCATGTGTAGTAAAATTTTAACCCAGGAAAGGAGAGTCCCAAATGGCAAATTACAAGATAGAAGAAGTTGAGGGCATCGGATCTGTTCTTGGCGAAAAGTTACTTATTGCCGGCGTGAAAGACACAGATACTTTACTTGCAGAATGCCGCACGGCAAAACAACGGAAGTTAATTTCAGAAAAGACGGGAATACCGGAAGCCAAAATATTGAAGTTTGCCAATATGGTCGATCTGTTCAGAGTCAAGGGAGTGGGTTCGGAATATGCAGAACTTCTAGAAGCCGCTGGGGTAGATACTGTGCCGGAACTTGCACGTCGCAACTCTGCCAATCTCGCACAAGCCATGGCGGAAGTGAATGAAAATAAGAAACTTACGAGACGCATACCTTCAGAAACGGAAGTTGCCAAGTGGATTGATGAAGCAAAAGCATTGCCACGAATGCTGGAATATTGATTACGATTCTCCCATTGCAAAACACGCCATTCAGGCGCCTTTCTTGGTTTTTTTGCTTTGAAAATCTGTAAACTTTATTCTGGAATACTATCGCCCTGAATAGAGGCGCTAAAGTTTATCCGGCGATTTCAAAATGGATTGTAAGGAATGTAGCTGGGATAATTTAATTGAGAACAAGGAGGAAGAAAAATGAAGAGAAGATTGTTGTGTCTTGTGTTTGCGCTCATGGCC
>CAYPKE010000121.1:0-7817 GCA_964411235.1 uncultured Syntrophales bacterium
AGCGTGAGGGCGATCACCGCCAGGGAGTAGCAGTCGTTGCACTGACCGGCGTCCAGGATCCGGGGAATGCCGCCGACATCGCCCAGGTTGAGCTTGTTGTAACGGTACTTGGCGCACCCCGCCGTGAGGATGACGGCATCCTGCGGCAAGGCTTCCGCCACCTCCGTAAAGTAGGAGCGCTCTTTGTGCCGCCCGTCACATCCCGCCATGACCACAAAGCGTTTGATAGCGCCGCTTTTGACGGCTTCGACCACCTTGTCCGCCAGTGCCAGAACCTGCTGGCGGGCAAATCCACCGACGATGGTACCGGTCTCGATTTCCTTCGGTGGCGGGCAGGTCTTGGCCATCTCAATGATGGGCGAGAAATCCTTCGCCTTGCCGTCCTCGCGGTCCGCGATGTGCTTCACGCCGGGATAGCCGGCCGTGCCCGTCGTAAAGATCCGGTCCGTATAACTGTCCTTAGGAGGGACAATGCAGTTCGTCGTCATGAGAATCGGTCCGTTGAAGGCTTCGAATTCCGTGTTCTGCTGCCACCAGGCGTTTCCGTAGTTGCCGACGAAATTGCCGTACTTTTTAAAGGCCGGGTAATAGTTCGCCGGAAGCATCTCACCATGTGTGTAAACGTCGACACCAGTTCCATCGGTCTGTTTCAGCAATTCCTCCATGTCCTTCAGATCGTGGCCGGAGATGAGAATGCCCGGATTGTTCCGGACGCCGATATTCACCTGAGTGATCTCCGGATGGCCATAGGTGGTTGTATTGGCCTGGTCCAGCAGGGCCATGGTTGTCACCGCCGTCTCTCCCGCCTTGAGGACCAGGGCAGTCAGATCGCCCGCCGAGAGGTCTTTGGTTGTTGCTGCCAGGGCCTCCGCCAGGAAATTGTAAATCTTCGGGGCTTCATAACCCAATATCTCCGCGTGATGGGCATAGGCCGCAATCCCTTTGGCCCCGTAGATCAGCAGTTCGCGTAAAGACCGGATATCCTCGTTCTCTGTCGCCAGAACACCTACGGTCTTGGCCTTGGCCACGAAAGCCGCCTCGCCGTCCGCACTCCAAGAGACAGCGTCCGGCACCGCCTGACCGAAGGTTTCCCCATATTTGGCGAACAGCTCCTCCTTCAGGGCAAGCCCCTCTTCAATCAGGGAGACCAGTTTTACATCGTCGAAATTCGTGTTCGTTAATGTGGCAAACAGGGCCTGGCAGAGGAACCGACCGATCCTGATATCCCCCTGGCCGGCCGCGATGGCCTTTTCTTCCAGCAGAGCCACTCCTTTAAGAACATAGATCAGGGCGTCCTGCAATTCCGCCGTGTTTTCCTTCTTTCCGCAAACCCCGTTTTTCACACAACCCTCATTTTTCAGCGCTTCCTGACATTGAAAACAGAACATAGCTTCCTCCTCTTCATGTTAGTTAGTTTTATGTTTTACGTTTATGTTAACTGCTTTTCGCCTCTATTTTACAGCCATCGTTCCCGGAGGATATCACCGTCGATGCCGGCGACCACCTCCTTGATCGGCACCTTCCGCCCGGCCTGGGCCGCCGCTTTCTGAACCAGCTGGGACAATCCGCCACAGCATGGCACTTCCATGATCATGACGGTGATCGTATTCACTTCCGCCTGATCGATCAGGGCGACGAGCTTCTCCAGGTAGACGTCCGTTCCATCGTCCAGCTTAGGGCAGGCGATGACCAGCTTTTTCCCCGCCAGCCAGTTTCCGTGGAAATTCCCTACCGTAAAGGCGGTGCAATCCGCCGCTACCAGCAGATCGGCCTTTCGGAAATAAGCCGCTGCAGGTGAAATCAGGTGGAGTTGAATCGGCCAGTGGGAAAGGGCCGAGGGGATGCTTCCAGCTGCGTCCGTTTTCGGTGTCTCCCGGTTCAGGTCGCGTGGTGCCGCGCCGGGACAACCACAGGGAGTCCCATGACCGGCATCCGGTTTACCCAAATCAGGGATAACGATGCCATTTTCCCGAAGCCAGGTCAAGGCTTCGCCCAGATACTGGCTCTGACCGTGTTCTTTTAGATGCAGGAGATGGGCTTTGAGCACATTGGACCCCTTGGCAGCAATTTCCGCCACAACAAGACGCTCATCGTAGGGAGGCGCCTCCCTCTCCTCGATGGTGATGGCGTCAAAGGGACAGTGGCCGATGCAGGCCCCCAGGCCATCGCAGGCAACCTCACTTACGAGCCTTGCCTTCCCGTCGATCAGTTGCAGGGCCCCTTCAGGGCAGTTGATGATGCAGTCGCCGCAACCGGTACATTTTTCTTCATCGATTTTTATGATCTGGCGTTTCATGTCGGCCTCCTTGTTCGAACTGTTGCTTTTGGATAGCCTTATGCCATGAAAAATGGGGGAAAGAATTGACGTAAGTCAAAAAAGAAGCCTTTTTTTAGCTTTTTTAAAGAAACCACAAAAAAATAAAAAGCCTTTTCCCCAACCGACGATTATTTTTCTACGTGATTTATCCCGTCAATTCAAATAGAATGGCAACCTTACGGAGGTCTTAATGCAGCTTGTCGTCAAAATCATTCTGAGCTTGGCGGTCATACTTCTGGCCGTGGCCATTGGCAGGAAATATCCTTCCATGGGAGGCCTTATCGCCGTCATGCCCCTGACCGGCCTGATCGTGATGCTGTGGCTCTACAGTGATACAGGCGGAGACACAACCGCCATGCAGCAGTATGCCAGAGGCGCCCTGTTCGGAATCATTCCCACAATGCTCTTTTTTGCCGTTGCGTTTATCGGCTTTCGTAAAGCATGGGGACTGCCGCTGGTGCTTTTTACCAGTTTTGCAGCCTGGATTGTTGCCGCGTTATTCCATCAGTGGTGGCTGAAATGAAGATTAAAAGTTTCCTCCGAATAATTTTAATGCTTTCAATCACCGGTTGCACGGGTATCCCCGATGGCATCCAGGCAGTGAGGGATTTCCAGGCGGACCGTTATCTCGGTGTCTGGTATGAAATCGCCCGGCTGGACCATTCCTTCGAGCGTGGATTAACCAATGTGTCCGCAACATACACTTCCAGGAAAGACGGCGGGATCGACGTTCTCAACCGCGGTTATGACCCCGAGAAAGAAAAGTGGAAGGAAGCCCGGGGCAAAGCATTCTTCGTCGGTGATCCGGCTGAAGGACGACTGAAAGTCTCCTTCTTCGGTCCCTTTTACGGCGCCTACAACATTATCGCCCTCGACCGGGAGCATTATCGGTACGCCCTGGTCTGCGGTCCGAACCGTTCTTATCTGTGGGTTCTGGCCCGGGAAAAGCGGCTGGAGCAGGAAACGCTGGACCGGCTGGTGGCATTGGCCGGGCAGTTCGGGTTCCCCACGGAATCGTTGATTTACGTCAGCCATGAATGACATGGCCAGCCAGGCCACACCCTTCTCCCATTGTCAGCGTTGCGCCTGCGACCGGAAAGGGTTTCCGCCCGTGCGGAGAAGCCCATTCCTGACGGATCGCCCGAATACGATGCGGAAGGCATCTCGTCTTTTATCGAAGAAGGCTTGCGCAAGCCCGATCTCCGGCAGGCCTGTCCAAGGGCTTACGGCAGACGAGCTGGGCAACGGCCCGTTCGGGATCGGGCTGAACCCCTTCGGCATAGTGCAGAATCTCCCAGTCGGCAAACCATCGGCGCAATTCATTCCTCTCAAGCAGGAAATCCGGGTTCGTCGGCTTGCCGTAGCGGACCTGGTCGACCGTGAAGGTCTCGTAAATCAGAACACCCGACGGCCGGATGGCGTTCCGAATGGCGGGCACCAGGGGCCGGTGCAGATAACGGAAGACGACCACGCCGCCATAGGCATCTTTCTTCAGCGGGGCCGCCCCTTCTTTCTCCAGATCCAGCACGACGAAGCGGGGGGCCACCCCCTTCTGCCGGGCAAGTTCCCGAGCGCGGCTGAGGGCCTCACAAGAAATGTCGCACATCTCGACGGCAACACCCAGGGTTGCCAGATAGATGCCGTTGCGCCCGTTGCCGCATGCCAAATCCAGAACAGGCCCGGGGAGAGGATTTTTCACAAAAAGATCGGCATATTCCTTCAGGAGCGCTGCCGGTTCGGGATCGGAGTGATTGTGATGGCCTTTTGTCATGGGCGCATCATAGCGCAAGAGGCATGCCATGACAAGGCTCAAGATCCGGCTTCACGCCATAGTCCGCGTCCGGCCAGGGACGGACATGGCATGACTAATTTCTGACAGCAAATGATTTATGTGATAAAGATGCACCAGTGTTTTTCGGATCGGACCCCAACCCCGGCAGGCAAAGCGTGCGTTTTCTGGAAAAACGATGGAGGAGGATCGTGAAATGAGAATCGCGGTTTTGAACGGAAGCCCCAAGGGCCGCCAAAGTGTCACCATGCAATACGTGCAATACATCGAAAAACGATTCCCTCAGCACCGCTTTACCTATATTGACATTTCCGAAAAAATCCACCGGCTGGAAAAAAACGAGCACGCCTTTCGGGAAGCCATCGATGTGATCCGCCAGGCCGACGGCATCCTCTGGGCGTTTCCCCTGTATTATTTTCTCGTGCCTTCCCAGTACAAGCGCTTCATCGAGCTGATCGGGGAGCGGCAGGTCCGGAACGCTTTCCGAAACAAGTTTGCCGCTGTCCTTTCCACATCCATTCATATTCACGACATGATGGCCCACCAGTACATGAATGCGATCTGTGATGACCTCCACATGAAGTACACAGGCGGCTTTTCCGCAGCCATGTACGATCTGCTCAAAGAGGAAAAGCGGCAGCAGCTCTGCCTGTTTGCCCAAGCTTTTCTGCTTGCCATCAGCAGCAGGATTCCCACCACCAGGAACTTTACACCGGTCATGGGAAGTTCCCGTGAATACAAGCCGGCCCTCGTCAAGGATTTTCTTTTGACACGCGGCAGAAAAATGCTGATCGTCACCGACGCCGGGCCGGAACAGCGTAATCTTAACTGGATGGTCACTCGCCTGCAGGATTCCTTTTTCGGGTATATCGAAACCGTCAATCTCCGCCAGCTGGACATCAAGGGCGGATGCCTGGGTTGCCTGCAATGCGCCTATAACAACGTCTGCGTCTACACGAAAAGCGACGGATTCGTCGACTTCTTCAACCGGAAGGTCCGCCCCGCCGATATCCTCGTATTGGCCGGAGCCGTCAGGGAACGGCATCTGTCATCGCTGTGGAAGTGTTTCCTCGACCGGACCTTTTTCAATAACCACATTCCCAGTCTGACCGGAAAGCAGGTCGGCTTCCTGATCTCGGGCCCGCTGGGGCAGCTTCCCGGGCTGCGGCAATATCTGGAAGCCTACGTGGAAATTCAACAGGCCAATCTGGCGGGGATTGTCAGCGATGAGTATCCATCAGCTGAAATCGACGCCCTGATCAGCCTGATGGCCGATCAGCTGGTTCGTTATTCTCTGCAGGGTTACCGCAAGCCACCAAGTTATCTTGAAGTGGGGGTAAGAAAAATACTGAGGGACCAGCTCTGGAAAAACATGAGATTCCCCTTCCGGTCCGATCACCGGTATTTCAAAAAGGAGGGGCTTTATGATTTCCCGAAAAGAAAAATCCGGGACGACGTCAAGAATGCGTTTCTGTTCACGATGACCAGCATCCCCTTCATTCGCAAAGAAATCTATGCCAGGCAAATGAAACCCGGCACCATCGAACCTCTTATGAAGGTTGTCGCCGCCGCCGGCCCGGAAAAGAATTAAAACCCGTTCCGGAACCATCTTTCTGCATGACCGCGCGGCAGCTAAAGCCGCCCAAGCGAAAGCTGTTGTCGTTCGATATCGAGGATTTTCCGCCCCAGCTTGCTTTGCAATTCCTTTTCCGAACCGATGAACGTACAGGCAATGTAACGGTGATCCTCTTTTTCAACCACCCGCACCACCTTGCCCGTTATCTTGATCGGCACGTCGTCAAGGACCAGCAGCAAAGGGATCTCCCCCTTGGGATCAACGGTGACGCGGGAAAAGGGCTGCGTGAACAAAACGCCGTTCAGGGAGATGTCCACAATCGGATATTCCTCCTTGTTCATGACCAGCAGAAGGCCGCAATCGGCGAACGGCTTGACCCGATAAGCCTCCCGCAGATCGACCTCGGTGGTTTCCGATTTGATTTCGGCCGCAACCGCCATCACCCTGGCCTGGGAAGCAATTTCGTAATCCTTCATAAATCCGGTTATCCGGGCGAGAAATCCGTAACGCTGGGGCTTCCCCTCTTTGGTCAGAACCGAGGAAATGAGCATGTAGCGCCCTTCGTGGGATCGGAGCAAGGAAGGGGATGTTTGGGAAAAGATGATTCTATTTTTTTCGATGTCATAAACCATCGCCCGGGGATAGATCGTTTTCCCCGACTCGAGAACCATGGAGATCTGAATGGCCATTCCGGGCCGGATCTTCATCCTGACAAACTGTCCTTTCCGCAAATCTGTTTCCGGTTTCTTCTGGAGCCGCAGAAATCGGCTTCCCAAGAGTTGGCGCGTAGTATATGATGACTCCGAAAATGCTGTCAAACATTAATTCCGGCAAACATCCCTTTTTCACCCGCCTGCATGGATGATGACCAAGAAAGGGGATCGCACGTCACCATCGACATGAAAGGCAGCAATCGTCTCACGGATAAACCGTATGCAACCAAAGCCGCCAGTCATTGAGGCCCTTGATTTAACAAAGCGTTTCGGCGCTTTGACCGCCGTTGACGGAATCAGCTTTTCTGTTCTGCCCGGCGAATGCTTTGGCATCCTCGGTCCCAACGGCGCCGGTAAGACGTCCACGATCAGGATGATCTATGGCTTGTCGCCTCTCAGCGATGGAACACTCCGGGTTTTCGGGCGGGATATCCGGACCGGCGAGCGGTTCATCAAGGCCAGAATCGGCGTCTGCCCACAGGAAAATAATCTGGATCCCGATATTTCCGTCCTGCAGAACCTCGAAGTCTATGCGGGATATTTCTCCATCCCCGCCGTAAAGGCCAGCAAACGGGCATCCGATCTGCTGGCGTTCGTGTCCCTGGACCATCGCCGCAACGCCAAAGTGACCGAATTGTCAGGCGGCATGATGCGGCGACTGATCATCGCCCGGGCCCTGATCAACCAACCGGACCTGTTGATCCTCGACGAACCGACCAGCGGCCTGGATCCTCAGTCGCGCCACCAGGTCTGGGAACGGCTAAGCGATCTGCGCAACGGCGGCATGACCATGCTGCTGACCACGCATTACATGGACGAGGCCGCCCGCCTCTGCGACCGATTGATCATCGTGGATCACGGGAAAATCCTGGTGGAGGGAAAACCGGCTGACCTGATCAGGACCTACGTCGGCCGGCACGTCATCGAAATCAGCGAGCCGGGCGACACCCTGCGCCGTCACGTGCGGACAACCGGTCTTGCCCATGAGGACCTCGGGCACCTGATCCTCGTCTACGGTCATAACCATGAACAGCTTTACCGTGAAATCAGTGCGCGTCATTTTCCGGAAGGCTGCATGATGCGGATGGCAACCCTGGAAGATGTCTTTCTCAAACTCACGGGCAGGGGGCTGAGGGAATGAGGCAACTTACGTGGCGCTTCGTCCGCGTCTGGTGGCGCAATTACCTCGTTTACCGGCATACCTGGCTGATAAGCTTTATTCCTCCTCTTCTGGAACCGCTTTTTTATCTGCTGGCTTTCGGAGTCGGCATGGGCCTCCTGGTAGGCTATCTGACCTATGAGGGGAGTCCGGTTTCCTATACCAGATTCATCGCCCCGGCCCTGATCGCTATCAACATCATGAGCAACGCCTTATATGAAAATACCTATGCCACCAACGTCAGGATGTATTACCAGAAAACG
>CAYPKE010000122.1:0-7803 GCA_964411235.1 uncultured Syntrophales bacterium
TGAGAAAAATCCGGGTCATGGGCCCGGCATCCAGAACGGCAATATGCTGCGCCAGGCCACCGGTGACCTTGAGGTTCCCGTAGTGCGTGCGGGCCACGGTGGCGCAGTCCTGGGGCCAGTACACCACGGTCTCATACATGCCGCCGCAGCCGTTGGCCTGGTTCGGGGCGAAACTCGCGCTGGCATAGGCAACGGTGGCGGGGGACATCGGGATTTCCATGGAGACGGAAACCATCTGCCGGTCCGGATTGACCGGCGGCAGGAAGAGAAACGCGCCGCCACCCTGGGTGCCGGCGGTCAGGAAGTTGGTCACCTGGTTGATCCGGCCGGCGCAGGCCTGAACGCCGCTCTGCATGGCCGTCTGGGTGACCGCGTTGATCGCCGGCTGACCCGGCTGAGCCGGCGCCGCCGCGGGCGCACTGGCGGCAGGCCCTGGATTGGGCGCCGCCTTCTTCTGCGCGAACGACCCCGAGGGCCAGCAAATGACGCAAAGTAAAAGGATGAAAAGCAACGCGGAGGACAGGAGGGACCGGCGACGGTGATGCAAAGTGCCTTTCATGAATTCCCGCCGACGGTTAAATCTGCACAAAAGCATGGCATCTCCTTGATCTTGATCTGTTTTCTTTGAAGATGGGGCATCCGGAATGACGAGACAGCTACTATTTCACAGATGCGGCGTGATCATATTCACAAGGCCCGGGGCTGTCAAGAATTATTGCAGCTTAAATGAAGGGTTTACGCGACATTTTTTGGTCAAGGCAGCGCCGTGAAGTCATCCCGAGCTTCCGGGCGCAACACCCCTTATTTTATTGCATCGGCAAGTCCATACTGAAATGGTCTTGCCGGATTCGAAGTCTTTGTCATCACAGGCGAAATGCATTCTTTGCCATTCAGCGCGAAGCGAAGAATCTAAGCATTTCGCGCTAATGAAAGATAGAGATCCTTCGGCTAAGGCCTCAGGATGACAGCATATGAACGCAACCGGTTTTTTCTGCTGACGCCTCAGCAACGACATTGCGACATATTTTCTTGATCCGGCTTCCGGTCACACTTATGGTGGATCCTGTCTTGCGACGAAATGACCGATACTGCTCTATTCCACTGCCGAAGTAATCATTGCTGTGTGCAGCCAGAAACGATCTCTCGGCGACCGCACCGGAACGGCTTGCCTGCCTCGGGGTTGACAATCATTCCAGATACCAGCCCACCAGGCGGACCGAATGGTAGTATTTCACGCAGGCGCTGTTGAAGTATTTTGAACGGTTCAGGGGGCCCCGCAGCATGAGGCCGTGGTTGGGCTTTCCAGCGACCCAGTCTTTGACCACGTCGAGGAGATCCACCTTGGCCGTTTCGCCTTCCGTGTACAGGCTGAAGTTCCGGACCAGGGTGCCCGGATAGAAATCGTAGAGCGGCTGGGGTGAGGCCGGCCAGGGGCCGTTGAGGAGATAGATGTCGCACCGGGAGGACAACTCCTCGTTGGTGGCAAGGGTCCCGCTGGGAACGAACTCAATGGAATCCCCCAGCCTGATGACCAAAGCCGCCTCGACGATTTCCTTGCCCTTGTAATAGTCCATATCGAAGAAAACCCGCGACCGCAGATAGTACCAATCCGCGTAGGAGCATTCGCCGTGCTTCCCCTCCTTGTTGAAATGACCGATCTTGACCTCCCCGGGGCCGGGCTGACGGCCGGGCTGGATTTGCGGCGCATACAGGCAGTCGGTCGGCCGCAGGTCTCCATACCGCTGGTAGGCCCAACTGTTGATGATTTGCGCATCCACCATGAAGGGCATTTTCTTTTTTTTCGCCGGAGGCGGGTTAATGATGGAAAAGCTCCCGGAATGACCGGACATTTTCCCGTCCGGGGTGGCAATGCGCACCACGCTGAACGTACCGGGAAAGGAGTATTTCTGTGGGGCCGTCCAGGCATTATATTCTCCGGTGTTCGGGGCGCCGTTCTTGATCGTCTCCCTGACCGTCCCATGCGGCTTGTCCAGCAGATGAATGTCGACGGTGCCGTAGGTGCTGATGATGTTTCTGTTCCAGCGGATCGGGAGCGGGGCCCCTGTCTCATGCACGGAACCCGCCGCGGGGCTCTGGACGGAAATCGCCGGAGCGATTTGTTGGGCCAACCCGGAGGGCGCCTGCTTCACGTCCTTCGCCAGCCCCTGTGCCGGGACCTGCTTGATCATCCCCGGGCTGATGCAGTCTCTGATCTGGAACGGCGCGCTGTCCCCCATGACCTGGCTGTACCTGGCCCGCACCCTGATCCGGTAGGTGCCGGCGGGCAGATTTTTCGGGGCCTCCCATTTCGGGTAATAGCCGTTGTTGGATGCGTTGCCGGCGATGGTCAACACCGGCGTGGTCATGGCCTGGTCAAAAAGCCGGATTTCGACCTTGCTGCTCTGCCCTCCCGTTTTGTTCCATTTGATGTCATAGCTGTTGCCCTTGCACCATTGGCTGCCACCGGCCGGCGACGTGACAGTGATCGTCTGGGCGCCGACGAAAGAAGGCATCGCCAGCAGCAGCAATCCCAGCAACGCGGCTCCCGCAAACAGGATCTGTTTTCTCATGGCTATCCTCTCTCCTTTGCGTGGGTTGGGCTGATGGAACACGGTCTGTAACGGCTCGATTTATGGCTTCTTCCGCCGCATCTGTCAAGAAGATTCGGCATCACGTTGCCAAAGGCGAGCCCTTCGTCCATTCGTACAGCAGAATCGCCGCCGCCTGCGGCAGGCTGAGGGACTCGGCGTCCCCCAGGCGGGGGATGCACCAGCACTCGCCGGCCACCGACAGCAGGGAATCGGGCAGCCCGTGACTCTCGCTCCCCAGCAGCAGGGCGGACGGCCCGGGCAGGGGGCGCGGCGGCACGCCGCCCCGGACGGTCGTTCCGATCAGGGGGCCGTGCCCGGCGATTTCCGGCAGCGCCTCCGCAAAGTCCACCTCGCCGAAAACATCGAGGTGGAAGAGGCTCCCCATGGAAGCGCGGACGGTCTTGGGATGGGTCCAATCGACCGACCCTGTGCTGATGAGGACCCTGTTGACGTCGAACCAGTGGGCGGAGCGGAGAATCGCCCCCAGGTTCAAGGGGTTTCCCACCCGGTAAAGGAGCAGCAGGCGGCCGGCATCCACCGTCAGGCATTCCCGGAAGGACCGGGCCGGCGGTGACACCACGACGGCGGCGATGCCTTCGGATTCCCTGTCCTGGCTGATCCGCTTCCACTCTGCCCCGGTCAGCGCAAAGACCTCTTTGTCCGCCAGGGACGGCAGCAAAGGCTTCCAGAGCGCTTCCTTGTCGGGCCGCACGAGGACCATCGCGATTTCCCGGTTGCTGCGCAGGGCTTCCGCGACGACCTTCCGGCCTTCGGCCAGGAAGCACCCCTCCCGGCGGCGGATTTTGGCCTGGTCCAGCCCGGCCAGAAACTTGAGTTTTCCCTTCGACAGCTTCAGGAACATGAACGGATTTCCTTCATTTCCACCTGATTCATCACCACGTCATGCCTTACTTGATCCGGCATCGATTCGCAGGGCGGTCCATACGGGATACGGACCCCGGGCTCTGACCCGGGGTCCATTGGGCGGAATAGCCGGGCCTCATAGCTTTTTCAGCAGATTCTGGGCCGTGACGTGAATGGGGTCCCAGGACGGGCTGAAAGGCGGCGCATAGGCCAGATCGAGGTAGGCGACCTCGTCCAGCCCCATTCCGGCCCACAGGGCGCACGACAGGGTGTTGATCCGGCTCACGGCCCCGGCGCCTCCGACGGCCTGGGCTCCCAGGAGCCTGCCTGTCGCCCGGTCGGCGACGAGCTTGATCCCGACGGTGTGATTCCCCGGCATGGACCCGGCAATCGCGTTGCCCCAAATGATCGTGCTGACGGGATGAAATCCCGCCGCGACGGCTTCCCGCTCGTCGATGCCCGTGGCAGCCATCTCCAGGCTGAAAAGCTGAAAGGACTGGGCGGCGACGATGCCGGGAAAAACCATCGGCACACCGCCGATATTGCGTCCCGCAACCCGGCCCTGTTTGTTGGCGACGTCCCCCAGGGGGATGTGGACCCATCGCCTGCTCACCCGGTTGAAGACCTCGCAGCAGTCCCCGACGGCGTAGATGTTTTCCAGCGCGGTCTTCTGGGAAAAATCAACCTGGACGGCCCCGGTCTTTCCCAGGGGAATGCCGGCGGCGGCGGCCAGTTGCGCATCGGGTTTGACGCCGATGGCCACGATCAGAAGATCGACCGCCAGTTCTCCCGCCGTCGTGGCCAGGTGCAGGCGCCCGTCGCTTCCCTTCTCTATCGAATGGGTATCTGTCTCCTTCAGGGTGATGACCCCGTTCTTGTCAAGTTCCTCCTGAGCCCGTTCGGAAAAAAGACGGTCCCAGCGGGTAGCAGGAAGCGAACCCCGGTTTATGATCGTCGTCTCGATCCCCCGCAGCCGCAGGTTCTCGCACATTTCCATGCTGATGAATCCCGCCCCGATGATGGCGGCGCTCCGGACCGGCTTTTCCTCGATATAGGCCTTGATCCGGATCGCATCGTCCAGCCGCTTGAGGACGAAGACCCCCTCCAGGTCCTGCCCGGGGATGCCCGGGAGAATCGGCATCGTCCCTGTCCCGATGGCAAGAATGTCGTAGTTGAAAGTTTGACCGTTCGCCATTTCGACGGCAGCGGCCTGCGTATCGATCCGTAAGACCTGCGTCCGGATCATCACGTCGATCCCGTCATCCCGGAACCGTTCCGGCGTTCGCGCCACCAGATTTCTCTCGTCCCGAATTACATCGCCGATGTAATAGGGCATCGGTCAAGCCGCAACGGACGTGAAATCCCCCTGTTCAATCATGAGAATGTCGAGTTCCGGATCCCGGCGTTTTGCCTCCGCCGCAACCGACGCGCCTCCGGCGCCGCTTCCCACAATGATCAGCTTTTTTCTCATGTCTTCTCTCCTCCTTTTCTTGAAGCGCTGCCCGTGCACCGACTTTGTTCCCGGTACGGGCGAAACATCCCTTACGTGCCCCTTTGCCGGCGCACGATCCATACGGCCATGCCGCTTAGGATCATGACCAGGCAGAGAAGCTGCCCCATGCTGAAGGGACCCAGAACAAACCCCAGGTGCATGTCCGGCTCCCGCAGAAACTCGATCAAGAAACGCACCACCCCGTAACCGATGAGGTACAGGCCCGCCATAAACCCGTCGAAGGGGCTCTTTTTCCGCAGAACCCAAAGCAGGGCGAACAGGACGATCCCCTCGAAAAAGGCCTCGTAAAGCTGGGACGGGTGGCGTAACAGGCCCGCCGAGTCGGCGGGAAAGAACATGCCCCAGGGAACATCCGTGGCGCGCCCGTAGAGTTCACCGTTGATGAAATTTCCGATCCGCCCGAAGGTGTAGCCCAGGGGAATCGCCGGAATCAGCAGATCGGCAAAGCGCCAGAAGGGAATCTTTGCCTTCCGGCAGAACAGAACCGTCGCCATGAGGAATCCGAGAAGCCCACCATGATAGGACATGCCGCTGATCCCCGTAAAGCGGAATCCTCCCGCAAATTGAAAGGGCAGAAAAATTTCCAGGGGATGGGCCATGTAGTAGCCGAAGTTGTAGAAGAGAACATACCCCAGGCGGCCGCCGAGAAGCACGCCGAGAATGGCCCAGACGAAATAGTCCTCGATCGTCCCGGCGGTGATGTCGTACCTTTCCTTCCGGATGCGGTACTGGACCAGGAAATAGACCAGGCCGAACGCGACGATGTACATGAGACTGTACCAGCGGAGCTGGAAGGAACCGATCTCCAGGAGATTCGGATTGATCTGGAAGGGAAGGTATTGCCAGCCGCTCATGTTTTTAACTCCTTCCCAGAATGGACCGGTCTGATCCGTAAAAACAATTTTAAAACCCGTCCCGCGGGACGTGGAGCCTGTGCCGCAATGTCATTTTGAGGCGCTGGCCGAAGAAACTCGCTCTTATAACAAATCGTAACACTTAGTTTCTTCACTTCGTTCAGAATGACCAGAAACACAAATTAAGTGTTATGGCAGCACCCCCCAGGCCTGGGGTGACAAAAAGCAGTCTCCCTGCAGTCAAAGGAATCGCCATATCAAAAGACGCGACATCCCGGAACACGAAAGGCAATTTTGCCTGTTTTCAGTAGGCGGTCCCCTTCAGATCCTCGACGTAGAGCTGGGATGCAAAGGCCGCCGTCGCCCCGTCGCCGCAGGCGGTGACGACCTGGCGCAGCAGCTTGTGGGTACAGTCGCCGCAGGCGAAGAGCCCCTGCGCCGAGGTCCGCATCTGCTGGTCCACCAGTATGGCTCCGCCTTCCGCCAGTTCCGCCTGTCCCTTCACCAGATCACTGTTGGGAATCAGTCCGATGAAAACGAACACCCCCGACACGGCAAGGTCCCACGTTTTTCCCGGATCCCGGACATCCCGGAGGCGCACCCCCGTCACGGTATCGCCGCCGATCACCTCCTCGACGACAGCATGCCAGGCGAAGGCGATCTTCTCATTGGCAAAGGCCCGCTGCTGAAGAACGGCCGCCGCCCGCAGGCGTTCCCGACGATGTACGATCGTCACCCTGGAGCAGAAATGGGTAAGAAACAGGGCCTCCTGCACCGCCGTGTCACCGCCGCCGACAACGACAACCTCGCGGTTGCGGTAAAAGGGGCCGTCGCAGGTGGCGCAATAGGAAACGCCGCGGCCGGTGAAGGACTCCTCGCCGGGGACATCAAGCTTCCGCCAATGGGCGCCTGTGGCCACGATCAGGGTGAGGGTCTCGAAGGTTCTCTCCCCGGACAGGACCGCCCATCCCCGGACGCCTTCCCATTCGCGGGCTTCGACGGCGGTGCAATCCGCCTGGGTGACCTGCAGGCCGAACTGGACCGCCTGT
Organism: uncultured Syntrophales bacterium; assembly: GCA_964411235.1. GTDB lineage: Bacteria > Desulfobacterota > Syntrophia > Syntrophales > JAAYKM01 > JAAYKM01. Next base: position 6,872 of record CAYPKE010000122.1, read on the forward strand.
TTTTGGAATTTCTCGACGATCTCGAACCCGCTTGCCCCCTCGGGAACGCCCGGGTAGTTTTCGATCCAGTCGGTCACCGTTATCTGGCTCACCGTGGACACCCCTTCGACAAGCAGGGCCCTAAGACCGGCCCGGGCCGCATAGAGCCCCGCGGTATAACCGGCCGGCCCGCCGCCGACAATGACCACATCAAACACGTGATCCGGCATCTTATTCTTTTCCGTCATGATCGCTCCTTTTCCATGGCAACGCTTCGGCACCCGCATCCCCCGCAGAAGCAACCGGTCGCTTCCGGTCCTCCCTGGCCAGTTTTGCCACGGCTATTTTTTGTCCTTCTGTTTCAGGGCTTTCTTCTGCACCTTCAGCAGGGCCTTCGCTTCCTTCTTGCCCGGTCCGGAAGAAAGCCCAGCCCCGGCCGGGTCTGCGGACGCCACGCTCTTTTCCTCCCCGCCGGCGGATTCGTCATCCCGCCCCGGTTGCGGTTCCCTGCGCCGCCGGAAACGCACCATCAGGTATTTCGCGAAGCTCTTCCCGAACTGGCCGATGAATCCGGCGACCAGCACGATCAGAACCCACATGATGATTTTCCAGGAAAGAATGTCGTGGATATCCACCATCGCCGTACCCCAACCGTTTCAGCAATACATGATTCCGCCGCCGTTGGCCACCGATTTTTGACATCGCCGCGGAGGCAGGACGGAATGGCCGGGGCCGTTCCTCAGGCAGACCGCCGGGAACGCTCCCGCAGGTAGGCCTTGAGGGCCGCATCATCCGCGGGCAGGCTAAGGGCCCCCCCCCGGCGCGTATCGATATCCCTCATGCTCGGCGGAAGCTCCGGCACGATGCGCAGGAGTTCCCCGATTTCGTCCGGAAACTTGGCCGGGTGGGCCGTCTCCAGGCTGACCCCGAGGCCCTCCGTGGGATGTTCCGCG
>CAYPKE010000123.1:0-7776 GCA_964411235.1 uncultured Syntrophales bacterium
TGTCACGGCCGACACGACACATCGCGTCGAGATTGCGCCTATTTATGTGACGGTGGATATCAATCTGAAGGTTCAGCGGGCCCTTGACGAGGCCCTGAGTTTTCAGGGCGGCCTTGATGATATTTTTACCAGGGAAGAACTGGAGATGCTCAAAAAGAAATAGGCGGATTCCTATGATAAGGAGAAAGGTGTAAGCCAATGAAAGGAAAAAGAATTCTCGTTGTCATCTTTTTCGTAGCCCTTGTAATCCCTCTCGCCGGCGTCTTGCAGGCACAGGACAAGGACGCCGTAACCAACTCGATGAAAGAACGTTATCCTGCTTTACTGCAGGCTAAAGGGGATGGTCTCATCGGCGAAGCATGGAACGGGTTGGTGGGGGTTGTCAATCCCTCGGCATCGGAAGAGGTCAAAGCGCTTGCCGACGCTGAGAACCAGGACCGGAGGAGCCTGTTCCAGATCATCGCCCGCGATACGACGACACCCATCGAAGAGGTGGCACGGCAGAACCGGATACGCATGTATCGCCTGGCGGAAGATAACCATTATTTGCAGAATCAGAACCGTCAGTGGCTTCTCAGGAAAGATCTGCAATAAGGATGGGATATTACGCATAACGGCGGATAAAAAATCGGGTTGTGGGGCATGCCGGCTTGGGGCTTTCCGCTTTTTGGGGGGCTGCCGAGAGTCGCTCCTGATGTTGTTTTCAGCCGCCTTCCGAAGGGGACATTGGTCTCGCAATACCGTCACAGGGTAATTCAGATCAACGCAGGTTCCGCACCGGATTGAAAAGGTTCAATCCGGTTCCTGCATCCTTAGGCATCGGCAGGATGACGGGAAGGGCCCATTCACTGTTTCTCATTCACAGTGAGCATTACTGCAATGCTCACTGCAAAGATCAGCTCTTCTAAAATCATTTTCGACGTAAGGCGATAACGGAAAGCCGACCAAGATGTACGTGGCTGTCTTCGGTGGATCCTGGAGGGCATGGGCGTGTCTGGTCTTGCTTGCCGGCTGCTTCATGAATTAAAAGGTAAGCCCGGCCCTTGTCCTTTGCCCTGAATCGGGGATGCACTTTGCAGGATACAAGCATTAGTGGCGTGGTCCGCGAGGGTGTGTGCAAAACAAACGCCCGTGCAGAAAGTACACGCGATAATGCCGGTGTCGTTTTGAGAGACACCATGTGCAGGGAAGGCGGAGGAATCAATATAAATGTTAAAATAGAATTATGTAGTTACAGATATCTCGGAACGTCTGAGATTGAGCCGTCTGAAACACAGGAAGCCTGACAGGCCTTGGATAGACGATGACATGACCGCACCTGTTCTTTTATCGCACAACCTGATAAAATACGAGGTAAGATATCAGTTTATGGTTCCCTTCATGATTTTGAAAGATAAATGCGAAAATATATGAAATTATAGGCCAATAAACGTCTCGTCCCGTGATGGTCAAAGGAATGAAAGAGGGTCTGGCAGGTGTGCCGGCTGGTTTTTATTTGGCATCCAAGTTGCAAATTACTGAAAAGTGTGATAGGAATTATTCCTAGTTGTGGGACGGTAATCCGTTTGCCGGAATTGATGTTACCGATCCGATCATTGAACGATCATCACAGATCTTTATCAGGATTGCCTTGGCTTCCGGCAAGCTGAAAAAGCGATGATTGATGAACGGCGGCCGTATCATTGGCGTTAAAGCCGAAAACTGCTGCAGAATACGAGTCCCGGAGATTGTCACCCACGAGGGATTGCGTATTCATTCCTTTGATCATTATTAGAACAGCGCCTACAGGAGGTTAGCTTATGGAGAGCAAAATCAGCAAGGTATTGATTGCCAACAGGGGGGTTCCTGCGGTGCGGGTCATGCATACCTGCCGGGACAGGAAAATTCCTACGACGGCAGTCTACAGCACACCGGATCGTCTTGCCCATCACGTTTTCATGGCGGACACGGCGGTGCATATCGGCGAGGCTCCACCTGCCGAATCGTATCTCAACATGGAGCGCATCATTGAGGCGGCGAAAAAGACCGGGTCCGATGCCATTCATCCCGGCTGGGGTTTTTTGTCCGAGAACGCCGATTTTGCGCAGATGGTCATGGACAACGGCCTGGTCTGGATCGGTCCCTCGCCGCGTGTGATCAGGCTGATGGGCGACAAGATCGAAGCCAAGCGGATGGCCCTCAAGGCCCATGTGCCGACCATTCCGGGCATGGTCAACGTGGAGAATGTTGAGCAGATCAAGGCCTGGATGGGGGAGGATAAGGTTGCCTTTCCCATCATGATCAAGGCATCCGCCGGCGGCGGGGGCAAGGGGATGGTCAAGGTCGAAAGTGACGATGAGTTGATGCTCGCGTTTGCCAAAGTTCGCTCCGAGGCCAAAAAGTCTTTCGGCGACGACACGGTGCTGGTGGAAAAATACATCGAGCGGGGCAAGCACATCGAGGTTCAGATTATTGCGGATGAGCATGGCAATGTTTTGCATCTGTATGAGCGGGAGTGCACCATCCAGAGGCGCAACCAGAAGATTATCGAAGAGGCGCCATCCCCGACCATGACGGAGAATCTACGCCAGGAGATCTGCTTTACGGCTGTTCGACTGATGCGCGAAATCGGCTATACGTCCGCCGGAACGGTTGAATTCATCTACGACGACGCCACCGGCCGGTTTTATTTTCTCGAAGTGAATACGCGGCTGCAGGTGGAGCACGGCATTACGGAATTAATTACCGGTGTCGATATCGTGGGCATCATGATCGACATCGCCCTGGGTCTGAAGCTGCCCATGTCACAGGCGGATATCCGTCCCAACAGATGGGCTTTGGAAGTCCGTTTGAATGCCGAGGATCCCCGTACGTTCATGCCGTCTTTCGGCACGATCTCACGTCTCCAGATTCCTATGGGGCCGAACGTCCGCGTTTCTTCCGGGATTTACGAAGGGGCCGATGTTTCGCCCTATTACGATTCCCTCTTCATGCTGATCATGGCGGCAGGGGCGGACCGGAAAGACGCCATCCGTGTCATGGACCGTTCTTTGGGGCGGAATCTGCGTGTTGAAGGCGTCAAGACGCTCCAGCCGATACTGCTGAGCGTCATCCGTCATCCCGCCTTTCTGGAAGGGAAGTTTTCCACGCGTTTCCTCGAGGACCACATGGAAGAGTTGATCTCGATGTTCAAGGATCCGAACAGCGACGATGAAGTGCTCAAGATTGCAAAATACATAGCCGAAGTATCCGCCCTCGGGCCACAACCATGGATGTAGGTGATCATCATGATGAATGAAAGCATGGAACAGATAATGCCTTTTGCCACACCGGAGATGACACCCCGGGAAATTGTGGAAAGCGTTCGCTCCTTGAAGGGGGTCTGCCTGACCTCCGTCGGGATGAGGGACGCAGGCCAGTCCGATTATAAGAACCGGCATCGTATTTACGATTTGAAAACGCTCGCCGGGCATTACAACCGGATGGGCCTGTTCAGTGCCGAATGCCATGGCGGAGCCAGATGGCATGTGGGCATCATGAATCGGAAAGAGAACCCATTCGAGGAGATCAGGATTCTGCGGGAACTCATGCCGTCCGTGTTGCTGCAGACGCTGGTCCGGGAAACAAATCTCTTCGGTTACAGGCCGTATCCGCGCAACGTGATCGAATATGTCGTTTCCGAGGTTGACATCGATGTCTGGCGCTGTTTTTCCTTCCTGAACGATATCCGGAATATGCGGGCCGTCGCGGAAGCGGTGATGAAAAAGGGGAAGCTTTTTGAGCCGGCCATATCGTTCACCACCGCTGACTGGGCAACGAAAGCCTATTACCTGTCCCTGATTGACGATATCGTCGCCCTCTGTGGGGGTGTTGACGAGATGGTGCTGGCCATCAAGGACATGGCCGGTGTCGGCAATGTCGTCAAGACGGGCAATCTCATCGACGCCATCAAGCAGCGCTATCCCGAAATGGTGATTCAATACCACCGCCATATCACCGACGGCCTGGCGATTCCGGTTTTTCTGGCGGCGGCGAAGGCGGGTGCGAAAATCTTCGATGTCGAAGAAGATTCCCTAGTGCGTTTTTACGGCCATTCGCCCATGCTCAGCGTGCAGGCCGTTTTTGAAGAATCGGGGATCGCTGTCCATCTGAACCGTGCGGAAGCGGAGGCCGCCGTCCAGAAAGTACGGACGTGGATCAGCCAGTATGAGTGGGCCGAATCGCCCTTCAAGGGATATGACCATACGGTCACGAAACACAAGATGCCCGGCGGGGCCTTTCCCAGTTCGTTCGAGCAGGCGCAGAAGGGGGAGTTTCTTGAATTCATGCCGGACATCCTCAAAGTGATGTCTCTGTACAACAGGATCGTCAAATATTTCGATGTGACACCCGGTTCGCAAATCACGTGGGTTACCTGCAGCGGGATCGTCAACCGCTATGCCAAGGAAAAGGGTGAGGCAGGTGTAATGCATGTGACGCGCCTCCTCGAAAAGTTCGTGGACGAGGCGGATCAGAATCTGGACGCCATGACCGAAGCCGAACAGCAGGAATTGCTGAATCTTTTTGCCTATGCACCCGGCGATTTCAAGAGCCTTCTCTTGGGTAGCTACGGGCGGCTTCCTGTCGGGTGGCCTGCCGAGTGGGTCTATAAAAGCACATTCGGCGTGGAATGGGAAGACAAGATCAAGGAAAGGAAGGAACTGTCTCCCCTGGAAACGCTGGAGGGGGACCCCCTCGATCAGCTCAGGAGCGCCATGGCCTCAGTCCTCGGGCGGGAACCGACCGAAGAGGAATTCGTCCTTTATCTCATGCATCCGAAGGACGCGGTCGAGTATATCGCTTTCCGGGAAACATACGGAGAGGCGCCGCTGGTCTTGCCGACGAATGTCTGGCGGGAGGGATTGAAGAAGCCGGGCGACCGGGTGGAATTCGACCTGTGGGGACGGCCCTACTCGATTGAACTCGTATCGATCGGATTCGAGCACGAGGGTGTGATTCACGTCGTGATGCGCGTGAACAACAAGACCAATGTTTATGAGGTCAAGACGCAACGGGCGAAGAAATCCGAAATCAGGATGGCGAAAGGTCCCAATGACATCGGCGCCCCGATCAATGGGAATGTCTGGAGAATCGGCAATCCCGAACGGGGTGGCTTGAAGCTTGGGGATATTGTGCACAAAGGGGAGGAGATCATGAACCTTGAAGCCATGAAGATGGAAAACGCGATTCTTGCGCCTTACAACGGGCAGATTGCGGAAATTGCCGTGAAGATGAACGGTGTCGTCAAGGAAGGCCAGCTCCTGTTTGTCATTGAACCAGCCGATGCATGAACGGTAAAAAAGTACCGAGGAGGGCAAGCGATGAAAAAGGAAGTGTTGTATGCCGGGCTGGTTTTGGTTTTTGGTTTTCTTTTCATGCTTTCCGGTTGTGCCAAGAAGCCTGTTGTGCAGGAAGACGTTTCCCGCGCGCCTCAGGAGGCGGTGGTGCCTGAAACGGCCGATGACTGGGAGCTGGCGAAGGTGTCCAGGATCGTCAGTGACGAGGGGACGCCCGGCAGTGCGAGGATGTTCGACCGCCGGGTCCATTTTGTCGTGTCCCAATAGCCATAGCGTCCGGTTCGGCAAGGACAGGGTATGATTCCGTGTAAGGTAAAAATCCATCTGGTTTCCGTGCTGTTGATTGTTTTCTGCATGGGGGGGTGTGCTTCAATCCCTGTGCAGAAAAGGCTTTCCGAATTGGAGGCGAGGGAGGCCGCTTTGTCGCTTCAGATGCAGAATCAGAAGGAGAAAATGGATCAACTGAAATCCCTGGTCCAGACATCGCTTCCCGCAGTTCAAAAGAGCGTGAATGAATCGGCGGCGGAAATCAAGACTTTAAGAGCCAGACTAAAAGATTTGCAGGAGAATGATCAAAAGCAGCAAAAAGAAATCAGCGCCCTGACGGCGAGACTTTCTCAGAGAGAAGAAGAGATCAAAGCCCTTTCCGATCGGATCGGCCGTTTGGCGATAAAAATCAATTTTCTGGAAACCTATCTGGGCTTATCCGAAAAAGATTACGGCGAAAAAGGCGGGTGGAATGGGGGGGCGGCGGAGCGGGATACGCCTAAGCCGCTGTCCGACAAGTACCAGCTTTATACCCTGGCTTATGATCTTTTCAGAGACGGCATGTATGCAAAGGCCAGAACGGAGTTTCAAGCTTTCCTGAGAAGTTTCCCGAATACCGAGTATTCCGACAATGCCCAGTTCTGGATCGGTGAATGCTATTTTTTTGAGGGTAACTATGAACAGGCGATCATCGAATACGACAAGGTTCGTAAAATTTACCCTCACGGAGACCGTGTTGCGCCGGCCATCCTCAAGAAGGGATTCTCATTGATTGGTTTGGGCGATAAGGAAAATGGTAAGGCCATTCTCCAGCAGGTCATCAAGGACTACCCCAAAACCTACCAAGCCAGGCTGGCCCGGGAAAAGCTCCTGGAGTTGAAGTAAAAACGATCGGTTTTTTTCTCCAAATGTATATTGGAACGCGATGGGGTTGCATTGATCTTTATTGCGCCGGTCGGGGCAGGCCATCCCTTATTTTCAGGGAAAACACCGGATCGTTGCCGATTTCATGAGCCCGGTGATTGACGTAGCTCAGTTTTTTCAAGGTCGGAAACGGCAGGCTCGTATCGAGTATGCCCAGTTCGTAAGCATAAAGCGGGGTATAACCGCTTAAAAAAATCTTCCAATTATAGCGAACGCCGTCGCTGAAAGCCCGGATATGCATGACGATATTCGTCGTGCAGTTCGTGGTGAGGGTGTTGTACCATACCGGCGTCGTTTTCATCTTGTTGATCTGCCGGACGTATTCCAAAAAAAGTTTCCGGGCCGTGTCGGGAGAGACGCCGACTCGGAAAATGTAGACATCTTCCTGGGGCGACCGGTAGTCCGTTCTGACGCGGATGAGGTCACGTTCATCACCGGCGACGTAGATCAGCTCGTACTGTTTGAAGAATCCCTTGATGCTGGAGTAAATTTCTCCTTTCTCCTTGCGGATTTCGATGGAGAAGGTGAGGAAATCCTGCTGTTCAAAGCCGAAAGTTATCATGATATGGGCGATGGCGTCCCCCATCCAGTAAACGGCGATCAGGTCGACCGAGTCCAGCTTATGGAGATTATATGTTCTGTCGTAGTAGCGGGCGTCGAAGTCGGTTTCGGTGCGATAGTGAAAGTTGCGGATATTGTAGACGGTGACCAGGTTATCCTGGATTTCTGCATAGGGAAGGACCGCCACGTCTTGCTCCCAGTCGCGGCTGTGTGAAGCCGGAATGCTTGTCCACCAGGCGACGATCACGAAAAAAACTGAGATAAAGCCGGCAAGCGTCCGGCGCCGGTTAGAAAAATAAAGGAAGGAAAAAACGGTCAACAGGGGAAAAAGGACAGCCAGGGCTGTACGCAATATTGCGGAAGGGAGGTTGGAGTAAAAAATCGCCAGGGCTGCCCATCCGGTCATCGCCGGCACAACCAGGCCAAGGGAAACCAGAACCATCCACAAAAATCGCTTGGGTTTTTCACCGCCGGGATGCGATGGGCCCTTTACCGCACAACCAATGGAATTATCGTGGCTTTGCATGAAAGCTCCCGCAACGGTGAAAGGGTTGGTTATACAGACAAACGATGTCCTGATATGTCCTGTCTGCCGTTAAGAACTATCATGAATAATGCGATAAATCCACGTTGAAGCCCTTTGATTTGACGGTATCTAGGAGTCTGTCGGACTTTTCCGACGTAATGTGTTATAGATGCTCATCTTGAA
>CAYPKE010000124.1:0-7682 GCA_964411235.1 uncultured Syntrophales bacterium
GTTCCTCGAACTTGAAGGGTTTGGCGACGAAATACCGGCCGCCCAGAAGATTGTCCGGAGGCACTTCCTTCTTCGTCAGCAGAGATGTGATGAAGATGATGGGTATGCGCTTGGTCTGGGGATCGTTTCCGATTTCCTCCGCGACACGGCTTCCCTGCATGCCGGGCATGAAAATATCAAGGATAACCGCGTCGGGCTTGTAAAATTTACATTTTTTCAAGCCGTCGCTGCCGTTGAGGGCCGTAAATACGGTGTATCCGACTTCCTTGAGCTGTGCTTCCAGAGCATCCAGGACGTTGACGTCATCATCCACAACCAGAATCGTCGCCGACATGATCTTCCCCCTTTGATGGTCGCTTGTGCTATGCCCATGAAATATAACATGAATTGAGAGAATATAAAAAATAAAATTCCCATGGGTTTTGCAGCGGTATCCGATGCGGGTTTAACCCCCGGTCAGCCTTGCAGCTAAATGCCGATAAGTATATGTAATGATGTGCCTAATTCATAGAAGCGTCCAGGGCAATATGCCTTCGAATTCCCATTGACACGCCGGGAGTCCTTGCCTATACTACGCCCCCGCATGGCGGCAGGGAGAAAACCCCCGCGTTTTTTTACTGCAGAGATTAAGCCCCTGCACACATCCTTTTACTGAAAAGGTCTGAACCATGAACTACAAACGGTTGATTTATCCGGCGGCGTTGCTGATACTCCTTCTCGTCCATTCGGCCGCTTGGGCCGAAGGGCGTAATATCGTCAGGTTTGGGGACGATATCGTGATCGAGGAGGGAAGTCGGGTCAATAATGTTGTTGCCGTCGGGGGGCAGATCACGCTTTACGGCGCGGCCGACGGTAATGTCGTTTCGGTGGGAGGGTCCGTGGTGCTGGCCGCCTCTTCGATTGTCGGGGGGAATGTTCTGGCCATCGGCGGGGTCATTGCCAGAGGAAAGGGGTCCGAGGTCGGCGGTTCACTGACTGAAATCAATGCATCCAATGTTTCGCGGGTCATGGAAACAATGCTGGACAGCGAATGGAAAGGTTGGTCCTGGCTCTTTGCCGTTTTTTCCATTATTGTCTATCTGGGTTTGCTGGTGCTCTCGATCCTGCTGGTTCTTTTGATTCCAAGGCCTATCCGCGTGATTTCGGAGGCCGTTGAGCGGAATCCCTATAAAACCGGTTTATGGGGTTTGGTGGGTCTGATCCTGGTCGTGCCGCTCGCGTTTCTCCTCACCATTTCCGTAATCGGTGTGGTCCTGGTTCCTTTGGAAATAAGTGTCGCCGTTGCCGGCGGCCTGATCGGGTTCGTCGCCGTGGCTCAGCTCATCGGTCACCGGATTTTCGTTATCCTGAAGAAACCACAGCAGTCGATCATGCGGGAGACGATCTGGGGGATAACCTTTCTCTGGTTCGTCGGGTGGATTCCCTATATCGGCTGGACGCTTAAGGTATTCGTTGTCTTGCTGGGACTGGGTGGGGTACTTGTGACCCGTTTCGGATCATACCGGAAACCGGCAAAGATAAAGGAGATCGAATAAAAGATGGGAAGACTTTTCGGTACGGACGGTGTCCGGGGGCGGGTCAACCAACACCCGATGACGGCTGAAATGGCATTGGCCATCGGCCGGGCGACAGCCTGCCTGTTTCGCCGTGAAGGACACGTCGGGCACATTGTCGTCGGTAAGGATACCCGCCTTTCGGGAGACATGGTGGAAAACGCCCTGGTGGCGGGCATCTGTTCCATGGGAGTCCATGTTATCCTGGCGGGGGTGATTCCGACCCCGGGCGTCTCTTTTTTGACGTCGAACTCGCGGGCCGACGCGGGAGTCATGATTTCCGCATCCCACAACCCTTTTTCCGACAACGGCATCAAAATTTTTTCCGACAGCGGGCGCAAGCTGTCCGATGCGAGAGAAGAGGTCATTGAGCAGATGGTCTTTGACGATGGTTACCGTGACCTGCTTCCGGCGGCCCATGCCCTGGGAACGGTGATGCGGATGGATGACGCCCGGGGACGGTACATGACGTTTCTCAAGAGAAGCTTCCCGGCGCACCAGGGTCTGGAGGGCGTGAAGATCGTTCTGGACTGCGCCAACGGCGCGACATACCGTGTCGGGCCGGATACCCTGGCAGAGCTGGGCGCGGAGGTTGTCACACTGTTTGATCAGCCGGACGGCAGGAATATCAACCTCGAATGCGGATCCCAGCATCCGGAACGCCTGGCGGAAGAGGTCGTGCGCTGCGGAGCGGATTGCGGGTTTGCATTCGACGGGGACGGAGACCGTGTTATTGCCGTCGATGAGAAGGGCCGTGTCCTGACGGGCGATCAGATTCTGACCCTCTGCGCCGCCAGCATGAAGGAGGAGGGAACGCTGACGAATAACCTGGTTGTCCGGACGGTTATGAGCAATATCGGTATGACCATGGCCCTGAAAAAAATGGGAATCGATTATGCGATAACCGATGTCGGGGATCGCTATGTTTTCGAGGAAATGGTTGCAAAAGGAGCCTCCCTGGGGGGCGAGGATTCGGGACATCTGATCTTTTTGCAGCACCATACGACCGGCGACGGCATTCTGTCCGCCCTGCAGGTCCTGGCAGCGATGGGGAAGTCGAAAAAAAGGCTCTCGGAGCTGGCCGGGATCATGACCGTCTATCCCCAGGTGTTGATGAACGTGGAAACCGGAAGCCGGCCCGATCTGGCGACGGTTCCGGCCGTCGGCCTGGTGGTTGCCGAAGTCGAAAAGGCTCTTGGTGACCGGGGTCGGGTCCTGGTTCGTTACTCAGGGACCCAGAATCTCTGCCGCGTCATGGTCGAGGGGCCGACGCGGGAAGAAACGGAAGCATACTGCAAAAAAATAACGGACGTCGTCCGGGCCGAACTCGGCTGACAGGAATGGAGATATGGCGGAAAGAATTGAAATCGGCTTCAGAGACGGGGTAAGAGACGCCCTGGGAGAGAAAATCAGGAGGCGGATCCGGGAACATCTGCTGCTGAATGTGAACGACGTGAGGACCGCCGATGTCTACACCATCGACGGGAACCTGTCTCCGGATGAGTTGCTGGCGGCGGCCCAGGGACCCCTTTCCGATCCGGTGATACAGCGCTATGCGATCAACCGGCCGGTTCTTTCCGGCTTCGACTGGATGATCGAGGTCGGTTACCGTCCCGGTGTGACGGACAACGTCGGCAAAACCGCCCGGGAGGCCCTGGCGCTTCTGTTCGGCAAAAGTCCGAAGGCGTTTTTCCCGGTTCATACGTCACGCCAGTACGCTGTCAGGGGGAGCCTCCGGCGTGAAGAGGTGGAAAAGATCGCCACGGACCTTCTTGCGAATGAGCTCATCGAACGCTTCGTCATCGTCGACGGCAAAGAATGGAACCCCGATCAGGATGTCCCTGCCTACGTGCCCCGCGTCGAAGGGGTGAACCATCCCCGGACGACGCGGATCGACCTGAACGTTTCCGAAGAACGTCTGATGGCCATCAGTTCCGAGGGAGTTCTGGCCCTCAATCTGGAGGAGATGAAGGCCATTCGGGACTACGTAAAAAGGGAAGACGTGCTTAAGGCGCGCAAGCAATGGGGACTCGGCGGGGAAATCACGGATGCCGAACTCGAATGCCTGGCCCAGACCTGGTCGGAGCACTGCAAACACAAGATTTTCAATGCCCTGATCGACTATGAGGACGACCGGGGCAACCGTCAGGTGATCGACTCCCTTTTCGATTCATTCATCCGTCGCTCCACCGGCGACATCCGCAGACGGATGGGCGATCAGGACTGGTGCCTCTCCGTTTTCGTCGACAACGCCGGGATCATCCGTTTCAACGACGACTACAACATGGTCTTCAAGGTGGAAACCCACAACTCGCCGTCGGCCCTCGATCCTTACGGCGGTGCCCTGACGGGCATTGTCGGCGTCAACAGGGATCCCTTCGGGACGGGCCTGGGGGCAAAGCTGATTTTTAACACGGATGTTTTCTGTTTTGCCCCGCCGCACTATGAGAAAGCGCTGCCGAAGCGGATTCTGCATCCGCGACGCATCTACGAGGGGGTTCGTGAAGGGGTGGAGCATGGGGGCAACAAGAGCGGCATCCCGACCATCAACGGCTGCATCGTCTTCGACGAACGCTACCTGGGAAAACCCCTGGTCTATTGCGGGACGGGCGGTTTCATGCCCGCGAAGATCGGTGATCGGGAAACTCACAAACGGGAGATCCTGCCGGGCGATCTGATTGTCATGACGGGGGGACGCGTCGGCAAAGACGGCATCCACGGGGCGACCTTCTCCTCGGAAGAGCTTCACGAAGGCTCGCCGGTCACCGCGGTCCAGATCGGCGACCCCATCACCCAGAAGAAGATGACGGACTTTCTCCTCCTGGCGAGAAATCGGGAGTTGTACCGCTGCCTGACGGATAACGGTGCGGGAGGTTTGTCATCCTCCGTGGGCGAAACGGCGCGCCTGCCCGGCGGTTGCGAGATGGATCTGTAGCGGGTGCCCCTGAAATACACGGGTCTCAATCCCTGGGAGATTCTGATTTCCGAATCCCAGGAGCGGATGACGATTGTCGTCGATCCGGCCAAAATCGACGAATTCCTGGCCCTGGCGACGAAGATGGACTGCGAAGCCGCCGTGGTCGGCTGCTATACCGACTCGGGCTGGTTCCATATCCGCTATGGCGAGGAAACCATCGCCTGCCTGGACATGGAATTTCTCCACGACGGGCTTCCCCGGATGAAACTCAAGGCCAAGTGGATTCCACCCGTCTATGAGGAACCGGCCTTCCCGGAGCCCGAAGACCTGGGCAACGCCTTAAAGGCGATGCTTGGCCGTCTGAACATCTGCAGCAAGGAGTCCGTGATCCGCCAGTACGACCATGAGGTCCAGGGCGGGAGCGTCGTGAAACCCCTGGTAGGCGCAACGAACGACGGCCCCGGTGACGCTGCCATTGTCCGGCCCCTTCTCGACAGTTTCGAGGGCGTCGTAGTCGCCAATGGCATCTGCCCCCGTTACGGAGACATCGACACATACCATATGACGGCCTGCGCCATCGACGAGGCCGTGAGAAACACCATTGCCGTCGGCGGCACCCTGAATATTCTCGCCGGCCTTGACAACTTCTGCTGGTGTGATCCCGTGACATCCGAAAAGACCCCCGACGGGGCCTACAAACTGGCGCAGCTTGTACGGGCCAACCAGGCCCTCTACGATGTCACGACGGCTTACGGGGTGCCCTGCATCTCCGGCAAGGACAGCATGAAAAACGACTACCAGATTGGAGAAACGAAGATTTCCATTCCGCCGACGCTCCTCTTTTCGACGATCGGGAAGATCGAGGACGTCCGGAAGGCGGTCACGATGGATGCGAAACGTCCTGGCGATGCTGTCTATGTGCTGGGCGAGACCCGGAAGGAACTGGGCGGCTCCGAATGGTATGCCTTGCACGGTTGTGTGGGCAACAGGGTCCCGCAGGTGGATACGGCCCGCGCCAAGACACTTTATCTCGCCCTTTCCGGCGCGATGAAAGACGGATTGGTCGCCTCCTGTCACGACTGCTCTGACGGCGGTCTGGGGGTGGCCCTTGCGGAGACGGCCTTTGCCGGAGACCTCGGTCTGAAGATCGATCTCGCTGCCGTTCCCGCCGCAGCGGGTATGCGGGCTGATGAAATTCTCTTTTCCGAATCCCAGAGCCGGTTCGTGGTAACGGTTGCCCCGGACAACGCAGCAGCGTTTGAAGCGGCTATGGCGGAGAATGATTGCGACAAAATCGGTGAGGTAACGGCCGACCGTATTCTGGTTGTTGAACAGAGCGGGCGGCAGTTGATCAAAGAAAACCTGGCGGATTTGAAGCAGGCCTGGCAGGCCCCGCTGGATTTTTAAGGAGAAAGTTGACGGACGCTTTTAGGGCACGTAACATAATGTCACCCCGGGCTTGGAGACTGTGTAGCAATGTCATTCTGCGGCGCCAGCCGAAGAATCTATGTTTTTAACATTCAGGCATTATTAGATTCTTCACTTTGTTAAGAATGACCATAAACGTAAAACGGGGATTACGACATAGTTTCTTGAACCGGGGTCCATTTCCAGTTTGCTATGCCCTGCCAATGGATGCCGGATCGGTGTCCGGCATGACAGGAATAAGTCATTTCCAGGAGCGAAACGACGAGAAATCTTCAAACCGAAGGTAGCCGAACTGGTTAAGATTCTTCGCTTCGTTTAGAATGACATGAGATTTGATAATTCACATTGTCATTCCGGGCAAGCACAGCGCGATCCGGGACGACAAAAAATAATCTCTCCCGCTAGGGGAGAGAAGAATAAGTACTCTTTAGGGATGAATCAAATGAGCAAGGTTGTCCGATCCATCGTGATCACGGGAAACGGAACGAACTGTGAAATGGAGATGGCCCATGCCTGCCGGCTGGCCGGTTCGGAGGTGGTGGACATCGTCCACATCAGCGAACTTCTCTACGGCGAAAAGCGTCTGGACGACTACGATTTCCTCAACCTTCCCGGAGGCTTTCTGGACGGCGACGACCTGGGTTCCGCCAAGGCCGGGGCTAACCGTATCCTCCATGCCGCCGTCAAAAGTGACACCGAAAAACTCCGGGAGCAGTTCGCCCGCTTCATCAAGGAGGGCAAGCTCGTCCTGGGTGTCTGCAACGGTTTCCAGCTCATGGTCAAGCTCGGGATGCTGCCCGCCTTCGACGGCAAATCCTTTGTTCAGTCCGTGACGCTCACCCACAACGATTCGGGCCGCTTCGAGGACCGCTGGACATATCTTAAGGTCAACCCTGCATCCCCCTGCGTTTTTACAAGAAGCCTTCCCGGTCTGTACTACCCTGTACGCCACGGCGAGGGGAAGCTCGTGGTGGACAGCGAGGCGACCCTTGAACGCCTCCAACGGGAAAACCTGATCGCCCTCCAGTACAGTGACGCACAATACAAGGAACCGGTCATGACGTATCCGGATAACCCGAACGGTTCCATCGATGCCATCGCGGGGCTCTGCGATCCGACGGGCCGCCTGTTCGGCCTCATGCCCCACCCGGAGGCCTTTCTCCACCGGACCAACCATCCCCGGTGGACCCGGGAGGAACTGCCCGAGGAAGGACAGGGTGTGGCACTTTTCCGAAACGCCGTCGACTTCATCCGGAGCGGAGCGTTTTAAGCGGGTAAATGAAAACGAAGCGATAAGTAGTTTGAAAAGACAAATAGTTGTCATCCTGAGCGATAGCGAAGGATCTCGGTTTTCCGGGAGATTCTTCGTCGCTTGTGCTCATCAGACATAATAGCAATTCGATAAGCCACAATGACGAGCCCATGCCAAAGCTGACCCTGAAAGAATGGCTTGACCGGTTGGAAAATAACCGGCACTTCATGGGAAATGTCCGGTCCTGGACGGACTTTGCCGCCGCCGAGGGCACCTTCACGCCGTTCCCCAGTTGGGTCCATCCCGATATCCGCCGCTGCTTCGAGTGGCGGGGCATCCGGGAACTCTACGGCCACCAGGGCGAAGCTCTGAAGGAAGTTCATCTGGGGCATGACATCTGCCTCGTCACGCCGACGGCCAGCGGCAAGACCCTCTGCTACAACATCCCGGTTCTCAACGCGATCCTCGACCATCCCGAAACGCGGGCCCTCTACATGTTTCCCACGAAGGCCCTTGCCCAGGACCAGATGGA
>CAYPKE010000125.1:0-7657 GCA_964411235.1 uncultured Syntrophales bacterium
CATGGAATTCATTAAATCCCTCTCTTAAGGCAAAAACGGGAATAAGCGTGATCAGTGCCCCTTCCATGAAACCGCACATGACCATGGCCGTCAGCGAGGGGGTAAGCCGGCGGAGAAACCGCATGCTGAACCTGTGTTTCGGTTTCTTTTCCTGCAGGGGCGGAATGGTTTGCAAAACCACCATGGCGGCGATGCAACAGCCGGCACCGGTTAAAAGGAACGGAATCCATAGTCCGTACTGCAAAAGAAAAAGCCCGCTCGGCCCCACCATGAGGCAGATGGAGAAGGCAAGACCGTACAAGCCGAGATTTCTTCCCCTGTTGTCCCCATTGCTTGTCCGGTTGATCAGCGTTTCGCAGGACGTGAAAACAAAGGCAAAGGCCACCCCGATCATGAAGCGCATCAAAAACCAGAACGGGATTGAAAAGAAATAACCGATCCCGACCATGGAGCCTGCCAGACAAAGAAGGCCCCCCGAGAGGGTGCGCCTTAGTCCGAAAAGCTCTATGCAGCGGCCCGAGGCTGGTGCGCCGAGTGTCAGCCCCAGGAAAATCACGGTGGCCATAAGGCCGATAACCGGGGTCGGCGTATGGATCTCTTCCAGGACAACGGAAGTCACGGGAATGACGATGCCGAAGCTGAGGCCGGCGGCGGATATTGCGATCAGGGCTGTAAGAAAAGAGGGCATACGTGACCGACTAAAGAGAGAGAATTTACAGAATCCCTTGCAAACAGGGATTGAAATTAAATCAACCGAATTTATATTTTGTGTTGAATTCGTCGCATATCACAAGTAACCTTGCCTTGCCTACCGGCATATGCAGAAAGGGGTCCATAGCGATGAATATTTCCGAGTGGCTGGATATGAAAGTGGCCGAAGGTGTGGACGTTTCCCGCATTGAATTACCTGCCGCGATGCTGCACGACGAAGCGCCGGACGAAACGGTTTTCTTCGAAGAAATCCGCACCTGCAGCATCCTCTGTCCCGGAGACCATCCCTTTGCCACGGTCGAGCGCTTCGGCGACTGGTATTATTGTCGCGGGCGAGACAGTGAAAGGGGGCCGCACACGACCCTGCCGCAATGGTGGCTCTTTACGAAAGACGAAGCCTTCGCGCTGGAAACGGCAAGAGCGCATATTAAAGAGGGTTAGGAAAACTGCCGGACCGGCTTGTCCATTTTCGGCGAGCGGAATCGACTACCACCAGTACGGACGATAATACCCCCGGTAGGGTCGCCAGGGATAAAAGCCCGGAAACCAGGGGTCATCATAAAAACGTGTTTCGATTCTCTTTTGCCACAGGCGGATGTCCAGGGCTTCGATAACCGGATAGGCATAAAGAAAATCACCAACTGGCCGTTCCTCTTTTCCGGCAACCTTGCCCCAAACCGTCACCTCGCGATCTCGGCTGTAGATGGCCGGGTCAAGAAAGCCTTCATAGCGGATGATGAAACGTCCTGCAGACTTGTCCGGATTCCGGGGACGTTTCTGAAAATCAAGGTCTGCCTGCCTGGCAATCATCAGGGTATCCGCCGGCCGCGCCATGGTCTCGATGATAATGCCGCCCCAGACAACCGACTGCCCCACAAAGGTCTCCGGCGCCTTGATTACCTCGGAGAAAGGAACGTCCCTGCGCCCTTCCTGCGCGACCTGAGAGGCAAGGGGCGCACAGGCGGCGAGAAGAATGAAAAGGAACGGCAACAGAAAGTCTTGCGGCTTCATTCAGAACCCCACGCCCACACCGATGCCGCCGCGGCTGCCGCCGCTCCCCACGCTCCCGCCGATGCCGAAGCCGATTCGCGGCATGCTGAAAGATTCATCCGGTTTCCAGAGATAGTGCTCCTGTGCCGTAAGCACCGGATAAATATAATCGATCTGGTTGATCGGGCGGACAACCTGTCCGTTCACCCGTCCCGCAACGGTCAGCTTTCTTCCCCGTGCATAGATGGCCGGGTCGAGAAAGCCCTGAAAACGGACGAGGAACCGGCCCGAGGAGTGGTCTTTGTCTGACGGTCTTTTCTGGGCGTCGAGCTGCTTTTCCAGCACCTCGATCCAGGTTTCTTGTTCCCTGACGGTTGTTTCGATGATCTGACCTCCCAGGAGCACGACCCGTCCCCTGTAGGCGTCGGGCCTTTGCTGCAGCGCCGGGAATGATATCCTGCGGTCCACGGTGTTCATGGTTGTCTTCGAGATGACGGGCGCACAGGCCGGCATCAAAAGCAAGAGGCAGGCAATGAAAACGATTCTGCGGATCATGGCGGATCTCCTTGAATATCCAGGCCATGAGGCCTGTTCGGAACCAGGACGTCATGTTATACGATAATGATAATAAACAGTTATCAAATATGCGTCAGTATAGAAAAAAAGATTTCCCGCGTCAACGCGAAAAAGGGGCTCCCGGTCCCGGGGCTGATGCCATACGGAAGGATTTCACGCGATCGCCGTCAGAGTAAAGATGATCTTGAAATTGACGACATTCCGGTTGAAGTTGTGGTACAAATTGCTGTCCAGTTCTGCTTGCCGGTCTGCCTGGGTTCATGCAGAACCGGGAGGACAAAAATGGTCGATCAGGAGGTGCGATGAAAAAGGAGGAAGCCGGTAATAGGTACCGGGAATACCCGAGAAAAAGAACTTTCTACGCTGCGGAACCGGATTACACAAAACCCCTCTATGAAATACCGCCAAACACGCGTGAGCGCCTTTGCGGACGCCTCCGCTATCTGTACGGCGATGAGCTGGCGCAGCGTTATATGCCCGAATTGGAACGCCTCCTGAAAGTCCATTACGCGCATAAAACCCCGGCGATGATCGAGAAGGAGGCACGCTACGATCCGAGCGAGCGTTTTTCGGAACAGGACATGGTGCTGATCACCTATGGGGACATGGTCAAGGGGCCGGGCCGGACGCCGCTTGCGGCGCTCTCAAATTTCATCAACAAGTTTAATCGCGGGGCTTTCAATACGCTCCATATTCTTCCGTTCTTTCCCTATTCTTCGGACCGGGGTTTTTCCGTGGTGGACTTCAAGTGCGTTGATCCGAAACTGGGCTCCTGGGAGGACATCAAGAACAAGAAACGCCGCTATGACCTCATGTTCGATGCCGTCCTCAATCACGTTTCATCCCGCAGCGAGCTTTTCCGGGAATTCCTCAACGACAATCCCCGATACCGGGATTTTTTCATCGCCTATGATTCTCCCGATGAACTCACCCCGGCGCAACGGAGAAAAATCTTCCGGCCCAGGACGTCGGACATCCTCACGCGGTTCGACACCATCAACGGTCCCAAGTGGGTGTGGACCACGTTTTCCGGGGATCAGATCGACTTCAATTTCCGGAACCCCGCCGTGCTCTTGCAGGTGCTGGACAGCTTGCTTTTCTACATACGGAACGGAGCGGATATTCTGCGTTTGGATGCGGTCACCTACATCTGGGCCGAACCGGGCACGGAGAGTGTCCACCTGCCCCAGACACACGAGGTTGTCAAACTGATTCGCGACGTCGTTGACAGCGTCGGGTCGGGTGTGGCTCTGCTGACGGAAACCAACGTGCCGCATGGGAAAAACATTTCCTATTTCGGCAACGGCAGCGATGAAGCCCACATGGTCTACAATTTCGCCTTGCCCGCCCTGGTCCTCCATGCTTTTTATCGGGGAGACAGCCGCATCCTGTCGAGATGGGCGGCCGGGATCCGCCCTCCTTCCGATATGGCCACGTTTTTCAATATCCTCGATACGCACGACGGAATCAGCCTGATGGGGGCGAAAGAAATCCTGTCCGCGGAGGAGATGGCCTTTGTCGTCCGGATGGCAAGCGACCGGGGCGCCTATATTTCCTGCAAGATGAGTGAAGACCGGATCGAAGAGCCCTATGAAATCAACAGCACCTGGTGGAGCGCCATCAATGACGACAACGCAAAAGAGGCGCTTTTGCTGCAGGTTCGGCGCTACGTTGCTTCGCGCAGCATCGCCCTTGTCCTTCAGGGGGTGCCCGGCCTTTATGTGCACGGGGTGATGGGGACGGTCAACGATCATCTTGTGGTTAAGAACACGGGGGTGAAACGCGACGTGAACCGGGGAGTCATCATGACTGCCGACGTGAAACGGGACCTGTGCGATCCCCGGTCGAGGCTTTCCCTGATCCGGCAGGCCGGAGGCAAAATGCACCGCGAGAGATCCACTCACAGGGCGTTTCATCCCCGGGGTGGTCAGAAGGTACTGGAACTCTCTGCGGATGTGTTTGCCGTCGTGAGGCAATCCCCCGAACGGAACGAAAGGGTTCTCGCCGTTACCAACGTAACGGGCAAGGCCATTCGCCTGAGCATCCCCCTGGATGACACGGGATCGGATGAACAGACATGGCGGGACTTGCTGAGCGAGAAAGTTTTGAAATGCCGGGAACGCATGCTGGACATCAGGCTTGAACCCTACGGGGTCATCTGGCTCCAGCCCGTCCGAAAGGTGTGAGAGAATCAAAGTGAACGGGGCGGTCTTTTCCGAAAGAGAATACGGATGCCTCAGGAACCTTCTCGGCAACGCTTCGTAATGGCAAGGGAAGCAAAATGATGCTTTACTTTTTTACGACAATATGATTATTACTCTCATCATTAGCGGGTCCACGGAGCATGATCGTTTCGTGGAGGTTATTGGATGGTTGGGCCGCCATCTGACGAGATTTGTCAGGTGGCTTTTTTGTTTTGCGCAGGCATAAGCCGGGAGAGATTGACTGTCTCAAAGCAAATAAGTGCGAAAGGAGGTGGCGGGTAAATTTTAGAGCGTTGTATTCCGGTCGATCATTGTTTTCTGGTTTTGTGAATATGTGGGATAGAGAGGTAGTACTAACGAGAGGAGGGTAAAAAATGAGTCGAAAATCAGTTTCAAGCTATTTATGTTATCTTTTCGTGTTTTCATTTATTTTGTTCGGGTCTGTACCAAGCGTATGCGGCCAGACCATAGGGTATGAGATTCCGGCGATGGATACGGCATACACGAATTCCGCGACGGTGGAGGCCGAGGAGAGCTTCTTTGTTGACGACGAGTCGCTGACCGGCGAGGTCATCGGCGTCTACAGTGACCATAATCTGAATCTGTTCACGAATACCGCCACCGGGAGCATCAGCGCCCTGGGACAGACGGGTGACGCGGTGACAGCCAATGTGGAGGCGAACGATGTATTTGGCGTAGCGGTTGAAGGGTCCGTCACCACCTTCACCAATGCCGGTGCGATCAATGCCGAGGCGTTGGCCGGAGATGCCGTCGGTGCCGGTTACTATAGTTACGCATACGACGTTTACGGCACTTACCTCAGTGGCAATGTCAACAGCTTCAGCAACACGGGCACCATCAGCGCCAGCACGTCAGCAGGCAACGCGTTGGCTGATTCTGTTACTGATCTCTGGGTTGGTGGCTGGGTTTGGATCGATAATACCTATGGTTTGTATTTTGATGAGAATGTCGGCACCTTCGGCAACACGGGGACGATCAGCGCCACCGCGACAGTGGGCGATGCCGAAGGTGATTTTACCGGATCCGGGATAGAGTATGTAAGTGGCCTTTATTTTGACGGAGGGGTAAACAGCTTTAACAATCAGGGTATCATCACCGCAGGTTCGGTTCTGGGTGATGCCATTGGCGAGGGTTCGGAAGTGTGGGTCGGCGATATCGCCGGTGTTAACTTTGGCGGTGAGGTTGGAACCTTCATGAACGCAGGGACGATCAGCGCCAGTGTTTTGGCAGGGAGTGCGATCGGTACTTCTTCGGAGGTCGAGGTTGGAAATCTTTATGGCGTGTACTTCGATGACGAGATTGGCAGCGTTACCAACACGGGAACGATCAGTGCGAGTGTTGACGTAGGCGATGCGTCCGGTGCTAATTCAACGGTCAGGATCGCGGACGATGACGTTGACTACTATATGAGCGGCATCTACGCTTATAATGATGTCGGCAGCTTCAGCAATGCGGGGACGATAAGCGCCGGCGTGACGGCGGGGAATGCGAGCGGCTTAGGCTCAGCGTTAGAGCTTGGCCACTACACGGTATTCGGCGCCTACTTTGAAGAGGATGTCACAACTTTTTCCAATACGGGTACGATCACCGCCAGTGCGCTGACAGGGAGCGCGAGCGGCGACGATTCCAAGGTGGATATCGAAGATGTTATCGGTGTCAAAATCGATGAGTCTGCTGCAATTTTCGACAACAAGGGTACGATCGGCGCCAGTGTCACGTCTGGAGATGCCAGCGGCGACGGGGAAGCACAAATCATTATCGACTACGTTGCCGGCGTTTACCTGGATGATGTGGGTAGTTTCGACAACACGGGTACGATCAGCGCCAGTGTCGCGGCCGGGGATGCCAGCGGTTTTACTTCGGAGGTTGATATAAATGGCAATATTTACGGCGCATACTTCGGCGATTATGTTCATGATTTCAGCAATACCGGGACGATCAGCACCAGTATAGATGTGGGTGATGCCGGTGGGGAATCCTCAACGGTCGATATCACGGATGTCAACGGCGTATACTTCAATAATGACGTTGACGGGCCCTTCTCCAACACGGGTGCGATCAACGCCAACGTGATGGCGGGAGGTGCAAGCGGCGACTCTTCGGAAGTCGCGATCGACTATATTTCGGGCGCCTATTTCTATGACGATGTTTACGGGGCCTTTAACAACACGGGTACGATCAGTGCTTCCGTGACGGTAGGCGATGCCGGTGGCGACGCTTCGGAAATCGACATTGACGACATTTATGGCGCATACTTTTATGAAGACGTTGACGGGCCCCTTAACAACGCGGGAACTATCAGCGCCAGTGTCACAACGGGAAGCGCGCTCGGCGAATCGTCCAGTATCGATATAGAATACGTTCAAGCCGTACATTTTGTTGATTATATACACAGCAGCTTCGCCAACACGGGGACCATCAGCGCCGAGACCGTTGTGGGCGATGCCGAGGGTGATTATTCAACCGCCTTCATCAAGGGTACGCGCGGCGTCCATTTTGACTATGATGTTTATGGCGGCGTTAGCAACACGGGGACGATCAGTGCCAGCGCAACCGTGGGCGATGCCATTGGTCAAGAATCAGAGGCCTATATAAACGGTATTCGAACCATCTATTTCGGGGACGACGTTTACGGCGTTACCAATGCAGGGACGATCAGTGCCAGTACGGCCGTAGGCGATGCCATTGGAGATGATTCATATGCCTATACACAAGGTACGCGGGGCCTTCACTTCGATGAAGATGTCTACGGCGGTGTCACCAATACGGGTACGGTCAGCGCCAGTGTGACTGTGGGCGATGCCGTCGGTGATTCTTCGTATGCCTATATTTCCGGGGGGCAGGGTACGAGCGCCGTATACGTTGATGATGATCTAAACGGCGGTTTTACCAATGAAGGCACCCTAAGGACCACCGCAGAGGTGGGTGATGCGATCGGTGAATCCTCTTACGCGTACATCTATGCTACACGCGGCGTTCACTTTGATAGCAGCGTTTACGGCGGCGTCAGCAATACGGGGACGATAAGTGCCAGCGCGGTGGCAGGCGATGCCGTGGGCTATGACGCTGAATCCTACATCAGGGGTACACGCGGCGTCCATTTTGATAGCAGCGTTTCCGGCGGCGTCACCAATGAGGGGACGATCAGCGCCATC
>CAYPKE010000126.1:0-7542 GCA_964411235.1 uncultured Syntrophales bacterium
CCCATTTGACGGAAAAAAACCGGGGTGGTATGAACTGATCGGCTTAATAATTTGTTCAAATTCCGGCTTTTAGCCTCGGGTGGATTGAACGGCAATGGTAAACGAATCGCAGTCAGGCATGAAAAAACGCTTCGCAAAACCGGCTTCACTGGCCTGGATCAGTAACGGAATAATCCATACGACAAATTTGCATGGAGATTGCTTTCGTGAAGAAGGAGGAAGGGGGAGGCTTTTGGCCTCCCCGAGGTTAGAGAGGATGGAGGGCCTTTCACCCACCTGGTTTTGGATCGTTTATCGGCTCAACATGCCCTTTGTTTTCGCCGAGCGTTTTATCCCTTTTGGCTTTCTAATTGCATACACTGTGCCAATCTCGGCCTGACGCGTAAGTAGCGGAGATGACTAATATTGGGGTCACCTGGCTTGATGTCCGCAAAGGCAAAAAATGTCGAATGATCCGCGATACTAGGAGATTTACATCATGAATACGGTTAGTTACAATCATTCGACGCTCAGTGATTAATTCGACAATATTGTCGAACAGCCCCCCCTGTGCTAGGCAGAAAATAGGATGACGATGCATTTTAAAGGACGTCTGAAGTGAAAGACGAAAAGAAGCTGATCTGGCAGTATCACCCCTCTTACGCCAGCCGTTCGCCGATTCAACCGCTGGCCGTTTCCCTGGTCTGCCTGGTTTTCATCTGTCTCATCCTGATCATGGGAACCCTGCACATCCAGCGCCTCGATAAAACTATCACGGACTTTATCGAAAACAGAGGTTCCAGTGTTGTCCGCGTTATCCAGAGCCTGGCCGAAGAAAACCTGAACAAGCTGATCAAGGCCTACCAGCTCGGCAATCCGGATTCCCTGGACAGCACGCAGATGCGCCTGAATAAAGCCCTGGTCGACATGGGCAAGGAGATAGACCATCTGTGGCAGGAAAAGGAACTGACAACCCCTTATCTGCAGCAGTTCGCCAACGAAAAGGGACTGTGGTATGTGGCGGTCATCGATCGGGTGGGACGGATCATCTTCGAAAACCGAAGAATAGAAATCGGCATCAATCCCCCGACCGGCGTCGCGGGACAGGCGATTATCCGTCCCATCATGAATCTGCAACTCTTCTCCCAGTATGCCGCCGAAAGAAAGATCGGGTTTATTGCCCTTAACCGAAAGGACGGCAGCGGAACCATTATTATCGCCCTCGACCGTAACGCCATCCGCTACTGGGGCACCAAGGTCTCCATTGAGCAGGCGGTGGACGAATCCGGAGGTGCCCGCGGGCTTGGTATCGTTTACATGGTCATGATGGATCAAACCGGCAAGCGCTACGCCCAGACGGGAAGGATTCCCCAGAAATGGCACCCCGAAGACATGCCCCTGAATGAAATTTTAGCGGGTAAAAGAGGGCTGGTCAGCCGGAAGGTCTCCTATCTGGACATGAATGTTCTGGACATTGCCTCTCACCTGACCATCAACGGTGAAATCATCGGTGCCGTCCGCCTGGGGCTTGAACGCGGGAATGCGGACAGGCTGATTCACGAAAACACCCGTAACACTTTCATCATGATGATTCTGATCGTCCTGATCACCATTCTGTCGGTTTGGCTGTTGTACAACAATCAAAAGACACACCTGGCCGGCATCGTCCAGATGGAGCGGCAACTGGAAAAAGCTGAGCGCTTGTCGGCTCTCGGCCAGTTGGCGGCCGGTGTGGCCCATGAAATACGCAATCCACTCAACGCAATCAGTATGGCGAGCCAAAGGCTGAAGAGGGACTTCAATCCCTCCGACCCGGAAAAGGAAACCGATTTTCAAACCTTGACCGGCGTCATCCGTGATGAAATCCGGCGGCTGAACGGCATTATCGAGGAATTTCTCTCTTTTTCCAAGACCCGGCGCCCGGAGCTTCGCGAATACCCGATTGCCTCAGTCATTCAAAAGATCGTCAACCTGATCCGGGAGGAGGCTAAAGTCAAAGGCATTGCCGTCCATGCCAGCCTGCCTGACGACAACCTCCTTATTCCCATGGACATGGACAAGCTCCAGCAGGCCCTTTTGAATATTATCAAGAATGCCATGGAGTCCATCCACGGCGAAGGTGTCATCTCGATCTCGGTGACAACGGACGAGAAAAACATGGTCAAGATCGCCATCAGTGATACAGGCTGCGGCATGAGCCGTGAGGAGGTGGAGAAGATTTTCAACCCCGAATATACGACCAAGGAAAAGGGACTGGGCCTGGGGTTGACCCTGGCACACGAGATGATTCGCGGTCACGGGGGGGAGATTCGCGTCTGGAGCCAAAAAGACAAAGGCACCACGTTCGAAATCCTGCTTTTGAGAACCAGGGGCCAGGAAAAAGGGAAAACAACCGAAACAACCTGAAACAGCCAAGGACGCCATGAAAAAACTGAATATTCTCGTCGTTGAAGACGGCAAATCACAGCGGGAAATGCTGCGTGACTTTCTTAAAAGCGAAGGTCATTTCGTGATGGAAGCGGAGGATGGAGAGAAGGCGGTACAGCATGTCCG
The DNA here is from genome assembly GCA_964411235.1 of uncultured Syntrophales bacterium. GTDB lineage: Bacteria > Desulfobacterota > Syntrophia > Syntrophales > JAAYKM01 > JAAYKM01. Next base: position 2,533 of record CAYPKE010000126.1, read on the forward strand.
CAATCACCACTTCGATCTCCTTTTGCTGGATTACCGGATGCCCGGCATGGACGGCATGGAAGTCCTCAAAAGCGTCAAGTCCCTTAATCCCGAAATAGACGTGGTGATCATTACCGCCCACGGAACGATTGAAACGGCCGTCGAAGCCATGAAGGCCGGCGCCCTGGACTACATCATGAAACCACTGGAATTCGACGAGCTGCTGATCCTGGTGGACCGGGTGGCGGAACGGCGAAACCTTATCCGGGAAAACGAGCTGCTGCGCAAGGAACTGCGCGAGAAAAGCATTACGGCGGACCGGATCATTTACCGCAGCACCCGGATGCAGGAACTGATCAACATGGCAGGCCGCGTCGCCAACAGCCGGGCCACTGTGCTGCTCCAGGGGGAGAGCGGGACAGGCAAGGAACTGTTTGCCCGGTTGGTTCACCAGTTGAGCCCACGATCGAACAAACCCATCATAACGGTCAACTGCAACGCCCTTTCCGAGCATCTGCTGGAAAGCGAATTGTTCGGACACGAAAAGGGCTCTTTCACCGGCGCCGGGACAAGGCGAATCGGCCGGTTCGAGGAAGCCGACGGTGGGACCCTCTTCCTCGACGAAATCGGCGAAATCTCGGCGCCTGTCCAGGTCAAGCTCCTGCGCTTCCTCCAGGAGCGTGAGTTCCAGCGGGTCGGCGGCAACCAGACCATCCACTCTGACGTCCGGGTCATCAGCGCGACCAACCGCGACCTGGAAGCCCGGGTAAGGGAAGGCTTTTTTCGGGAGGATCTCTTCTACCGGCTGAACGTGGTGGTCATGAACATCCCCCCCTTGCGCGAACGCAAAGAGGACATTCCCCCGCTGATCGACCACTTCCTGAAGCGCTTCGCCACCGATAACGGCAAAAAGATCGAAGCGGTGAGCAGCGAAGCCCGGGACCTGCTCCTGAAATACGATTATCCGGGTAACGTCCGGGAACTGGAAAACATCATCGAACGCGCCGTGGTCATCTCCCGGGAGGAAACGATTTCCGCAAATGACCTGCCCTTTCACGTGGGCACTCCCGGCGACGAGGATGAAACGGAAACCGGACTGTTGAAAAAAACGGTGGAAGATATGGAAAAGAAACTGATCCAGAACGCAATGGAGGAGGCGGGCCACAACCAGACCCGGGCCGCCGATATCCTCGGAATCAGCGAAAGGATGCTGCGCTACAAGCTAAAGAAGCTGGGCATGAAAGAATAACACCTCCCTGATAAGTCAGACACCTTTATTATCAGCCTGTGAGAAGGCGAAAGAGCCCATATCCCGTGAGATTCTTCGCCGCTGAAGCTTTTCAGGATGACGGAAATGGAATTCAACAAAAGCTTTCTTAAGTGACGGGATTTCTTTTTTTTTGTTGCCTAAAGCCACTTGTTCTTCCGGAACAACTTAAGCATGACAAGGGCAATGGCGATCATCACACCCCAAACCGTGAAGTACCCCCAGCGCCATCGCAGCTCGGGCATATAATCGAAGTTCATGCCGTAAACCCCTGCCAGGAAAGTTAAGGGAATAAAGATTGTGGCGATAATCGTGAGGACCTTCATGATTTCGTTCATCCGATAGCTGATGCCCGAAAGATAGATATCGAGTATGCCCGAAAGGTTATCGCGAAAGCTCTCTATCGTATCCATGACCTGAATGGTATGATCATAGACGTCGCGGAAGTAGATGTTCGCTGATGCATCAATCAGCGGGGATTCGCTTCGCTCCAAAGCCGCAACTGCCTCCCGCAGAGGCCACACGGATTTTCGCAGGATTATCATATTGCGCTTCAGATTATGAATGTGCTTCAGAACAACCGGACTGGGGCGGATGGACATTTTTTCCTCACAGGCATCGATCTCTTCGCCCAAAGATTCTAATACCGAAAAATACGAGTCAACCAAGGCATCGAGAATCGCATGGGCGAGATAATCCGCTCCCGCTTTTCGGATTTTACCCTTGCCTTGACGAATGCGCTGCCGGATCGGAGCCAGAAGGTTGCTTTCTTTTTCCGCCAGTGACAGGACAAAATTCGAACCGAATACCAGGCTGACCTGTTCCGGTCTGATCACCTCCCCAGAAGGGGCGTCTGCCGCAAAAGTCTTCAGGACAACAAAAATATAGGGACCCATATCCTCCATTTTAGGCCGGTGATCCGTGTTGAGAATGTCTTCCAGAATCAAGGGATGGAGGTTATACATATTGCCGAGCTGTTCGAGTATCGCTGTGTCGTGCAGTCCGTCCACGTGAAGCCAGGTCGTCTGGGACTTGTCAGCCGCCGCAGGCAGTTCACGAAGATCCGCCAATTCCTTTTCCTGCAGCGTTTCCTCGTTGTACTGCAAGACGGAAATGCGAGCCCGCTCCGACCACTTTTCCCCGATATGGACCAACGCTCCCGGTGGCAGCCCGGTTTTATGGGATCTTTTTTTCTGCTGCAGCATAATGTTTCTCATGGTGTTTAATTCTGGAAATTATACATCACATTCAATGCAGGCGGAACTCTTTCCCGACAATATCCCGAAAATATCCTTGACAAAAAATGCTGTTCGATATGAATCTGAAATGCATTCTAAACCGGGGAGTTGATATGATGTGTTCGATCATGCGTCATGGGTTGAAGATTTTTTCCCTCATGATCTCGATGCTGATCCTGGGTTCCGGCCCTGCTTTCGCCGAAGGGTCTCCTATAATGAGTTTGCGGGAAAGCATTGACATGGCTCTGCAAAACAGTGTCCTCATCCAGGCAGCCCAGGAAGGGGTCAAGGGCGCAGAAGCACGAAGAAAGGAGGCCGTCACCGCCTTCCTGCCCAAATTCAGCACCGCCTACAGCTATACCCGCCTCCATGAACAACCGACAACAACCTTCATTGCGGCCCCTCCGCTGCCGCCGACGACGATTGCCGTCGGAACAAAGGATAATTACAACTGGACCTTGGAGGCCACGCAGCCTGTTTTCGCCGGGGGAGCCCTTTGGAACAATTACCGATTAAACAAACAAGGTCTCGATCTTTCCCTTAAGGAAGGAGAGAGGACCATTCAGGACATCATTCAGGAAGTTAAGGTAACCTATTTCAACGTTCTCAGGGCTGAAAGAATTCTGGAAGCGGCAAAACAATCCGTGGAGCTTCTTCAGGCACACCGTAACACTGCCCAGCACTTCTTCGACGTCGGCCTGATTCCCAAAAACGACCTCCTTTACGCAGAGGTCGAACTGGCAAACAGCCGGCATGAATTGGTCCGGGCGGAAAATGGACTCGAAATCGCCAAGGCAAGTTTCAACACGGTCCTTCGCCGGGAAATCGCAAGTGATGTTCATCTGGAAGACATGTTAACCGAAGCGCCGTTCAACCTGTCGTTCGACGAATGCCTGAAGATGGCCTTGGAAAACCGGCCGGAGCTGCAAGCTTATCAACTAAAAGTCGACCAGGCGCAATCCCTCGTCAGGATCGCCCGGAGCGGCTACTATCCCTCCGTTATGGTAGTGGGTCATTACTCCAAATTCGGGGATGAGGCCAATGTTTCCGGCAGCGATTTCCATGATCAGGAAAGCTGGCATGTCATGGCCGTGGCCAAATGGGATTTCTGGGAATGGGGCAAGACGAAATATCAGGTTGATTACAGCCTTTCCCAGGAAAGTCAGGCCAAGAGTATGCTTACCCATGCCGCGGATCAAGTCGCTCTGGAAGTAAAGAACGCTTATCTGGCTGTAAAGGAAACGGAAAAAAAGATCTTCGTCACCCAGAAGGCCATTGAACAGGCCCAGGAGAATTACCGGATCAACACGGAACGTTACCGGGAACAGGTTGCAACATCCACGGAAGTCCTTGATGCCCAGACGATTCTTACGAGGACTCTATCAGACTATGCCAACGCCCTGGGCATTTATCATATAAGCCAGGCTCGGTTGGAACGGGCCATGGGTATAATCCGCTGAGTTTGCGCATCCGCCGGCAAGTGATTCGATCAAGCTCACACGAACAACCAGGAGTCCGGAAAACATGAACGTCGGCTTTATACAGTTTGAACCCTATTTCGGCAGGGTAGACCGGAATCTGGAAAAGGCGGAAGAATTGATTCTGAAGTCCCGAGCCGATGTCCTCGTTTTGCCGGAATGTTTCAATACAGGGTACCTGTTTCTTTCCGGGGAAGAAGCCTGGAACCTTTCCGAAGAAGTTCCGACGGGCAAAACATCGAAACGGCTCATTGATCTGGCCCGGCGGACAAATCAGCATCTCGTAGCCGGACTCGTGGAACGTGCCGGTGACAGAATTTACAACGCCGCAATCATCATTTCTCCCAACCATGGCTGCCTGGGCGTCTATCGTAAAATCCATCTCTACAGTGAGGAAAAGCTCTGGTTTTCTCCCGGTGACCGGGCCTTTCCCGTCTTCGATATCGGTCCGGCCAGGATCGGTGTCATGATCTGTTTCGACTGGTTTTTTCCCGAATCGGCAAGAATTCTGGCATTAAACGGCGCCGATGTCATCTGTCACTGCGCCAACCTCGTGCTTCCCTTCTGCCAGGACGGGATGATCACCCGATGCCTCGAAAACAGAGTGTTCGCTGTCACGGCCAACCGCACAGGAGATGAACGGCGTGGGGACAAGATCCTCTCCTATACGGGGAGAAGCCAAATCACGGGGCCCAACGGAAACATTCTGTACCGGGCGGCCGCTGACGGCGAAGAGATCGGCACGGCCGATATCGATGTCAGACTGGCCCGGAACAAAAGGCTCAACATCTACAATCACCTCCTCAACAACCGGCGTACAGAAATGTACGGCGACCTGATCCGGACCACTGAAAAGAGCGATGGATAAACATCGTGACACCTTGTCGCGTAAAATGCCGTCATAATGGTCGTGATCTTCATACCAAAGACAAGTGTCTGTTTTCATCGATAGGCATTATGGTCTGCAGCCGCTATGTTTTTTCTTGAAAATGCCGATTCTTTAAGATATACAGAGGCCTCTTCGGGCGGTTAACTCAGCGGGAGAGTG
>CAYPKE010000127.1:0-7497 GCA_964411235.1 uncultured Syntrophales bacterium
ATCGATTCTCCAGACCCATCCGACGGAGAAGGTGCAGCAGGTTCAGCAGCAGCATGCCGACATGCAGCAGCGGTATTTCAACCTGCAGCTCACCGAGGAACGGCGGCTGCAGAAGGAGAAGGTCAAGGATCTCGAGCAGAAGGATTCGGCCGTGATCCGCGATACCTTCGAACGGGAGCGAAAGCGTCAGGAAGCGAAAGACCAGGAAAAAGAGGAGCGTGACGGGGAGTCCCCGGCTTCCGGGGACCAGGGTGAAGAGGAACCCGTTCCCGGCAGCCACATTGATATTAAGGCTTGAGATGAACATACAGATGCTTTTGATAATCCAGATCGTGGTGGAGGTGCTCCTCTGTGCCGGTGTTGTTTTCCTGCTGATTCAGGGTTTCGGCAAAGGGAAGAAAACGCCCCCTTCCCTGCTCGGGAAGACGGATCTGGCCCAGTTGGAGACGCTTCTGGACGAATCCCGGGAAGAGTTTCAGCATTTCCAGATGGCCCTCGATCAGGGACGCCAAACCCTGGGAGATATGATCCGCCGGATCGATGACCGGGAAAAGGCCCTGGGATTGCTGCTGGCGGAGGCGGAGAAAAAAATAGATCATCTGAAATCGCCGGATACCGGCGACGGCGCGGAGGCGAACCTGCGCTACAAGGATGCCGCACGCCTGCTCCGCCAGGGCAAAGCCGACGATGAAATCGCCCTGGAGTGCGGGGTGACGGAAGGGGAAGTCGCCCTGATCAAGGGGCTGCTGAATACCGAGCATGAGCCGCGTTGATGGCAATCAATCCCGTTACGGACATTCCTTCCCAACTGCTGATCCAGGCCTTCCAGTTAAAGCATGATCCCGGGGGCGTTCCGGATCTGAAGGTCGGCGACCGCCTCGAAGCCCGGGTGGCGCAGGTCTTGGGGGAAAACCGGCTTCTCGTCGAACTGAGAGGCAGCCGGATCGCGGCAGAGACGACGGTGCCCCTGCAGGCCGGCCAGAAATTCCAGGTCCGGGTGGAGGCCCTGGCGCCGCAGATTCTCCTGAGGCTGCTGATGGGCGATGCGCGCGGGACAGAGCAGGCCAGAATCGCGGACTACCTGAAAGCCTTTCGCGGCGATCCGGAGGCCTTTGGGCGGCTCTTCCTGACGGGAAATGCCCTCCTTGCCGAGGGCTTCAAAGACCTTCCGGGCGGCCTTTTGCGGGATCAGTCACAGGCCCTGGCCCAACTGATCCGCACCCTGATCTTTTCCGCGGAGACGATGAAGAATCCCTTTTTTTTCCGGGATTTCGTCGTCCGCTCGGGGTTCACGCTGGAACGCTACCTGCGTCAGCAGGCAGGGAGGCAGGACCCCGGCGCAGGGATGAAGGGACCGGCCAATGCCCAAAACCTGAAAAGCATGCTGCTCAAGTTTGGCGTCGATCTCCGTGAATGGATGGCTGCAAAGGCCGATCCGGTCAAGGGGGGGACGGCCCAGTTCCTGCGCCTGGCCGAGTATGCCGACCGGTCGGTCCACGCGCTGGAGACGCAGCAGGTGCTGAATCTTCTCGCCCGCGAGCAGGACAACCGTTACATGATGCAGCTCCCTTTTGCCTTTCCTCAGAGCCTGGCCATGCAGGACATCTTCATCGAATTCGGCGGTGGCCGGGAGCAGGATGACCAGGACGGCGCGCCGTTCCGGATCGTTTTCTTCCTGCATCTCGATGTGCTGGGGGAAATGATGATCGATGTCGCGATCTGCGGGGAGACGTTGAGCGCCGACCTGTTGTGTCAAACTGTTGACGCAAGATCGCGGGTGACCGCGGGTTTGGAAACGCTCAAGGCGAACCTGGATTCTCTGGGCTTTCAGGTGGTCCGGATGCATTGTGACCTGCGCGAGGACCTCGGCCCGGTCCGGGATGACTATATCCGGAAGTCTTCCTGGTTCGACGGGGACGTGATCAATTTCTTTGCCTGAGGCTTGGCCGGTGCCGCAGACAGGACGGGAACGGGAATCTGATGAGGGAACGTGAGAAGAAAAGGCGTGTCGCCGCCGCCATCCGGTACGATCCGGAAAAAGACGCGGCCCCGCGGGTGACCGCCAAGGGGAAAGGGTATGTGGCCGACAGGATCATCGAACTGGCGAAGGCACACGACATTCCCATTAAAAACGACCCGGGGCTGGCGGAAATACTGAGCCGCCTTGATATCGACGAACAGATTCCCGTTGAAATCTACCGTGCCATTGCGGAAATACTGGCCTTCGTTTACGCCATGAACAGCGAACGGCCTTAATTGCCCTCTTCCCTTTTGGGCGTGGGAAAAATTTTCCTCCTGTCCCGCCTTTCCCTTTGTTCTCCGCAGTAAATTTTTTGACGTTCCTGGCGTCTCCGGTTGTCCTGGCAGGGGTTTCGGATGGCCGGAATTTTGACGCGCCCTGAGCTTCGCCTTGGTCCGACGCTGCAGGAGCGGGCTTCCGGCGATCCACCCTTTTTCTGCAGGGAACGGCGCAGGGCGGGCGGCATGCCCGGACAAAGTCATTTTACGGTTGGTACGCGACTTGCTTCCCAGAAACAAAACCCTATGGAAAGGTCGGAAGAACATGCCTTACACCATCAACGATATTGCCGGCATTGCCGCCGTAAAGGTGAACCAGCTGGATCTGGTCGCCAACAACGTGGCCAATGTTTCCACGCCCGGCTATAAAACCGAGCATATGAAGGCCTCCTTCGGTGACAACCTGCCCGATCCCACGGGCGACGGGGTCCCCCGGATCAGCGCATCCGTTTACGTCGATTTTTCCCAGGGCGTGCTGGAAAAAACGGGCAATCCCCTCGATGTCGCCCTGCAGGGGGAAGGGTTCTTTGAGCTGGAGACCCCGGCGGGGTTGGCCTACACGCGGGCGGGCAATTTCAGCATTGACCGTGACGGCACCCTGGTCGACAAGCTGGGGCATGCCGTGATGGGCGAAGGGGGGAGAGTCAACGTTTCCGGATCGAGCGTACAGATCGCCGAGAACGGCGTGATCACGGTTTACGACGAAAACGGCGATGAATCCGAGGCGGGGACCCTCAAGGTCGTGACGTTTCAGAATCCGGACAACCTGCAGCGCGCCCTGAACGGCCTGTTCATCGATCCGGGCCAGGCGGGCCTGCAAACAGCGGAGCAGAAGAAAATGCAGTCCGGATTTCTGGAAATGTCAAACGCATCCGCCGCCAGGGAAATGACGAAAATGATCGATATTCAGCGCACTTTTGAACTTTATCAGAAAGCGATCCTGACGATATCCGAGAAAGACCGCCTGGCGGTCAGCCGGGTCGGCAGGCTGGCGTAACCACTCAAGGAGGGGCACATGATCAGGTCTTTGTATACGGCGGCAACGGGGATGGAAGCCCAGCAGCTGGAACAGGATGTCGTGGCGAACAACCTGGCCAACGTCAATACCGTTGGTTTCAAGCGTTCCCGGGCGGATTTTCAGGATCTCATGTACCAGGTCTACACGAAATCGGGTTCCGAAACCTCCGACGGCAATCAGCTTCCCGTCGGCATTGAAATCGGGATGGGCGTCAAGCCCATCGGGATCCAGAAGGTTTTTACCCAGGGCGACTACCAGCTGACGGGAAACGCCTTCGACATGGCCATTGAAGGGGACGGTTTTTTCCAGGTCGATGACAATGGGGAAACGTACTACACCCGCGCCGGGAACTTCCGCATCAACAAGGACGGGTTCCTCACCAATGCGGAGGGCCTGAGAATCGTTCCCGAGATTTCCATTCCCCAGGAGACGGTGACCTTCACGGTGGACAAGGGCGGCACCTGGACGGCGGCCAACCAGGCCGGCGAAGTTCTGGCGACGGGACGGATCGAGCTCGCCCGCTTCGTCAATCCCGCGGGCTTGACCAGCCTGGGCCGCAATCTCTACGCCGTGACGGAAGGGTCCGGTGATGCCATTACGGGTAATCCCGGCGAGGACGGCATCGGGACCATCACCCAGAATTTCCTGGAAATGTCGAATGTGAGCGTCATCGAGGAAATGATCAAGATGATCACCGGCCAGCGAGCCTATGAAATCAACTCCAAGGCGATTCAGACGGCCGACGGCATGTTCCAGGTCGTCAGCAACCTGAAGAGGTAAGAAGAGGTAGGGCAGTGCGATTGTTCAGAATGGGTAGACAAAAGGTTTGGGCGTTTTTTGTGATCGGGGTCATGATGGCGCTCCTTGCCTGGCCGGTTCCGGCCGGTGCCGACGCCGGGCCCAGCCACGACCTGGCCGGGCTGATCACCCAGTACGTTCGGGATAACGCATCCTGGGGGGTCGAGGATTTCCGGATCGAGTTTCCGGCAAAATTACCCACGGTCAATCTCAAGGGGGAAAATATTTCCTATGACGTGACGCCGTTTGGCAGAGCGACCCTGATCGGAAGCTGCAACTTCCAGGTCCTCTTCTTCCGGGATGGTGTCCAGGTGGAGCGATATCAGGTCCGGGTCAATATCGAGGTCCAGGAAAGTTATGTCGTCAGCACCCGCGCAATCGAGCGCAACGCCATCATTGCGGCCACTGACGTCCAGATGCTACGGAGGTGGGTCCGCCGTCCATCGTCGCGGGTCATCGCCGACGCCGAGGAAATCGTCGGCAAAAGACTGACGGCCAACCTGGTCCCGAACCAGGAAGTCAAGCGCTCCATGATCCGGGAGCCCATCGTGATCAAGCGTGGCGAGATGGTGCGGATCGTGCTGGACAACGGCCCCATGAGCCTGATGGCGACCGGCGTGGCCGAAGAGGCCGGCGTGGACCGGCAGCGCATCCGTGTCAGAAATCTGTCTTCCCAGAAAGTGTTTTTTGCGAAGGTCGTGTCGGAAGGCTTGGTCAAAGTCGAACTTTTCTGAATGAACATAACAGGGTCGTGACGCCATGAGGTGCATAAAAGAATGGATTTGTTTCGGGGGGCTGCTGCTGTTGGTCTCCTGTGTTCCCACGCAGAAGGTGGTCAAGGAGGATGTCTACGTGCCGCCGTCCGCCCAGCTTCAGGAGCCCCAGATGGGGTCCATCTGGCGGGGCGAGAACGCGCAGAATTCCCTGTTTGTGGACCGCAAGGCCCGAGGCGTCGGGGACATCGTCACCATTATCATTGCGGAATCCTCGTCGGGCAACAACAAGGCCGGCACGGACACCAGCCGCAACACAAGCACGAACGCCCAGATCGATGCGCTCCTCGGGCTGGAGACCTCCATTTTGGACCGCAACGAGAACATGGGGGGGCAGATTCGCATCGGCGGGACTTCCGCCAACTCCCTGAAGGGTGCGGGCAACACCAGCCGGGGAAACACCCTTTCGGCGCGGATTACCGCCCGGGTCATCCGTGTCTTGGGAAACGGCAACCTGGTCATCGAGGGGAGGCGCCAGGTTACGGTGAATGCGGAAGACCAGTATCTCATCATTTCCGGCATCATCAGGCCTGACGACATCACGTCGGAAAACCTCATTGCCTCCCAGTATATTGCGGATGCGCAGATTTTTTACACCGGCAAGGGCGTCGTCAACGACAAGCTCCGGCCGGGATGGATGACCCGCGTGGTGGACTGGGTCTGGCCCTTCTAGGAGATGGCGTATCAGGCAGCAGGGAGTGTTGAAATGAACAAACGAAGAATGACATGGCGGGGGATCGTGCTGACGGCGGCGCTGTTTTTCGCCGTGAGCGCGGGCTTGGCCCAGGCGGCCCGGATCAAGGACATCGCCGATTTCAGCGGCGTCCGGGACAACCAGCTGATCGGCTACGGCCTGGTGGTCGGTCTTGCCGGCACGGGCGACGATGTGAAAAACGGGTTCACTAAGGAAACCCTGGCCAACCTGCTGAGCCGTCAAGGCCTTTCCACCAAGGACAAGAACCTCAAGTCGGACAATGTCGCCGCCGTGATGGTCACCGCATCCATGCCGCCCTTCGCCCGGGTGGGGACCAAGATCGATGTCATTGTCTCCTCGATCGGTGACGCCGACAGCCTTCTGGGCGGGACCCTGCTGATGACCGCCCTCCGGGGCGCCGACGGGGAAGTCTATGCCGTGGCCCAGGGCCCTGTCACCCTCGGGGGATTCACCGCGGGCGGCGGCGGTGCGAGCGCCGTGAAGAACCATCCCGGCGTGGGCCGGATTGCCAACGGCGCCTTTGTGGAAAAGGAATTGAAATATGACCTGGATCAGCGCCGCGTCCTGACCATCCAGCTCAAACAGCCCGACTTCACGACGGCCAGACGTCTGGCCGACGCGATTTCCGGTTCTCTGCAGGGCGTGGAAGTCCGGCAGCTTGACGGCCGGTCCGTCACGGTGGCCCTTCTGCCGGAAATCGAAGGCGGTGTCGTGGATATCCTGCCCCGGATCGAAAACCTCGTTGTCCCGGTTGACGCGCCCGCGGTGGTGGTCATGAATGAAAAGACGGGCACTGTCGTCATGGGAGAGAATGTGCGCATTTCAACGGTCGCGGTTTCCCACGGGAACCTGAGTATCCAGATCCGCGACGACTACAGGGTTTCCCAGCCGCTGCCGTTCGCCCCGGCCCCACCGGCGGGGACAGGGCCGGCGGTGACGCCCCAAGGGGGCGCGATCGTCGCCCCCGGCGGCCAGACGGTCGTCACCCGGGAGCGCATGGTCGGCGCGGCGGAGGAAAAAACACAGCTCATGGTGGTGCCTAAAGGCGTCACGATTCAGGATGTCGTCAAGGCCCTCAATGCCATCGGGGTGACCCCGCGGGATCTGATCACGATTCTGCAGACGATCAAGGCGGCGGGTGCCCTGCAGGCGGATTTGACCATCATATAGGCGGGAGACGGCGAAAAGGGGAAAATGGATACGGTCATTAAAAGCGGAACACCGGTGATCACCTCGCAGAATATTGTCCTGGACGAAAAGACCGCCGCCCGGGCGGCCGAAAGGGACCGGCAGCTCAAGAAGGCCTGTGCCGATTTCGAGGCCGTTTTTGCGTACTATCTTTTCAAGTCCATGCGGGGGACGGTTCCCTCATCCGGTCTGCTGGACCGTTATCCTGGCAAGGAGACCTACACCATGATGATGGACCAGAAGATTGCCGAGGAGCTTTCCCAAAGCAGGAACGGCCTGGGGCTCAAGGAAATGCTCTATCGTCAACTGTGCGGAAATATGAAGAAAAGTGGTGAAGTCGTCAATATGGTGACGCCTTCAGAAGCGGATGATAACTTTTTAGTGTCAAAAGATTAAAGTTTTTTGGGAAATTGCCGATAATAGTGGTAAAGATCAAGCAAAGGAGTGTACTGACGTGAAAATTTCCGGCATGAAAGACGCGGCGGCTCAGATGATACAGCAGTATCAGAAGAACGAGGGCCTGCGGCAGGAAGCTGAGCGGACAGTCGGCGGCGTTGCTGCTCCTGAAGAAAGGGTTGATCTTTCCACGAAGGCACGGGATGTTCAGACGATCAAGAAAGCCCTGGCGGGACTTCCGGATATCCGGGAGGAGAAAGTCCAGGAGTTGAAGAACCGGATCGAAACGGGAACATACAACGTGAGCGGGG
>CAYPKE010000128.1:0-7257 GCA_964411235.1 uncultured Syntrophales bacterium
CACCGGGCGGCGAATGAAGATGTCTGTGAAATTCATGAATCCGCTCCGCTCAGTCGTCAGCCGGTTTCGGCGACGGGTCGTTAGAGGGCTGAATGGCGTTGTTGATGATGACCGGGGTTCCGTTGCGCAGCTTGACCTGCCCCGCCGTAACGACGAGGTCCCCCGCGCCGATTCCCTCCAGGACGGCAATCTGGTCTCCTCTTGTCGTCCCGGTCTTAACAAATTTCTGCATGGCGACCAGGTTAGGTTTGCCGTCGGGTCCTGCACCTTTTTCTACGACCAGGAAAACGATGTTCCCATAGGGATTGAAAACGATGGACGTTTGAGGCAGCGTGATGTGCCGCGATGGGCGCCCCGTATCGATCTGGACGGTGGCGAACATGCCGGGCAGCAGGATTTGTTTGGGGTTGCGTATGGTGGCGCGAATTTCGACATTGCGGGTTCCGGCATCCACCTTGGGATTGACGGCCGATATTGCACCGGAGAAAACCTGATCCGGAAAGGCATCTACACGGGTGAGGATCTCCTGGCCGACGCGAATCCGGTTGACATCCCTCTGGGGAAGGAAGAAATCAACGAAAATCGGATCGAGTGTCTGCAGCGTCACCAGCTTCATCCCCGGGTTGAGATACTGCCCCAGATCAACCAGGCGGATTCCGAGGCGTCCGTCAAAGGGGGCACGTATAACCTTCTTGTCGACGAGGGCCTGCTGTTCCGCCGCTTGGGCTTCGGCCGTCTGAAGCGCCGCCAATTCTGCGTCAAGGGTTGCCTGGCTGATGATTCGCTCCTTGAACTGTTCCTGGCTCCGCAGATAGTTTTTCCGGGCCAGCTCCAGTGTCGCCTGCAGGGACAGAAGCTTCGCCTTATCGGAGCGGGCGTCCATTTCCAGAAGAACCGTTCCCGCCTTGACCGCTTCGCCGGATTTAAAATGAATCTGTGACACGGTGCCGCTGACCTCCGGTGCGAGATCCGCCCCACGCAGGGCTCGCAAGGAGCCGACAGCTTCCAGACGGGGCTGCCACTCCTGAAAATCCGCTTCTATAGCCGAAACGGTTTGCGGCGGCGGTCCCTGAGCAGTCATGCCTTTGAACTGCATATATCCCATGAACGCCTTATACCCGAATATCCCGCCGAATATTGTGCCGACAAGAACCAGCATGATGATCATCCGTTTGGCCATTTCTCTGCTCTCCTGTTACGGTCGTTGCGAATGCTGCTCCGTTAATTCTTGGTCTTGCTTTGCCGTGGCGCCGTCTGCTTCCGGGATGCGGTTCCACCAGCCTCCCCCCAGGGCCTGGAATAAGGCCGCCGTATCGGCGTAGCGTACCGCCCGGGCTGCAATCAGGCCGGCGCGGGCTTTATGGTAGTTTCTCTCGGCCACGAGCAGATAGAGATAATTGACCGCGCCGAGTTGGTACTGTTTTTCCGCCAGGTCGAGGGTGGCCCTGGCTGCGGCCTCTGCTTCCGCCATGGCCTGCATGGTTCTGGCGTCCGTTTCCAGCGAGCGAAGCACATCGGCCACATCCTGGAACGCCCGGAGCACCGTTTCGCGGTACCGGGCGGCGGCTTCATCAAAAGCGGCGACGGCTGCCCGCCTCCTGGCCGTCAATTCCCCTCCGCGGAACAGGGGCTCCAGGATGCCGGCGCCCAGGTTCCAGACGATGCTGGGGGTGCTGAACAGGTCACTCATGTGCAGGGCCTCCGTGCCGTAGGCTCCGCTCAGGGTGATCCGGGGATAGAGGTTGGCGGTGGCCACGCCGACCTCAGCGCAGGCCTGATGCAGGAGCGACTCGGCGGCACGGATATCCGGACGCTGACGGGCCAGAGTCGAAGGCAGCGTTACGGGAAGCTCCGCCGGCAGGGTCAGCCCGTCGAGGAAAAACACCGCTGTCTGTTCATCAGCGGGCATTTGGCCGATAAGCACCGAAAGGGCGTGACGCGTCAGGGCAAGCTCCTTTTCCAGGGGAGGCAGGGTTGCCTTCGTGACGGCCACCTCGGTCTGCTGTGCCAGAACCGAGATTCTGGCCGCCGCGCCAAGTTCGAACTGGCGTGTGATGAGGTGCAGTTGTGTTTCCTGGGCCTTGATGATTTTTTCTGTCGCGGCGATCTCATCCCGCAGGGCGGCTTCGCGGATCGCCGTCGTCACGATATTGGCGGCCAGCGTCAGATAGGCCGCCTCATAGCGGTATTTTTCATAATCGACGAGCGCCCGTAAGGCTTCGAGACGGCGACGCGATCCGCCGAAAACGTCCAGGGTATAGGAGACGCCGACGGAAGCGTGGTAGAGATTAAAGGTGTTGCTGTTGCCGCCATTAGTGTAGGCGGATGTCCGCTGACGCCCTGCGGCGGCGGCGGCGTCAACGGCCGGAAGAAGAAGTCCGCCCCGGGCGGCCCGAAGATTTTCCTCCGCTTTCCGAAGCGCGGCTTCTGCCGCGGCGAGGGAGGGGCTGTTGGCCAAGGCCTGCCGGATCAAGGCGTCCAGCTCCGGTGATTGAAACAGGGTCCACCACTGCGCGGAAATATCCTGGGTGATGGCGAACCGCTGAACCGGGGTATCATCGCTTTCCGCTTCGACGGTTTTCGCTGGCAGGGATGGCGGCGTGTAGTGATCGGGTGTCGCAAATTCCGGTTTGCGGAAATCGGGACCGACGGCGCAGCCTCCCGTAAGGACCGCCACGGTTACGGCAAGAAGGATTTTGTTTAAAAATGATGTCTTCATTTGGCTTTTTCCCGCTTTGCTTTGAGAGGGCCTTTCGCCGGTGCCGGCGGGTTCAATCCCGCCAGAATGGTCTGCACCGCTTCCCGAATGGACAGGAGAATTTGCGCCCTTTCTTCTTTGTTGTCGAGAAACTGGTCAATCATGGCGCCGTAGAAACTGCTTGCCAGCAACAACTTCGCCGCCGGCAGGGTCGACACCGCGGGGTTGACTCTGCCCAGCCTCTGTTCCGCTTCCAGGTATGCCGCGAGAATCATGGCCGTGCGCTGAGGGCCGAGGGCGCGCTCCCGGACAATCTGACGCATGCGGGTGCGCAACTGGCAGTCGGAAAAGACGGCACAGATAATCGGTGTGATCCGGTATTGCGCATCATAGGCAATTTCCAGCAAACGGGTAAGATTGTCCGCCACGCTGTGCTGCCCTACCAGAAAGGGCAGATTGTCCACGGCTTCGTGAAAATCTTTCAACCGGTGGAAAACGAGTTCATGGATCAGTTCCGCCTTGTCCCTGAAATGGTGATAGAGAAGGCCCTCGGAAACGCCGGCCTGCCTGGCGATAATGCGGGTCGTGGCACGGGCCAGACCGGCTTCCTGCAGCAGGACTTCGACGGCATCGATCAGCTTCTGTTGAGTTTCGTTCATGGATGTTTCGGGCCCTGCATGCAGCGGGCTGCGGCGGCTGCATTCATGGTTACATGGCC
This sequence comes from uncultured Syntrophales bacterium, assembly GCA_964411235.1. Taxonomy (GTDB): domain Bacteria; phylum Desulfobacterota; class Syntrophia; order Syntrophales; family JAAYKM01; genus JAAYKM01. Next base: position 3,417 of record CAYPKE010000128.1, read on the forward strand.
GGAGAGGGCTCCGGGAATATGTTGAACAATCGCTCAAATCCGTTAAACAACTGTTCAAAAAAAGTCAAGAGGATTTTTGGCGCCGGTCTGAAGCATGACGCCATGTCATGGGATGGTTTGGCCAAGACAGCCCATTGACTCCGGAAGATGGTTCAAGGCGTCGGCCGGTGCGTTTATCATCCTGAAGGAGCCGGCTGCTAACGAGTTTTGGTGCGAAAGCTTAGGTGAAAAGCACCGATTGGGAGGAGTATCCATCGTCACCAGCAAACTTCCAGCGACTTCAGTAGGATTTAAGGAATTTCCCATACAGATCGATAATTTCAATCCGGTTGTTCGCGTCGGGGTGCTTGCGGGAAGGTCCTTCGGTAACCACCACCAGATGACCTTCCTCGTGGTGTTCATAGAGCCAGGCGGCGATAAATTCCTTCCAGTTGTCAGGATGCTCCGGCACGCATTCCGGATAAACGCCGTAGGAAAACTGCAGCTGCCGGCAGGTCGCTTCATCCGTACTCACGCCGACGATCCAGACAGGGAGACGGAAGCGTGCAATGCTCCGGGCGGTCGCGCCGCTGCGCGTGGGGACGAAAACGGCGGCGGGAGAGATGCGCTTGAGCGTCGTTTCCACATTCAGGGCAATCAAGTCCGTCAAGTTCAGCTTTTCCTCGGAAACCGGTGCGGCCAGTTCCTTGGTCAAATCGGTCAGGGGGCGATGAGGCTCAATGGCGGCGGCGATTTTGGCCAGCATCCCGACCGCCTCGACGGGATAGGTGCCCATGGCTGACTCACCCGAGAGCATGACGCAGTCCGTACCGTCGAGAATCGCATTTGCCACGTCCGTCGATTCCGCTCGTGTCGGGCAGGGACTGCCGGTCATGGATTCCAGCATCTGGGTTGCCGTGATCACGGGCTTGCCCGCAAGATTCGCCTTCCTGATCAGCCATTTTTGCACGTAGGCGATCCGCTCGACAGGAATTTCCACGCCCAGGTCTCCCCGGGCGACCATGATACCGTCGGCCGCCTCCAGGATATCATCCATATGATCGAGGGCGGCCGACCTTTCGATCTTGGCGATAAGGAAGGGTTTATAGCCGAGCGTCATCGCCGCCCGGCGCACGGCCAGAACATCCTTTTCGGATTGCACGAAGGACTGGCTGACGGCATCAAGTCCCTGCTCCAGCGCAAACCGGAGACACTGGCGGTCATGATCGGTGAAGGCTTCAATTCCCAGATCGATGTCGGGGATATTCAGGCCTTTCCTTGACCTCAACTCACCTCCGACAAGAATCCGGCAGCGGATGTCGTTGCGGACGACGTCCTGGACTTCGAGCCTGATCAGGCCATCATTGAGGAAGATATCATTCCCCGGGCGGACCACCCTCGGCAGGGTTGGCATACTGACCTTCACCCTGTTTGCATCGCCCACAATATCGTCGCTGGTCAGGGTGAAAAGTTCGCCTGCCTTGAGCATGACGGGTTCGCCCTCGATGACACCGATGCGGATTTTCGGCCCCGGCAGATCAGCCATGATGGTCAGGCGCCTTTTTTCCGCAAGTGCGGCCTCCCTCAGATTTCTGATCATCGTGCGGTACCGGTCGAAATCGCCATGGGAAAAATTCAGGCGCGCCACGTCCATGCCTGCCCGGAGCATTTGCCGCATCACCTCAGGGGATTCCGAGGCGGGGCCTATCGTGCATATAATCTTTGTTTTATGATCAGGCAGTGTCGTCATCCATTTCCTCCATTCGGTTTCAGAAGCTTGCCCCCCTGTTGGTGGTGTTGCTTGTCAGACGCTCCAAGTGTCCGTTATTCCCGAGCACCGGCGGTCCGGATCCTGGACAATATGTTTCGATGAGAAAAACGATGTCGGAATTGGTTTTTCTTGTCAAGAATAAATAGGGCGCAAGGCATATCCGAGGGAAAACCGCTTCTCCATGACCGGTTCACGGTCCAGCCGGCGGCCATTCCCCTCGCGTTTGGGCAGTGTCTATTTGCCTGCTGAATCCGGCTTTTCAGCCGGGTAGAATTTTGCTATGTAAACTCCGATACGCAAGGAAAGGGAATCATGACCGATCGAAAACGATCGATGGAGTACCCTTTTCAACGAACATCGATTCCGCTTACCCGCGGACGGAACGGCCATCATCGACCGTACGAGGCAGCCCTGAACTTATCGACTGTATTGGTAAATCGTGAAGTTGCCGGCCGACTAAGGAAGGGCGGGCATCCCCTGAATGGGGGCTACAGCGAATTTGCGATCCGCCGGGGGAGAAAATCCGGAGAAGGGAGCAAAGATGAAATCGTATCGACATGAATTGTGGTTCAATACGCCAAGCCGCCGAACCCTGGTCAATATCACCCCACAGGTGGAGGGTTGTCTGCGTGACAGTGGAATCCGGGAGGGTCTGTGCCTGGTCAACGCGATGCACATCACGGCCTCCGTCTTCATCAACGACGATGAACCGGGATTGCTTCAGGACTACGAGGAATGGCTGGAAGCCCTCGCGCCTCAGGAGCCCGTGTCCCGCTACCGCCATAACAGGACGGGCGAAGACAACGGGGATGCGCATCTCAAAAGGCAAATCATGGGACGCGAAGTTGTCGTAGCGGTTACCTCCGGTGTTCTGGATTTCGGCCCCTGGGAACAGATTTTTTACGGCGAATTCGACGGCGGGCGACGCAAGCGTGTGCTGGTGAAAATCATCGGCGAATGAGCAACGCGGATCAGGTGGCGTATTCTCCCTCGATCTCTTCCGGATCCCATTCGTTCAGGGTACAGCCGCAACCCCGAAAAACAATCGTGATCAGCTTTCCATCCCGAACCGCAAACAGAGGTTCCGCCGGGTGCAGAACCTCGAAAGGTTTTCCGTTTACGGAGAGACGGTTGTCGTGCAACGCGATGGCGTGTTCTCTGGTCAGCTTCATTTGCCTGTATTACAGTTTCCCCTGCTGAAATCCTTTTCTGGGAGGACCGTCCGATAAACGTTAAAGTATCATGGTTGCAATGCGACATTTAGCGGGGCGCTTATCAGAACCCCAAGGCCCTCTTTGCCCGGAGACGCCCTCCGCCCAGTAGATTATTCCCCCTTTTTCTTCTAAGCGCCCAGTGCCGGATAGTGTTTTTTGACGCATTCCGGACAGATACTGTGGCTGATTTCTGCCGGGGAATGCTTGGCGATGTAAATATCCACCTGTTCCCAGTAGCCCTTGTCATTCCTGACCCTTTTGCAGAAGGAGCAGAGCGGCAGGATGCCCCGCAGTGAAGAGATTTCCTCGAGGGATCGTTTGCCGCCGTATCGCAGGCAATACAGTTAAGGTGTACACGCCCGGCCCTTGAGATTGAACAGGAGCTTGAGGATGTTTCGTGTCCGATCACTGAAGAGCTTCTCCGAAAAAACACCTCCGGCCACGCGCTTGGATATTTCGGACAAGGTGGGGTAGATATGAACCGCTTGGGCGATTTTAGACAGCTTGATGCCGACGGTCCTGGCGAGGACCCATTCGTGAATAAGCTCTCCCGCCTGATGACCGATGATCTGGCATCCCATCAGATCTCCTTTGGGATTGACCAGGATTTTGATCCGGCCGAGGGTCTCCCCTTCCGCCTGCGCCCGGTCGTTGTCTTCAAAAGACTGGGTGAACAGAGTGTATTTTAAATCCTCTTTCTGCGCCCGCTTTTCATTATATCCGATACTGGCCACTTCCGGGTCCGTATAGGTACACCAGCCGACCTTGCCATAGTCGACCTTCCGGGGGAGCCTTAAGACGGCGTTGGTCAGGGCAATGCCCGCTTCGTATCCGGCGACGTGGGTAAAGGGGAGTTGACCGTTAACATCGCCGCAGG
>CAYPKE010000129.1:0-7164 GCA_964411235.1 uncultured Syntrophales bacterium
GTGGCAAGAATGTTCGACCTGGGAGGGATCACACTGCCTCGGCCCTTCCCCCGGATGGCCTACCGGGAAGCGATCGATACCATGGGGTCGGACAAGCCCGACACGCGATTTGGTCTGCGCTTTGTGGATGCGACGGACATCTTTCAGGACACTTCCTACGGCATTTTCCGGAAGATTCTCGACCGGGGAGGGTGCATCAAGGGGATCAACATTCCGCAGCAGTCGGACCGGTTAAGCAAAAATGTGCTCCAGAACGAATATGCGAAGGAGATTGTGCCCGGCTTCGGCGCCAAGGGCATGACCTGGATGCGGGTTCTGGGCGACAAGCTGGAGTCCAATATCGTCCAGTTTTTCAGCCCGGAGGAGCAGGCCGCGATTCGGGAGCGCTTCCAGGTCAAGGACGGCGATGTCATCATAATGATCGCCGATGCCTCCTATGAGACCGTCACATCCGCCCTCGGTGAACTGCGGCTTCACCTTGCCCGGCGGCTCGATCTGATCCCCGAAGGTCTCTTCAGCCCCCTGTGGATCACGGATTTCCCCCTGTTTCTGCCCACGGAAGAGGGCATTACGTCCAATCACCACCCTTTCACGGCCCCCGACCGGGCGGATTTCGATCCCGCCAATCGCGAGGACCTGCTGAGCCTGAATTCGCGCGCCTATGACCTGGTCATGAACGGGGAGGAACTGGGTGGCGGCAGTATCCGGATTCACGACCGGGGCCTCCAGTATAAAATTTTCCGTGCCCTGGGGTTGACGGAGCAGCAGGTTCAGGACAAGTTCGGATTCTTCCTGAAGGCCCTGGAATACGGCGCACCGCCCCACGGGGGTCTCGCCCTGGGTATGGACCGGGTGATTTCCATGATTCTGGGAGCCGCCTCGATCCGCGAGGTGATCGCCTTTCCGAAAAACCGCAGCGCCTACTGCCCCCTTACGGAGGCGCCTTCGGAGGTCGCGTCGGAGCAACTGGCGGAGTTGAGCCTGCTTAATCTGGGCGCCAGGGAGACCCTTCCCGGGGCCGGCGAGAACAACGATCTGCTGGACGGCCTGTCCTGGGTTTCCCGGATCGGCGTCGGCGATTCGGAGCGGGATGCCATCGTTTTCGCCTTGAAGGAAGCGGAAAAAATGGCGGCGATCGTATCCGAGCATGACGGAGAGGCAGACCCTGTATTTTCCGTGCTGCCGGTTTGCAACCGGATGCGGGAGGCAGCGCCGGCGAAATCCTCTCCGGCAGACGCAGCGGGATTGATGATGAAGAACGCCCCCGCCGTCAAGGGCAGGTATTTCAAGGTTGCCGCGATTCTGGAATGAGAGGAGCAACACCGTGCTGAACCACTTTTTCTATCTCGATGCCACGCCCCGCACTACCCGGGAGGGGCCTCTGAAAGGCTGCCGCATCGCCGTCCAATCCAACATATCCGTTCGGGACTGGCCCGTTCCGGCCGGGTCCCTGGCCCTGGAAAATTACACCGCCCTGGAAGACGCGACGGTGATCGAGCGGGCACGGTTGCAGGGAGGCGTGATTGTCGGCAGCACTCACATGAGCGAGCTCGGTTTCGGTCTCCGGGGCGATGCGGGCGCCGCCGTGATGCAGGTTGCGGAGGCAGACGCGCTCATTGCGACCGATTTCCTGGGCGAGGCCCGTATAACGGCCGCCGATGCCGGTGTTTTCGGATTCAAGCCGACTTATGGCCTCGTTTCCCGGTTCGGCCTGGTCGGTCTTATCCCCTCCATGGAGTCTTACGGATTGATCTCCCCGTCGCTACGGACCATCGCCACGCTGCTGAGCGGCGTTGCCGGGCCTGATGGCCGCGACTTTTCCATGCCGGACCGACAGACGCCCGATTTGGCGTCGGCGCCCTTCACGGCGGAACGCGTCATTCGGGCCGGTGTTCCTGTCGAAGTCATGGATATGCTGACCGAAACGGAACGTCAATGGATGCATGAGGGAATGCGGCAGCTGGCCGCTTGCGGCGTGGATGTCACGGAAGTGTCCCTGCCGGAGTTCCGGCTTTTCTCAACCGTCCACGGGGTCATGGGGTCCGTCGAAGCCTCTTCCAGCGCCGGCAAGTACGATGGCGTCCGCTACGGCCATCGCGCCCAGGGAGCGAAAAACTGGAATGACATGTACCTGAAGACGCGGGGGGAGTCTTTCGGCACTCTGGTGAAATCCTATCTTTTCCAGGGGGCCTATTTTCAATTCGAACAATATGAGATTTTCGAAAAAGCGGGCCGGATTCGCTCCCGCCTGATCCGTTCCCTGGGCGACCTGCTCGGAACGGTCGACGTTCTGGTCATGCCGACGAAGAGGGCCCTCTGCAGTGCCCGGGAGGCACAAACCGTGTCCGATGTTTACCAGGCGTTTGCTCTCACCCTTTGCGCGAATGTCGCCGGTCTTCCTGCTCTCCAAGTCCCCGGCTTCGTGACGGGCGGCACCGAAGACCTGGGGATGCAGCTGATCGGTCCCGCGTACGGGGATGCGGACCTGTTTTCTCTCGCCAACCATGTATCCGAACGAAAAGGGGCGAACTGATTATGGATTACGAAGCCGTTATCGGCCTGGAAATACATGTGGAGCTCAACTGCGCCACCAAGATGTTCTGCGACTGCCCGAACCGGCCGGGGGACGAGCCGAACAGCAACATTTGCCCGATTTGTCTCTGGCTGCCCGGTGCAATTCCCCGGTTCGGCTACGAGGCACTGGAGAAGGCCACCCTGGCCTGCCTGGCTCTCAACTGCCACATCCAGGATCGAAGCGCCTTCGATCAGAAAGTCTATTATTACCCCGACCTGCCGAAGGGATTCCAGTTGTCCCAGGCCCATTATCCCCTGGCCAGAAACGGCGGGCTGAGCATCATCGGCGAAGACGGACAGCCGAAGCGCCTGCGCATCCATCATATCCACATGGAAGAGGACGTGGCCAAGCTGATCCATGAAATGGAAGGAAAAACGCCGGTCAGCCTGGTCGATTTCAATCGGGCGGGGGCGCCTCTCATCGAGATCGTCACGGAACCGGATATGCGCAGCCCCTACGAGGCGATGGAATTCGTCCGCCTGCTCCGGACACAGATCCGATATGCCGGGAGTTCCGAATGCAGTCTCGAGTCCGGTACCATGCGGGTCGATGCGAACATTTCCATTCGCCCCCGGGGAACGGACCAGATGAATACGAAGGTGGAAGTCAAAAACATGAATTCCATCCGCCATGTGGGAGATGCCATTGCCTATGAAATCGCACGCCAGAAAGCAGCCCTGGAGGCGGGCGAACCCATAGTGCTGCACACCCGGCTCTGGGATCCCCAGAAGAAGGTGACGACGGCCATGCGGGGCAAGTTTGCGGGGCCCTGCGTGCCGGACCCGTCGGTACCGCCGATTGTGATCTCCCGGGAATGGCTGAAGGAAAAGATCGCCCTGCTTCCGGAAATGCCTGCGGCCAGGGCGGAGCGCTTGCGCCGGCAATTCGGGCTGACCGAAGAAGAGGCCTTTCAGATTTGCGCCGAGAAAGAGACGGCGGATTATTTCGAACAGGTGATGGCCTTCCCGGTTCCGGCCCGGATGGCGACCTCCTGGCTGACGACGCAATTGGTACCCGCCCTGAGGGAACGCGCGGAAGCGCTTCTGGCTTCCCGGGTGACGCCGTCCCGGTTTGCTGACCTGCTGGGACTGATCGACCGGAACGAGATAAACGCGAATTCGGCGAAGACGGTGCTTGGGCGCCTGTTCGAGACGGACCTGCCGGTTAGGACGGTGATCGACGAGGGCGGCTTCATCCAGGTCTCCGACGCCTCGGAACTGGAGGGCATCGTCGCCGGCGTTCTGGAGCAAAACGCGGCGGCTGTCACTGACTATCACAACGGCGTTTCCAAGGCCCTGGGATTTCTCATCGGTCAGGCCATGCAGGCTTCCGGCGGCAAGGCCAACCCCAAGGTTGTCCGGGAAATTCTCGTGAAGCGCCTGACTTTAGAACAGCCTTGATCAAAGGGGTTGCCATGCGATGTCGATTATGACGAGATGCAAGGCCCTGCAAGGCATTTGAATCTTCTTTAAAGTGTTTTTAAATCCCAGGACCACTCACGCCATATTCTGATATAAAGATAATGGTCCGGTTGACTTGCAATCAGAAAAACATTATCGTGATTCCCGTCGCTGCTCCTGACCTTGAGAAAGATATTTCACCTACATTCTTGATAATGCATGGGAGCCTGAATACAGGTGAGGCTTTTTCCTCAAAGGATTTTGCAGGGTAACGATAAGGGGAGGAGAGAGAACGCGATGGCAAAGACGGATCAGAAAGATTTCCCGTCCGGAGAAACTGCAGAACAGATGCGGCAGGTACAGCCATGCCTTTTTCTGATCGATGTTTCTGTGAACGGGGATGCGGCGGCAGCGATCACCGATTATGTCGAAAAGCGGGGCAAAATGCCTCTGTTTGCAGATAGCCGCGACAAGTTTTCCGCAGGGGCGGACAAGCGGGGAGAGGAAGGCGAACCGGGAGAGCGTTACCTGCAGGCCGGTCTCGCAAAGGCGACGCATGTCCTCGGTTTATTATCACCCGATAATCCGGAACCCAGGTGGCTGGCGCGGATTGCGCAACCGGCTCGCACCGCCGGTGCCGAAATTGCCGTGCTGATTCTCAAGGGTACAGGCAGCAAATCAGGCTCTTACGACACCTTTACGGTTCTCCGGGGAATCAGATCCCTGAACGAATACCTGTTCCGGGTTTCGCCGAACGTCGACCGGATCATCTTCAACAACCCCGAGTACGGCGGGCTGATAGCGCACACGGCGCCCAACCACCCGCTGGACGCGTTTCTGGACTGGGACAAGTGACCGTAGCAGGCCAGCAGGTGCGGAAAAAGCCGTACCCACCGCCGGGGAGGGAGCGTATGACTATGTCAATCGGGAAAGTTGTCCTGTTGGGGATGCTGCTGGCGGCGGATGTCTATATCTGGACGGATCGAGAAGGCGTAACCCATATCGAAGACCAGGCCCCGAAGATACATCCGGGAGATCGCATCCGGGTGGAAAGGCATACTTTCCCAACGGAAAGCGATGGTGCGGTTGCCGCTGTTCCCGAGGTGCAGCCCTTGGTGCCGCCGCCTCAAGCCGCCGATGCTGAAGCGGCCGCCTTGAAGGATGCGGACCGAAAGGAAAAAGATCGTCTGCACCGGGAGGTGCTGGAAAAGGCCCGCCGGGACTATGAGGTAGCCAAGGCCCGTCATTACTGGCGCAGAAAATTGCGGGATCTGGAGGAGAAGCGGCTGCGGGTGGAGGAGCTGGAAAAATCAGAGAAAACCGATTAGTGAATCCGCCTTCTGAATCAGTCTTTTCTTTCGCATGGTATTTCGGATATGGCCGGCAAGCCGGGAAACGGGCAGACAGGACGGGTATGAAACCGCAGATGAATGTTTTCGAAAGGGGGCAGGGAATGAATAGCGTAAGAAGAGTGTTCAAGGGGCTATGTTTCTTAGGGTTTGTATGGGTGATCCTCGCAGCATGGAGTGCAACCTGTATGGCAGATGTGGTGACTGCAAATCTTACTATCGATCCCACACCCTGCAAGCGGGGCGATGTCCTTCGCTTCGGCGCGTCTGTCTTCAACAATCCGATCGTGGGCACGGCACCCGGAACCGCCTATTACGGTGCTGTTATCCTGGACAACACGAACCATCCCGAGCTGAATCCCTGGAGCTCGGAACTTCAGGTCTTTAAATACCCGGCACCGGGGAATAAGACGCCAATTAACTTCACGGGAACCTACACGGTGCCCCAGAATCTCAAGGGAACAACCATCTGTTTCTATTTAACGGAAGGGCAGGCGAAGACTAACCGAATCAGCTACAAGACCTGTATCATGGTGCAGCAGGCCCTGCTGATTCGTAAGCCGTTTATGCGGGACCTAAAGACGGTGCCTCCAAAATAGCGGCCGGATATTATCTCCTTGGAGGTTTGCTTTCGGGAAAACCGTCGTCTTTACAGAGACAGACCAAGGGGGCGCCCTTACGGAAGCGCCCTCGGGGTGTTTTTGTATGATCAGGAAGATCGACCCTGTGATGGTGGCTGACCCTTCCCTGTGTTAAGCTTCAAGTTCAGCTATCCCTCTGGCTCGGTTTGGCTTCCCTTAGTCGCTCTCTTGCAGGTCCATGGGAAACGCCTTATCACCATAGGCGATGCTGCAAAGTGTGGCGGTGAGTTCCTCCGGTTTTACACCGTCCATTCTTTGATATCTTTTTCGGATCTTTTCCAGGGGTGGCCGAAGGTTCGCTTATCCACATAGCAATATTTGCAAAAAGGAATTGGTTGGCAAAGGAATTCTAAAATTTCCTGGGCACTTTGGACCTTGTAGATATCGATTGAGTCTTCAGGAGAAATTGGGATGGCCATTTGGAAGTATTTGTTGAAATGCTCAATATTCGGGGCTACCGTGCAGGGGGATAATCGTCCTTTCTTAAGAAAAATCATATAATTGGCGTGAAAACACCTTTTGAAGTTCTTTCGGGCGTCTTGCCTGCCTTCCAAATCAAGCGGTATACGGTAAGAAGTTTTTCCTAATCTGCCCTTATCACCGTACAAGGTAAGGATTACGCCATGGCTGTAAGCCACGTCTTTCATTTTGTTATGGTCCAGTCTGAGGGGATATTTTGTAATATTTACAACGATATGATTATGTTTACATGCTTCCCAAAAGTCAGCTTGCTGTTTTAGAAGCAACAACCCGTTTGACATCAGATGAATTTTTGCATCAGGAAATGGCCGCCTTGTGATAGACATAAACTCTTTAACCTGCGGATGCAAAAGGGGTTCCCCTCCCATCAGGCATATTCCCGAAACCTTGCCGTGGAATAAGGCCGAAAGCCGTGCAAAGTCTTTTGCATAGGCATTGACATCAGCAAACTCCTGTTCAGCGAGCGGCGCGAAATGATCACAGCCGCGGCACCTTAAGTTGCAGTGTTCAACCAAAGGAACCATGAATCTTAATGTTTCCCCGGGCTTGAATTTAGTCGTGCCCTGTTTGAAATTCTGCATCCTGACGATGAAATGCCTGATAGGCGGCATGTTGTTCAGGGTGTTGATAATCTTTCGTATCATTTTGCTGCCTTCAAAAGTCACTAGGAGTCTGTCGGACTTGACATATTCAGGTCTTTATTGATGTGAAAGTCCGAG
>CAYPKE010000130.1:0-7039 GCA_964411235.1 uncultured Syntrophales bacterium
AAATAGTCCCCGCGATCTGAATGTTCCCTCCCGTCTGCAGAATAGACGAACGCATGAGCCCGTAACCATTACGGCACTTGTCCATCTGGTCCCGTGTCGTGCAGGTTTCCGGTGTGACGATGTCGTCGCACTTGATGATCGGGAAATGAAGACCGGTCGGCTGGTTGTCCAGGCTCGTTGCCTGGAAACTCGGCTCCTGGCGTCCAGTATGGTGGGGCAGGATGAATTCTTCGTCTGTCCATTTGGGGGCTTGTTTGAATGGGTTCTCCCAGGTGTAGTCGGGGAAGAGAGCTCGGAAGAGAATATTCTTCTCGAAATGCCATTTGATCGACCGGGTCTTCTTGACGCTCCGTTTGAGGGCGTCGCATACGATGGCGATGGGTTCCTCGGGGCGCCGGAGGTACTGCCGGATCCCGTCGGCGATGGTGAATATCTGTGTTTTGCAATGTCCTCGGGGTAGGAGATAGAGAGATAAATTCCGCTCCTGCTCAATCTCTCGGCAAAAATCGCTGTGGACGGGGCTGGTGAGCCATTCGTATCCGAGAACGACCTTGGCCAGGAAGTAGAGGTCATGCTTCGCCATCTCCCGCATCGCCGCCTTTCGGTCCCGCAGGTCCGGCAGGGAGGCCAATGCTCGCCAGTATTTCTCTAAGAGCGGGTCCGATCTCATGATCGTGTCGATGTTCATTTTCGGTGGTTATCTTCCCTTCGAATTTGTCGACCTTCCCCCATCCGAAGCGCCGCTCCAGGATGTATTTGATGTCCTCCGAGTTCCCGTTGGTGGCCTTCTGGAACAGCTTGTTCGCCAGCGTGGCCTCTCCTCGGGCTCTCCCCCGGCGTAAAGCCTCAGTAAATTCAGCCATTTCCCTTTTGCGCTTATAGAAGGTGTCATGGCTGATTCCCAAATAATCATAGATTTTCTCGTCAGTTAGGCCCTGCGCCGCGAGTGTTTCGATTTCCTTCAGATTGATTTCGATGGGCTTTCGCCCGCGCTTTCCCATGGCCTTCTTTCTCTCCCCTGGGCAGGGTTTTGGTGTGATGGCGGTAGCCTACCATGGGTTTTTCGGGCGAAAATCGGCGCTCGGACGGACTGTGCTTTCACGGGGGGTCTGCGATGCCTCGGCTGTGCCTCGGCTGGGTGTTGACGCGAAACAATTTCCCTTGACAAGTTTTCGGGGATTTGCTCCCCGTTTGTTATTTGGCTTCTATCTTATTGATTTCATTCGGTAGTGTTGAGATATTACCCCGTCCCGACTACGGGCATGATAAAACTGTTCCACCGTGTTCATTGTTTTCTTCCTCCTTTACATATTGAGCGATCAGTTCGATGACGACATCCTGCATGGTTCGCCCCGCCCTGGCGGCCCGCACCTTCAGTTCTCGGTGCAGGTCGATAGGAACCCTTCTGATTATGATTTGGGTTTCGGTTTTTTCTTTCATGTTAATACTCACTAGGCGGCTGACACTCTTCAAGTTCATGCTCACGACCAAACATATCGACAAGGTACACCGTACCTTGTTCGTCTTTCCCTGCTACTGCTTTATATCCCAACACCTTGCCCGCTTTTGCGGTGAGGGCCTGCACGGCCCATGCTTTCTCAGACAACTCAGCGTTTCTTTTTCGTGTGCAATTTTTTTTGAAAATAATTGCATTTTTTTCTTGACATACCCAAAGCGCTTTGGTATTCTGGATTCAACAAAACGACAGGAGGGCATATGTATAAAATAAACGATCCAAGAGACAAAAGGCGGAAGTTGATTATGCTGGACAGCGTTGGGATTCTGGGCCACGATTGCACTATATGGCTTGATCACGCCGGGTCGATATCCGTGTATTATAGCCAAGATGCTCCCAGGGCGGAATGTTGGAAGCACGACTTAACGCTTGAAAATTACGTTGATCATGTCCCAGAGTGGGCAACATATCGTGTTGATGCATCCCATGGAAAGAAGAGGGATTAGGAGGCATAATAATGAAAATCAACAAGGCTGCGGCCACACTAGGCCGCAAGGGGGGGGCGGTGAAATCCGAACGAAAGACCGCCGCCGTGCGGGAGAATGGCAAGAAAAGCCGGGGACCGTGGCAGTGGTGGACAACAGGCGACACCCCCGAAAGCTGCATCCCATTGGGGCATGACCCGGATTCGCATGGCCTACCCGACACCGTGACGATCGTGCGGGCTAGGTCCGCACGGGAGGCATGGGAAAAGGCAGATTGATCCTCCCCTCCTCGAATAAAAAAGGCGCCAACCCAACCGGGAAGGCGCCTTTTCTTTTGCCTGGAGGCTACTCCATGGCAGCCATCAGCTCGCATAGCTTGTCTCGGTATATCCTCCGGCCCTCCTCCTGGGCGTATTGGGCCGCGACCCGTTTCTGCTGCACATACCACGACCATAGACGGTTCATCTCGTTGTGATAGGTCCGGGACCATTCGCCTGCCCATTGATCGTTCTGCTCCGGAGTCCCCGGGGCGGTGGCTCCATGCATGCGGTTGGCGTATTGCTCGGCCTGGGGGATGAACTGATTCCGCTCCTCGATGTACTCCGGATTGGGGGCGACCCATCGTGCGATGCGTTTCTTGCGCCAGACCTCGATCAGCCGGGCATCGCTCTCCCATTGGCCTGCCAACTGCCGCATGGGGAATCCGTCGTTGCGGTGCATCTGCAGGATTTTGGCCTCTGAGCAGGGCAGCTTAACTGTGCGGCAGTAGTTGCGGATGTCGTCCATGGTGGCTAGGGCTGTGCTTGTCGTCATGCGTCCTCCTTGTGCTTGAGTTGGTTGTCTGCTTTGTCGATTATCTCCCGGATCCGGGCGACCTTGTCTGTGCTCGGCACATAATCCCTCATGGCCGACCTGATCTCTGCTATTAGTGTTTCGATGTCCATCAGCTTTCTTCCCCTTGTTTTGCCTGCCAGGATACCCGGCTGCCGTCTGTGTCCGATATGATGCCGTTGAGGCATTTCTCGTGTTCAATGACCTGGGCGGCATTCTCGAGCATGAGTGATATCCGCTCTGCCGTCGCTTCTATGGTAACCGTCACGATTATTTTCCCCGCCATTTTTATGTCTCCTCCTTCCTGGCTGTTTTGCCGGTGAACTGTTCCCACCTGATTTTAATGACGTCGACGTATTTCGCGTCGAGCTCCGAGAGGTATGCGCTCCGCCCTGTCTGCTCGGCTGCCATGAGGGTGGTCCCGGATCCGCCGAAGAGGTCCAGGACGTTTTCGCCTGTCTTGCTGCTGTTGCGGATGTGCTTGGCGACTAGGCCGATCGGCTTCATGGTCGGGTGCAGGTCGTTCCTGGCGGGCCGGTCCTCACGGAAGATCGTTGTCGGAATCATCTGGAGGAGCTCCCGGACGTAGGTGGCCAGGGCCTCCTTTGTCATCTTGCCCAGGTCCGCCTCGTCATCGATGACGGTGGTCTGCGTGTAGTCCCGGCAGAAATAATGCGCGGCGCCTTCTCTCCATCCGTAGAGGATGGGCTCGTGCTTCCAGTTGTAGTCGTTTCTGCTGAGGACGGCGCTGTTCTTGACCCATATCAGGCTCTGGCTGACGTAGATCCCGGCGTCTGCCATGGCCTGCCGGAAAAAAGCCGAATTGATGTCCGCGTGGGCGACATAGCAGCATCCCCCTGGCTTGGTGTGGGTGGCGAAATTCTGGAAGGCGGCCTGCAGCATCGCCTGGAGGTCGTCGCCTCGGAGATCGTCGCCGGCAATCGCCTTGTGTCCTATCCCGGCCCGGGCTTTGTTGAGGTAGTCGTTTTTCTCGGTGTAGCTGACGCCATACGGCGGGTCCGTCCAGATCATGTCCGCGAGACCGCCTGCCATCAGCTTGGCGATGTCCTCGCTGGATGTGGCGTCCCCGCACATGAGGCGGTGGCGTCCGAGGATCCAGATATCTCCGGGCTTCGAGATCGGCTCTTCGATCTTCTCGGCCTCGGCATCGGCATCAAAGTCGTCCTCCTTGATCTCCCCGTCGCCGGCTCGATGTCCTGCCAGGAGGTTCTCCAGCTCCTCCTGGGAAAAGCCGACCAGGTCCATATCAAAGGCGCCGGTATCGAGCTCGAGGAGCAGTTCGGTCAGGGCGGGCAGGTCAAATTCTCCGCCGTGTTCGTTGGCGGCGATGTTGGCGGCCTTCTCCTTCTCCTCGGTCCAGTCGACCTCCCGATACGTCCATCTTCCGAACGGGGTCTCGATGTATCCCTGGGCGACGGTCCCGACGTTGTCCTGGTGCTTTTCCTTGTTGATCTTCCAGGTTGGGTCAAAGTGCTTCAGGCGCTGGTGGCCTCCGATCAGGTTCCCGGTCCTGGTGTTTCGGATGACGCCCGACAGGTCCCCGAATTCCTGCATGGCCTTTCCCAGGGCCTGGAGCTTCCATTCGGTGATCTTTCGGGGGTTGTATGCTGCTGGTCTTAGGTCTCTGACTTTCATGGTCCTCCCTTTATGCCGCTGCTTTGAGTTGTTCTCTGATCTCCATTAGCTGGTCTATCGTCCATTTGGCAACGGACCTGGCTGCCTGGGTGAGGGCTACCATGCGCTCAAATCCCAGGTATCGCATTTCGACCATCCTGCGGAATGCCTGGGGGTGCCGTTCGGCCTCCCGGTGGCAGGCTGGACAGAGGGTGATCCCGCAGTCCATCAGCCAGCGGCTTCCGCGGTTGGCCCTCCCCCATATGTGGTGGGCTTCTACGTCCGGGCCGGAGTAGTTGCATCCTGGGTACTGGCAGCGGTATCCGTCCCGGGCCTTGATTTTTTTGCGCCACAGATCGTCCAGTTGTTTTTCGAGTGTATGGTGAGTAGGTGTCATTTCGCGGCCCTTGCCTCTGCCCTATCCTTCTGTCGCTGCCGCCGTGGCTTTGTTCGCTACGCGCTGGAAGACCCGGAACATCTTCTCGTATTCGTCGATTTTGACCTGCTGCTCGGCACAGAATTTTACGAGCTCCAGTTTGTCGAGTAGCTGGACCGCAATGCCTTCGAGTGTTTCGGCCGTCTCTCGTAGCGTGGCGGCTGATATGGCCGCATCCAATGGCAGGCCATGTTGTTCCTTCGCTACGGGTCCCGCGACCGGATATTTACAGGGCGGCTTCTGTGGGGTGGGGGGTGTCTTTTCCGGCGGCGCAGCCGCGCAGCATGACGGATGGTCTGGTCGTGCGTCGCTCCGTCCATTCCGGAGCCGGGACGCCCTGGACATAAGCGAGGGCACCGAGTGGCGGTTGTCCATGGCGATGGCCAGGGTGGCGTATACGGCTGATGTGAGTTTCCTGCCCTTGAGAGCATCCATCTGGGCGAGGATTCGGGCGTCTTCTTCCGGCGTGAATGGGTACCATTGACGTTTCTTCATGCATTTGTCCTTTCTGGTGGGTTTGTTGGGTTATTTATCTCCAAAATCCAGCAGCCGGTCCCGCAGGCCCAGGTTGTCGATCACGTCGTCGATGCTCCGGGCGACGAACTTAGCTGCATTTGTCAACACGCGTTCACATAATTCGGGTGGGACGAAAATTGTTGCTTCTGGAAGCCGCTTCCTGAAACTATCGTGACACGCCTTACACAACGCTACGCCATTTGAAACGTCCCAAAGTGGTTGATATTCCATCAAACCTTCATAATCGAGAGCCTTGTTGTAATACTTATAAGAATCTAATATTGCGCTGAAATTAATGATGTGGTGGGCTTCGAGGTTTCCTGTATGTCCGCAATAAAAGCATTTATACTGATCATTGGCCAATACGGTTGATATCCACTTTTTCATTTTTTCAGATCCACGTATCCGGGAAGTTAATGGTTTTATTCCGCCTTTCCAGTTGCTGTTATTGTCGCCATTCCTGGATGATCGATAGCAGCCAAGTGAGCAAAAATATTTTCCGGTTATGGTTCGTTCGGCTTCTCTTCTTTTTCGCATGAAGTTCTTCCCGCATCCTGAACATACAAGGGGGATCTCCTGTAGTCTCGACTTCATGTTTTTATGACACTCAACACAAAGCCATGCGTGATGCTTCCGAACGGGGTTTGAATGACATCTCTTACATAGGTTTCTTTTTTGGGACGGAACTCCGCGTTTTTGGGGGGAAGATATTCGCACGCCACACTTGCGGCTGCATGTCTTTCGCCTTTCGTAATGGCTCGGCTTAACTTCGAAAACGGTCCCGCAGATAGGACAAGTCTTTTCCATCTTTTAATCCCTTTACCAGTTCGATCGCATCGTCTACGCTACGGATAACAACGCCCAGCGCACCGTTATTGTTTGCGGCATTCAAGAATTGTTGTTGCTGTTCACTTATTCTTCCGTTCTGTGTTTTAATTTCTAGAAAAAGCGCCACTCCCGCAAAACACCCGATAATGTCAGAAATGCCCCGTTGCCCCATTGGCCCTCCCCAATGCTTGAAATGGAAAATCTGGAATTGGTTCAGCAGGTCCCGGATGCTTTTCGTGATGGCCGCCTCGGTGTGTGGCGCCGGCGGGGTCCTCTTCTTCCGGGTGAGGGTGTTCATCGCTTATCCCCTCCTTTTGCGGTAGTCCGGCATATCGATCTTGATGATGTTCTTCCCTGCGATTCTTGAGGCGATACGCGCCCCGTAGTGGTCCTCGATTTCCGCGATACTGAGGTTGGTGGTGATAAATGTCGGCTTCGTTGCGCTATCCCTGCCGTCGATGATCAGGTATAGGGTTTCAATCGCCCATTCGGTCGCCCGGTCTGCCCCCAAATCGTCCAGGATGAGGATCGGGTAGTCGATGTATCTGTTGACGATCTGCTTCTCTGTTTCGGTGGCCTTTTCCTTGAAGCTGTCGCGGATATCCATCAGGAGGTTTGGGACGGTGACAAACATGGCTGATGGTTTGTTGTATTCCTCCCAGGTTAGCGCCCGTTTTGGTATCAGGTCTTCCTGGACCAGGCGCCTTAGCGTGGCGACGGCCAGGTGGGTCTTCCCGCATCCGGTCTTGCCGTATAAGACGATGTCCTTCTCCGGGAATGCATGGCACATCGTCTTCGCCTTCTCTCCTCCGGCGAAGTTGGCGTATGATGCCTGCTGGTATCGAACCGGGA
>CAYPKE010000131.1:0-6960 GCA_964411235.1 uncultured Syntrophales bacterium
CTATGTCCGGATTCCCGTGGCCGAAGGACGGCAATTCCGGATCGGCAAGGTGGAAATTGCCGGGGATGAGTTGCAACGATCGAGGAGCGACCTGGCCAAGGGTCTGCGGATGCGGGAAAGGGAAATCTTTGATCGCAGCGCCATCATCAAAGACATCGATTTTCTGACTCAGGCCGCCAACGATGAAGGGTATGCCAACGCCGAAGTCGTTCCCCTGACACACACCCACGACCGGGAGCAGCTTGTCGATGTGACGTATCGGATGACCAGGAATCAGCTGGTCTATTTCCACCGCATCAATATCCTCGGCAATGACCGAACCCGGGACAAGGTGATCCGGCGCCAGCTTTCTGTTATCGAGGGGGATCTCTACAGCAAGACGAATCTGACAAAAAGCTACAACGATATATCACGTCTGCGCTACTTCGACGAAGTCGATCTGCAGACGGAAAGAGGACCCGACGACAGCCTCACGGACGTCAATATCCGGGTTAAGGAAAAGCCGACGGGGATGTTCAGCATCGGTGCCGGCTACAGCGCCCAGGACAGCGCCGTATTCACCGCACAGGTTTCCCAGCAGAATCTTTTCGGACGGGGCCAGTCCCTTAGCCTCAAGGCCAGTATCGGTTCCAAGGTCACGAATTACAGCATATCCTTTATCGAGCCTTGGCTTTTCGACATGCCGCTTTGGAGTAAGATTGATGCCTGGAATATCTACCGCGAGTATGACGAATATGACCTGGACTCGAAGGGTTTCGGTTTGACCCTGGGTTACCCCCTGTGGGAGCATTTCTTCGGGTATGTCGGTTACCGGCTGAGCATTGACGACATCAGTTCAGTTTCTTCCTATGCTTCTCCTAGTCTTCAGGAGCAGAAGGGGGAGACAACGTTGAGCAGCTTATCGCTAACCCTTACCCGGGACACGACGAACGACAATATGTTTCCCTCCGATGGAACGAAGAATACGGCGTCTGTTGAGTATTTCGGCGGCATTCTTGGCGGGGATCGGGATTTTGTGAAGTACCACTACACATCGCAATGGTTTTATCCCCTTCCTTTCGATACGGTTTTTTCCGCCCGCGGCCGGATCGGCTATATTCAGAATACGGGCAGTGAGCCCGTTCCCGTATATGAGCTTTTCCGGTTGGGAGGCATCAACACCCTCCGTGGTTTGCGGGACGTGGGGCCGAAATACCCGGGTTATGATGATGTCAGGGGCGGCAATACGATGCTCTGCTTCAATTTCGATTACATCTTCCCCCTGATCAAGACGGCCGGCATGAAGGGAGTTATCTTCTTCGACACCGGCAATGCCTGGAATAACGAATATGATCTCGGCGGCATGCGGAAAACGGCGGGCGTTGGCATACGCTGGTATTCCCCCATCGGACCTTTGCGCCTTGAGTGGGGCTATGTGCTCGACCGGAAAGACGACGAATCGGCGACCCGTTGGGAATTCACAATCGGCATGTTCCAGTAAACAAATGTCACTAACCCTTCCGCAAGGAGGGACAAGCAAGGAGAAAATCATGAAGAGAATGAAATGGGTATGTATGACGATGGTGTTGGCGTTGATGGTTGTCCTCACGGGGACGCCTGTTTTGGCAAGCGGCAAGATCGGATTCTACGATATGGATCAGGTGATCCGCAATTCTCAGGCGGGCAAGAAATCGATCGAGGAAATTCAGAAGGTGGTCGATCGCAGCAAGGCGGCAATTCAGGCTAAGGAAAGCGAATTGCAGAAGCTGAAGGACGAGCTGGAAAAGCAGCGTTCCCTGATGAAGCCGGATGTGTTGAAAGAAAAGGAAGCGACATACCAGAAAAAGTTCCGGGATTACCAGTTGCTGGTCAAGGATTCCAACGAGGAGCTTCAGGCTAAACAGCAGGATATGGCCAAGGAGTTCATTCCCGAGATTATGAAAATCGTCCGGACCATCGGGGAAAAAGAAAAATACACCATGATCATCGATACCTTCACGATTCCCGTTTCATACGCGGATAGAGCGAACGACCTCACCCAGAAGGTGCTGGATGAGTTCAACAGGTCCTATAAGCCAGGCAAATAAAGCTGCACCTTTTCTACCAAGATGGCGAAGACAGCGAAAGAAATCGCCGCATGGCTGGGTGCGGAGGTGGTCGGTGACGGCGGTGTTGTGATCGAGCAGATCCGGCCGATCGATGAGGCCGGGGCCGGTGACCTTACCTTTCTGGCTAATCCCAAATACAGCCATTGGCTTGAATCCACGGAGGCTTCGGCCATTCTTGTGGCGCCTGGCGTTTCGGCGCCGGGAAAGACCCTGATCGTGATCGAGGACCCCTATCGCCATCTGGGAGGTCTGCTGGCGCTTTTTTATCCTGAAGAGACGCATAAAGCCGGAGTGGGAGAGGGCGCGCAGATCGATGCAACTGCGGTGATCTCCCCGGAGGCGACAATCTACCCCCACGTTACGATCGGCCCGGGAGCCCGGGTCGAAAGCGGGGTCGTTCTTTACCCCGGCGTCTATGTCGGACCGGAGGTCGTGATCGGCGAGGGAACGATCGTCTACCCCAATGTAACGCTATACCGCAGGACGGTAATCGGTAAACGGGTTGTTCTCCATGCAGGCGTGGTGGCAGGCAGTGACGGGTTCGGCTTTGCGCGTCCCGGGGTGGCCAATGACAAGATACCCCAGGTCGGCTATGTTCAGATTGACGACGATGTCGAAATCGGGGCGAACACGACGATCGACAGGGGAACGCTGGGCAAGACATGGATTCAGAAGGGGGCCAAGATCGACAACCTGGTGCAGATCGCCCATAACGTGGTCATCGGCGAATACAGTGTCATCGTGGCACAAGTGGGTATTTCGGGTAGCACGAAATTGGGGAAAGGCGTTGTCCTGGGCGGTCAGGCCGGACTGGTCGGCCATATCAGCCTGGGAGATCATGTCATGGTCGGCGCCCAGTCGGGAGTGCATGAGGATGTGCCGCCGAATCAGGTCGTCTCGGGAAGTCCTCATCTACCCCACCGGGAATGGCTCCGGGTTGTGGCCACACTGACGAAGCTGCCGGACATGCGTAAGACCCTGCAGGCGATGCAGAAGAAAATTGAAGAACTGGAAAAAAGGAACAAGGAAATCTGATCTATGAGCATACACCCGACGGCGATTATTTCTCCTGACGCGGGATTGTCCGAAAATGTAACCATTGGTCCTTACGCGATTATCGGACCGGAGGTCCGGATCGGCAGGAATACGGTCATTGGCCCCCATGTCGTGATTGAGCGGCTGACCGAGATCGGCGAATCCTGCAAAATCGATCAGTTTGCGTCTATCGGCGGCGATCCCCAGGACCTCAAGTACCGGGGGGAAAAAACCAAGGTCATCATCGGCAATCACAATCAAATCCGTGAATTCGTGACGATCAACCGCGGAACCTCGTCCGACATCGGTGTGACGGTGATCGGTGATCAAAATCTTCTGATGGCCTATTCCCACGTGGCCCATAACTGCAAGCTTGGTGATCATATTGTCCTGGCCAATGCGGCCAATCTGGCCGGGCACATTCATGTAGAGGATTATGCCATCATCGGCGGCCTGACGGGTGTGCACCAGTTTACCCGGATCGGCACCCACTGCATCATCGGCGGCGCTTCGGCGGTCAGCAAGGATGTCCCCCCCTACACGATGGCGTCCGGAAATCATGCGAAGCTGTACGGTCTGAACCAGATCGGCCTGCGGCGCCGGGGTTTCCACGAGGAAAATATTGCAGCGTTGAAAAAGGCTTACCGGATCATGTTCCGCATGGCCCTGTTGAGAAAGGATGCCGTGGAAAAGGTGAAAAGCGAGGTGCCCGATTATCCCGAAGTCCGGCGGTTCGTGGAATTTATTGAAGGTTCCGTCAGAGGAACGTGCCGTTAGGGGCGGCCGTCGTTTTTGCGGCCGAATGTCATGAACGCCTTCTCCTGCCCGATTTGCTTTTTGCCGTTGGTTTGCTTGCGCCGATTTTCAACCGCAGACAGTTGATGATGAAACTTCCCTATAAAAAAACGATCCGAATGGAATGACCAGGGGAGATCAGGGCACAGCGACTTTTCCGGCGTTCTTTGCAAAAAGATCCGGCGGTCGTGTTACCCCGCGGGAAGAGAGGAAAGACACGTGGATGCCTATAAAAGACTTTTAATCCTCGCACGGGGGCAGATTCCCCGTTTCATCGTCGCTGCCTTCTGCATGGCGCTTGTCGGCGGCGCGACGGCGGCGGCGGCTTTCCTGATCAAGCCGGCCCTAGATGATATTTTCCTCAATCGGAAACAGGAAAGCCTCTACTGGATTCCCCTGGCCGTGATCGTTGTGTATTTGGGCAAAGGGGTTGCGAATTATATGCAGCATGTCCTGATGAACTACATCGGCAACCGCATCGTTGCCGACCTCCGCAGCGGCCTTTACCGAAGCATCCAGGCCCAGTCCCTTGCCTTCTTCACCAGGAATCCGACGGGAACGCTCATCTCCAGAGTTCTCAATGATGTTAATTTAATATACGGGACAGTATCAAATACCGTGACCAGCCTGTTCAAGGACACCTTTACCCTCATTGCCCTGCTCGGGGTGATCTTTTATCGGGATTGGCAACTGGCCCTGATTGCCTTGGTAGTCTTTCCTATTTCAATTTATCCCATTGTGCTAATCGCCAGGAAGGTCCGGAAGATATCGACCAAAACCCAGGTTACCTTGGGAAGCCTGACGGACCTGCTTCAGGAAACCATTGCCGGCAGCCGGATAGTTAAGGCTTTCGGCATGGAGTCGTACGAGTCGAAACGGTTCGTCAAGGAAAACGAAAGGCTTTTCCGCCTGCAGATAAAAAGCGTAATGACAAAATCCTTAACCACGCCTTTAATGGAGTGCATTACCGGAATTGGTGTTGCAGCCATTATTTTTTACGGTGGCTATCAAGTAATCGAAGGAAGTACCACGCCGGGGACGTTCTTTTCGTTTCTGGCGGCCCTGCTGATGATTTACGAGCCGGCCAAGCGTCTGACAAATGTCAACAATGAAATACAACAGGGCATTGCGGCGGCGACCCGTATCTTCAGCGTTATGGATCAGGTTCCGGAAATCCGCAACCGGGAAAATGCCGTGCCGCTGAAACCGATCGAGCAGGGAATCGAAATTGAGGATGTCCATTTCGCATATGAAAATGAATCGGTCCTGAAGGGAATCAATCTGCGCATCCGGGTCGGAGAGGTGGTTGCGTTTGTGGGAATGAGCGGCGGCGGAAAGACCACCCTGGTGAACCTCATCCCCCGTTTTTACGACGTCACGGCGGGACGGATTCTCATCGACGGGCAGGATATCCGGGATGTGACGCTGGCGTCGCTGATCGGCCAGATCGGCATTGTGACCCAGCAGACCTTTCTCTTCAATGATACGGTCCGCAGCAACATTGCCTACGGGGATATCGTGACCTCGGAGGAGAAAATTATCGCTGCGGCCAAGGCCGCCAATGCCCACAACTTTATCATGAAACTTCCGGAAGGCTACAACACGGTCATCGGCGAGTTGGGGGTCAAGCTTTCAGGAGGGGAGCGGCAGCGGATTTCCATTGCCCGGGCCCTGCTGAAAGACGCGCCGATTCTGATTCTGGACGAGGCCACTTCCTCCCTGGATACGGAATCGGAAATAGAGGTCCAGGAAGCTCTGGAAAACCTGATGAGAGGCCGGACGACTCTGGTGATCGCCCACCGCCTTTCGACGATCCGCCAGGCGGACCGCATCGTGGTCCTGATGCGCGGCGAAATCGTCGAAGAGGGGACCCACGAGGAACTGATAGCGTGCCGGGGCGAGTATTTCCGCCTCTACCAGATGCAGTTCCGGGAGAACGGCGGAACGGATGATGCCGACGGTGATGCAAAGACAGACGGAGCACGTGACGATGCAAAGATACCGCCGGCGGTGAACGGGGAAACGAACCATGCGTAAAGAGAACTTGAAGCGGTCCGTGGAAGCGGTCTGGGAAAAGGATAAAATCGGCTATCGTCCCTTTGAGCTGCTGCTCAGGGGAATCGCCTGCCTGTACCGTCCGGCGGTTTTTACACGCAACCGCCTTTACGACCTGGGCATCCTGCGGCGGCATCGTCTCCCCTGCCCGGTCGTTGCTGTCGGCAACATCGCCGTCGGCGGCACGGGCAAGACGCCCATGGTGATTCACCTTGCCAGGCAGTTGAAAGCTGAAGGATTGCGCCCGGCCGTGCTCAGCCGGGGCTATCTGGGGAAAGCGAAGGCGCCCGTCAACATCGTCGCGGACGGGAAGAGAGTGCTTATGAAGCCGGAAGATTGCGGGGACGAACCTTTTCTGATCGCCAAATCCCTGGATGGCGTTCCCGTTTTGACGGGTCCCCGTCGGGTGGAAACGGGACGGCGTGCCATTGAGGAATTCGGCACGGATATCCTGATCCTGGATGATGCCTTTCAGCATCGTCAACTGGTCCGTGATGTGGATATCGTCCTGCTCCCTGCGGAAAGACCATTGGGGAACGGCTTGCTTTTTCCGGCCGGTTCTTTACGGGAGACGTCGGCGGCCCTGATGCGGGCCGACATGATTGTGCGGACCGGTTTCGGAGTGGAAGAGCCTGTTGCTGTGTCGAAGCCGACTTATCGTGCGCATCTGAAGGCGGTCGGCATCCTGAATGCAGCGACCGGACGGAGTGCCCCCCTGGCCGACCTTGACGGCCGCACGGTGTGCGCCTTTTCCGGGATCGCCTCCCCCGGACGGTTTGAAAAGACTCTGCGCGAAACAGGTGCGCAGATAGTTGATTTTATTGTTTTCCCCGATCATCATCCTTACAGTCGAGAGGATGTCCGCGAAATTCAGAAACGGGCAGAGGAAAAGAAGGCGGATATGATTGTGACGACGGAAAAAGATGGGGTCAAGTTAAACCGGTTTCACATGTTTCTGGAAAAGATCCACCTCTTGCAGGTCGAGATG
>CAYPKE010000132.1:0-6902 GCA_964411235.1 uncultured Syntrophales bacterium
TCCAGATATCGATCGTGATTCCCCGCGGGTTTCCCACTGCATCGAGGAAGGCGAAGGGGGGGAAGGCCTTGTCGTCCGTGACGACGAGGGGGTGTTGCGGTTGCTCCGCAGCCGGGATGGGCCATGACCAGAAAGGGGAGAGGGCGAGCAGGCCAAGAAGCAGCAGAGAAGGCAAGGGACGATAAAAGGTCAATGGCTTCATGACGAACCTCCCTTCAAACGGCTAAAAGACAGGAACCGGGTCCCTGCTCTGACCGGAGCGCGCAAATAAACTCTTCGTAAATCTAGCGAAAGGGGAGGAATTTGTCGACCCCTTTTTCATGGAAAAGGAAAGCCTGACGAGTGCTGAAAACGGGGAGGGAACGCCCGGTCAGGGTTTTTTAAAAATCTTCACGTCAGCATCGGCCATGACGGCAACCGGAAGGTTCGCCATTGATCCCCCTCATAAAGCACCTGCTCCAGGAAGAGGCCCGAAGGCGGGGCGGTGCAGCGGGCGGGAGTGTCCGATGGGGCCTTCATCATCGCTTCGACATCCTTGACGGTCAGCTTTCCACGGCCCGCCTCTACCGTCACCCCCACCATGCGGCGGACCATCTTCCAAAGGAAATGGGACCCGGTAAAACGGAAAAGAATCAGGTCATGGGAGCTTTTTACCGCCGCCGAATCGATCAGGACGAGGGATGAGGCGCCCTTTTCCCTCCTTTTGTCGGCGAAGGAGGAAAAATCGTGAAAGCCCTGGAAAAGCTTAAGAACGGCTTCCATGGTTTTCAAATCCAGGGGGTCCCGCACCCACCAGACGTGCCGCTTGCCGAAGGCGGTGCGTTTCCGGGAGAGAAGATAAAGGTAGCTGCGGCCCTTCGCATGATGACGCGCGTGAAAGTCGGTGTTGGCCTCCTCCAGGTGCAGGATGTTGATGTTTGAAGGAAGAGCGTCGTTCATCTTTTCCCGGATGACACGCGGCGGAAGCTTTCGGGGAATCTCCAGATGGGCGACCTGACCCAGGGCATGAACGCCGGCGTCGGTGCGTCCGGCTCCCTGGATATCCGCGTCACAATTCAGAACGCGGCGGGCCGTATCGATCAGGGTGCCCTGGATGCTCCGGGCGTTGGCCTGGCCCTGCCAGCCGCTGTAGCTCGTTCCGTCGTATTCGATGATCAGTTTGTATCTCGGCATGATATGCAATGCTCCGGTTCCAGGGGTGGTGATGCAACTTTCCGGTTTGACCGGGAGGTGGTCCATCAACGCTTATTCCCTAATCAAAGATCGCCGGGCCTGTCCAGCAATAATTGTCATGGGGGCCGTGGGCTGCCGGTCCAACCAGGAAAACCATTGACAGCCGTTGCCCTGCGATCTATTCTCGCAACACTTTCAGGTATTCCCTGTGCGTTGTTTTCGGGGGAAGTCTTTCGTTGATTTGACTTCGAGGAGGTTTCGAATGTTCCGCCTTATCAGTGTATTAAACCTGGTTGCCGTCCTGCTCGTTTCTTCTGCGGCGATGGCTGAAAATTTCATCCTGATGAGTCCCACCATAAAACCCGATGCCATGTTGACGGAAGACCAGGTTTATAACGGTTTCGGCTGCACGGGGAAAAACATTTCCCCCGCCCTGCAGTGGTCGGGAGCACCGCCCGGCACAAAAAGTTTTGCCGTGACGGTTTACGATCCGGATGCCCCCACCGGTTCCGGATGGTGGCACTGGGTGGTTTACAACATTCCCGCCGATGTGCAAGCGCTTCCGGAAGGGGCCGGCGGGGCCGATGGAAAGCTGCTGCCCGCCGGTGCAGTGCAGGGACGTACGGATTTCGGCACGGCGGCTTTCGGAGGAGCCTGCCCGCCGTCGGGAGACAGGCCGCACAGCTATATCTTTACCGTGTTTGCATTGAAGGTTGAAAAACTGGACCTCCCGGCGGATGCCAGTGCCGCCATGATCGGGTACATGCTGAACATGAACAAGCTGGCCGCCGCGCAGTTCCAGGCGTTTTACGGCCGTTAGCATCGTGAAGGGCGAGAGGTCGCGCACGTGTATCTGATCCTAAGCCGTGCAACTACAGGCGTTGAAATACCTCGTAGAGGGTGTAGCTTCCCCCGGCGATCAGAATCAAGAAATAGATGATGGTGGCAAGATTGGCCAGGTGACCGAAGAGGATGCACAGCCCGTCCCTTTGCAGCAGTCCGACGGCAAAAAAAAGCAGGGCGATAGCAGGGAGGGTGTTACTGAAGGGAATGAGGCCGAAAGGGGCCATGAGCAAGACGGCGCCCAGGATCAGGGCGCTGTCGTTGAAAACGGCGACCAGACCCCGGCCGGTTAGCCAGTTCAGACGGTGGGGGCGGCTGACGCTTTCCAGCCGGCGGAACCAGGCCATGCCTTTCTGCAGGCCGGCACGCAAATGATCGGCCGGTAAATGACGTACCTGGAGACGTTCCGGCAACCAGAGGTTGCAATTGAAGAGACGGCTGACGGCGATCATGAGGATGGCGGCGCCGAAGACGGTGCTGACACCGGGAATGGAAACAGGGATCAGGAAAACGAGGGTCAGAAAGGCCGTCAGCATCAAAAGGCCTTCCCGGCCGAGCAGATTGCGGATTTCCAAAAGGGTTACCTTGTCCGGCGGCAGATTCCGGATGATGACGTCAAGTTTTTCTCCCAACGAGTCCGCCTGCAAAGCGGAATCCTGATGTACGTAAAACATATGCGACCTGAGTCTTGTTATTTTTGATACGCATCCTCCGATATGCTTCCCCGGGGGAACGCTGCAGGAGGAGGTCATGATGCGCTTTCAGTCTGCACTATCGCGGAAAGAGACCAGTCTTGTCAAGCAATTATCCGGGGGGACCTTAGCGGAGCGGATCCAGGGCAAGAAAACACCGTTGACAAATTCCTCTGCGGCATGGCAACGTACCTGCCATCTTGAATCATCATGGGGCAAACGCTGTGAAAGATGGTCATCGCTGGAAGAATGTGAAGTTTTCCCTGCTGCTGAGTTTGACGCGGCCCCTGTATTTTCTGCTTCTTCTCTACACCAAGACCCTGCGTCTCCGGGTGGAAAACGTCCAGGCGGTTTTGGCGCATCGCGAGCAATGCGGACCGGTCATTCTTGCCGGCTGGCATCAGAGGCTCTTCGGCGGCTTTTTTCTGCCCCGCCTGTACGGGCTGACCGTCCCGATCATGATCAGCCGGAGCAAGGACGGAGAATTCATCGCCCGTGTCGTCAGGCACTCCGGCTTTTTGCCCGTGCGCGGCTCCAGTTCCCGAGGGGGGCGTGAGGCCCTGCGGGAGATGGTCGATGCGATCAAGCAGCACGGGATTGCCGCCCATGTCGTGGACGGACCCACGGGTCCGCCCCGGGTGGTCAAGGCGGGTCTCGTGTCGATGGCCCAGCGTGCGAAAGCTGCAATCTGGCCTGTCTATCTGGTCTATGAAAAATGCTGGACGTTTCAAAGCTGGGACCGTTTCATGGTCCCCAAGCCTTTCAGCCGGGTGCA
Organism: uncultured Syntrophales bacterium; assembly: GCA_964411235.1. GTDB lineage: Bacteria > Desulfobacterota > Syntrophia > Syntrophales > JAAYKM01 > JAAYKM01. Next base: position 3,484 of record CAYPKE010000132.1, read on the forward strand.
CATCCGGTTTTCCGAAGAGCCGGTCCAGGTTTCATCCTATCTGGACGGGCCGGATTTCGAAGCGGTCAGGAAGGAAATCGAACTGCGGATGATCCGGACCTATGAGGCGCTGGACGAATCGATTCGCGCGCCGCGGTAAGCCTTGCACGCCGGCGCCGGCTTCGTAGCGGCACGCGGCACAGGTGCCGAATCAAGAATTACCCTGATCCTGTCCGCCAAAGAGGTTGCCCAGGATTTCCAGAATGACCGGTGTTTCGTCGCTCACGATCTCCCCGTCCTGATTGACCAGAACCAGGGAGGGAACCCCGACGATGCCGAAAGCCAAGCCGACGTCGCCCGTCGTATCCAGAAGGACCCGGTAGGGAATGCGGTTGTTTTCGGCGAATTGACGGACCCGCTCCAGGGGTTCCTGGATATCGATATTCACTACGACCAGGCCCCGGCTGCCGTATTTTTCGTAGAGCTCCCGATATAGGGGGATCGCCGCCCTGCAGGAAGGGCACCAGGTCGTCGTAAAGATGAGCAGAACCATTTTTCCGCGTTCATCCTGCAGTCGGAAAGGGTTCCCCTGCAGATCCCGGAGCACGAAATCGGGCGCAAAGCCCTCTTGCACAGGTTCTCTCTCTGGGGAGGGACCGCAGGCAATCAGGAAACAAAGGCAGAGCAGCATACCCGCCAGAAGCGCGAAGATCGGCAAACGCGAGTGCTTTTTAACGGACGCTTTTTCTTTCAGCCGGTGGAACAAGACAACCTCCTTTTTCAAATCCATAATGTGCCGGCGACGATCAGGAAATACTCCCCGACCCCGATCATGATCCAACCGAACGCATGGCTGATTTTGACCATCCAGGCGCCCGATTTCGGCAGGCGGGTCAGGAAGCCCGTGAAAGTGCCGATCAGGATCAGGAGCGTGCCGATTCCCAGGGAGAAAAGAAACAGCAGCAGCATGCCGAAGAACGGATTCTGTTTGCTGGCGACGTAGGTGAGCAGGACCGTCAGGACCGGTGTCGTGCAGGGTCCCAGAACAAAACCGGAGAGAATGCCGAGCAGAAAACTGCTGAGACAGCCTTCCGTTTTTTTGCGTGTCTGAAAGCGGGAAATGGCTTCCGGTGCATGGATGCGCAGGGTAAAGACCTCGAGCATCGAAAGACCCATGAGGATGCAGATATTGGCCACGATGAAATAGGTCCAGGGGTTCGACTGGATCTGTCCGAAGAGTTTTCCCGTAAAGGCGGCGATTCCCCCGAGGGCTGTGTAGGTCAGGGCAATACCGAGGACGTAAAAAAGGGAAAGCAGGAAGCTGCGGGTTCGGGAATGCGCGCTGCGGGCGCCGATGACCGCCACGGTGACCGGAATGACCGGGTAAACGCAAGGGGTGAAGCCGACGAGGACCCCGCCGAAGTAGGCGATCAATGGGGCCAGAATCAGGGAATCCTTCAGATGAAGGGCCAGGTATTGAACCAGTTGATCAAACAAAAGGGTCTTGTCCCCTTAAATGGATTGCTTGGGATGCGACAAAGGACATCGGCACCCGTGCGGCGTTCATGAACAAGCCTTCGTCGGAAACCTTTCACAGATCGGCGCTGTTGTCAAGAAGCGCCGAATAATTCAATGAAGCGCATCACGCCAGGATACCCATTCCATGCCGAAGGCTTCGGCCACCATCGAATGGGTCAGGACACCCCGTGCACAGTTGATGCCGCAGGCGATGGCTTCGTCGTCCAGGGCCGCCCGGCGAAGCCCCTTGTTCGCGATGGTGCGGATATAAGGCAGGGTGGCGTTGGTGAGGGCAAAGGTGGAGGTTCGCGGAACCGACGCAGGGATATTGGGAACGCCGCAATGGATGACATTATGGACCAGGTAAATCGGTTCGCCGTGTGTCGTCGGGCGGATGGTCTCGACCGATCCTCCCTGGTCGATGGAAATATCGATAATGACGGAGCCCGGCTTCATGCGGGCGACCATGCTCTCCGTTACCAGCACGGGGGCCCGAGCGCCTGCGATCAGGACGGCTCCGATCAGGACATCGGCGTAGGCGGTTGATTTTTCAATGGTATAGGGGTTGGAGAAAACCGTGATGACGTTTCCATGGAGGATATCATCGATGTATTTCAGGCGCTCATGGTTCACGTCCAGGATCGTAACGTGGGCCCCCTGGGCGCAGGCGATCTTGGCAGCGTTCAGCCCTGACACACCGCCGCCGACAATGACCACCTCCGCCGGCGGGACGCCGGGAACACCGCTCAGGAGTACTCCCCGGCCGCCGCAGCCCTTTTCCAGAAAGCGCATGGCCATCTGGATCGACATGCGTCCCGCCACCTCACTCATCGGCGTCAGCAAGGGAAGATGTCCCGCGGATGTCTGGACGGTTTCATAGGCGATCCCTGTTATTTGCCGGGCGACGATATTGTGCGTTAGGGTTTCCGATGAGGCCAGATGCAGATAAGTGAAAAGCATCTGACCCTGCCGGTAAAGGTCCCACTCCGCTTCCAGGGGTTCCTTGACTTTGACGATCAGATCCGCCCTGCGGTAAATATCGGAACAGGCAACGATCTCCGCCCCTTCCCGCAGGTAGTCGTCGTTGGTTATGCCGCTGCCGAGACCGCCGTCGATTTCCACAAGGACCGTGTGTCCGTCGACTTTCAGGGTTTTTACCCCTGCCGGGGTCAGGGCGATTCGATTCTCGCCCTCTTTGATTTCTCTGGGTACGCCGATGATCATATAGGTCTCCTTCCCGAAGAAAAGGGTCTGTTTTCTGCCGCTTACAATTACTCAACGATATCATACAAAAAACCGCACGGGAAAGACATGTTTTTTGCGGGGATTACTTGATCAGCCGGCGCTGCATTCTGAAAATCGCCAGGGGAAAGCAGATCAGGGTCAGGCCCGAAAGGTAGATTACGCCTATGAAGAAAGAGGGGCCGAAAGTTCCGTAGGCAAAGGCCCTGCACAGATTGACCAGGTGCGTCAGGGGCAGGGCCATGGCGACCTGCTGGGCCCAGACCGGAAGGTTCTCCAGGGGGAAAAACGTACCGCCGAAAAGGAACATCGGGGTGATGAAAAGAAAGATGGGAAGGTTGAACAATTCGATATGGGGAACCGCCGACGTGCAGAGCATGCCCATGGATCCGAAGGCCAGGCCTCCGATAAAGGCGAGGGGCAGCAGGAGCAATCCTTCCGGGTAGCGGATCAGGCCGAAAAAACTGATGACCGCCATCATCACGGCTGTGGCGAAAACCGCTTTGGTGGCCCCCCAGACGATCTCCCCCGTAATGATCTCCGATACGGTAAGCGGTGTCGCCATCATGGCATCAAACGTTTTCTGGTAATACATCCTGACGAAGGAGGCATAGGTATTTTCATAGAAGGCGTTGCTCATGATGTTGATAGCGATCAGGGCCGGGGCGATGAATCTGGTA
>CAYPKE010000133.1:0-6852 GCA_964411235.1 uncultured Syntrophales bacterium
GGGAAATCGACGCCGGAAAGATCCTGGACATTCTGGAATGTGACATCCCGGAGCAAATCACCGGAATGCAGTTTCGTCGGTTGACGCAGGACCTGTCTCTTGCCATGCTTCAGCGAACCGTGGCTTACCTTGGCAATCATGAGGATTTACCCCTGCTTTATGCGACCATGCTTCTGGAAACCTGGCGCCAGCGCCAAACATGGGGAGCGCCATTTTATTCACGGAAAAGGCTGAATAACCTGCTGGAAAAGTGGCGACGCCAAGACCCGCATCATCTCGTTTTCAAGTAAAATAATTTGAGCAAACCTGTAGATGCCATAGGATGTCGCGCGGAACAGGGCCTTTTTGATCCCCGGAACCGCGCCTCAGGGAAGCGCAAATCGCGGCTAAAGCCGAGTCAGGGGCAGGGGTTGGCTCCAGCGATTGCGGCTCCGGTCATAGAACCATTTATCGGGGAAACCCCGGTATCGTATATAGATTGGGTTCGCCGCCCAACTGGTTAATTCCTGGTAAGCGTCATGGACGCGGCGGAAGGCTTCGGATTCGCCGCCGACATCGGGGTGTTTCTTTTTCACCTCCTGCCGGTAAGCCGCTTTGATCAGTTGCTTAAGGTCCGGGGAGGTCAGGACTTTCCGGTCAAGGTTCAGATAAACGAGATTGGCCGGACGAATCGATGGCGCGCACTTGACGGCGGGCTTGACGGACATCTCCGGGGCGGCACCTCGAAACGCCTGGCGGAGAACCTGACCGGTCGCCAGGTAGTCTTTCTTGCTGCGCTCCTTTTCGGACCACCAGATATTGCCCAGAATATTGGCCATGACGCTGAAGTCTTCCGCCGGTTTTTTCCCCGGCGAACGGGTATAGGAAAAGCGGTAGGTGTCCCGGGTCCCGTAGGGAAGGATATCCATGAATATTCTTTCCTCGGAAAAAAAGAACGTCGCGTAATGCGCATTCAGTGCCTGGATAAGGCCGGTCCTCAAATCCAGCTTGAACTGGAGGCGCTGGCGGCACTCGGCGGAACAGTATCGTTGTCTTCCCTTGATTGACGGCGTACCACAGGAAAGGCAGCGCTTTTCCACGGGATCGCGCCTAGTCAGCTCCAGGCTTTGTCCATGGGTCGGGTTGATCATCATCTCCTCGTCTTCTCAAATAATGCGTGCAGAACACCGGTTCCGCGGATTTGGGCATACCACTTTTTACCAGGGATTTCAAACGCTGATGAAAGGAGCCTGCGCGGCAAAAGGAAAAGACCGGGCCGTCAAAGCAGGACAGGCTCCTTTAACCCCGGCGCCCCGGGTGGATACGAACAAAACATTAGCATACCCAAAAGTGGATACAAAAAACCCAGACTGATCGTCATCCCTTTCGCTTATGAAACACACCCCTCAACGGATACCTGCATTATTTCAGCATGATAAAATTATCAACGGCCCATGGCATGCCCCTTGCTCTTAAGAAGGCAAACGCTTTTGAAAGGAGAAAAAAAATGAAACGACAGGTCATGATTATTTCCGCCTTGTTGCTGGTCGGCCTCCTCGCAACGGCCGCCTTTGCCCAGGCAGGCAAGCGGGGCCACGGTGGTTGGCCTCACGAAGGACGGGGCATGATGGCGGGTTTTTACGGTTTAAATCTGACAGCGGACCAGACAACCCGGATGAATACGTTACGGGATCGGCACTGGCAGGAAGTGCAGCCGCTGAAGGATCAGATGATGCAGAAAAGGCAGATCCTGAGAAATCTCTGGCTGGAAAACGATCCTGATCCGGCGAAAATCAACGCCGCCCAGCAGGATGTCAGGGCACTGCGGGACCAGATGGCCGACAAAAGGACCGCTTTCCGTCTTTCCGCCCTCGAAATCCTGACACCGGAACAAAAAACTGAATTTCAGCGTCTGAATCGCGAGCGCGGTTTCCGCTTCGGCGGCCAGAAAGGCGCTTGCCCTGCCGCAGGAACGGGCTTCCGCGGCCGCTAGAGAACTTTTTCCCCTTCTTTCCCCCTTGTGACAGGCGGTTCCGGTTTTGTCCTCCCCGGGACCGCCTTTTTCGTTCTTTTTCTTTCCCCATCCGATATGCTAAATAAAGATCAAAAGATTTTAACCGGCTGCTCCTATGACAGAAGAAACCTTTCATCTCTTTGACCATACGGCGGATCTCGGCATTGAATTTTTCGGCAGGACGCAAGCGGAGCTTTTTGTTCACGGCGCCCTGGCGCTGACCTCCCAGATCACCGACCCGGACGCGATCACGCCGGCCCTGGAAAAGTGCATCGTCGTCGAAGGGATGGACCGGACTGACCTGCTGATCAACTATCTGCGCGAGGTTCTTTTTCTGATCAACGGGACGGGGTTTCTTCCCCGGACGATCCGCATCGACGTGCTTCAAAAGCGACGCCTGAGGGCCACCCTGCATGGTGAATTGTTCCGGGCCGGGAAACACCGCATTCATAAAGAAATAAAGGCGGTCACCTATCATCAGGCTTCGATCGTCAAAACAACAGGGGGCTGGAAAGGAAGGGTGATTTTCGATGTCTGAGATAAAAATGGAACGGCTTGACGACTTCCGGTGGCAAATTCCCCGTCAGGGGAAGATGCGGGTTCCCGGGATCATCTATGCCAGCGAACGTCTCCTGCAGGCCATGGGCCGGGACGAAAGTCCGAAGCAGGTGGCCAATGTCGCCCATCTGCCGGGAATCATTAAGTACTCCTTGGCCATGCCGGACATGCACTGGGGTTATGGCTTCCCCATCGGGGGTGTCGCCGCTTTCGATGTGCAGGAGGGCATTATTTCCCCCGGCGGCGTCGGGTACGATATCAACTGCGGTTGCCGCCTCATGACCACCTACCTGACCCTGCCGGAAATCCGGTCACGCCTGAAGGACCTGGTCACGGCCCTGTTTCAAAACATTCCTTCCGGCGTCGGATCGACCGGCCCGATCAAGCTGAAGGAAAAGGATGAAAGAAAAGTTCTGACCGACGGCGCCCGCTGGTCCGTGGAGCGCGGCTGCGGCAGTGCCGACGATCTGGAATACACGGAAGAGGGGGGCGCGCTTGAAGGTGCGGACCCGGACAAGGTAAGCCCCCGGGCGATGGAGCGGGGCCGGGAACAGTTGGGGACCCTCGGTTCGGGAAATCATTTTCTGGAAATCGAGGTTGTGGAAGAGATTTTTGATCCCCAAGCGGCACAGGCCTTCGGTCTTGAAAAGGGTCAAATCACCGTCATGCTCCACAGCGGTTCCCGCGGATTAGGCCATCAGGTCTGCGACGATTACCTGGCCCGCATGGTCAAGCATCTCGGAGATTTGGACGTCGAACTTCCCGATCGTCAGCTTGCCTGTGCCTATCTCTCGTCACCACGGGGTCAGGACTACCTGGCCGCCATGGCCTGCGCCGCCAATTATGCCTGGGCCAACCGGCAGATGCTCATGCACTGGGTGCGGGAAACCTTTGAGAAAACGCTGGGCATAGCGCCGCGGGCATTGGGGATGAGGCTGCTGTATGACATCTGTCATAATATCGCCAAGATTGAAACCCTGCCTGTGGACGGAAAGGACCGTTCTCTTTGCGTCCACCGTAAGGGCGCAACCCGCGCTCTGCCGGCCGGACACCCGCTGGTCCCTGCCGCTTACCGGAACATCGGCCAGCCAGTCCTGATCCCCGGTGACATGGGAAGCGGGTCTTATATCCTCACCGGAACCTCCAAGGCCTTGGAAGAAACTTTCGGCAGTTCCTGCCACGGGGCGGGACGCGTCATGAGCCGCGCCCAGGCGACCAAGTCCAGCCGGGGCCGCTCCATCGCAAAAGACATGGCCGAGAAGGGAATCATTGTCATGGCCAGCGGGCGGGGCACCCTTTCAGAAGAAATTCCCGAAGCCTATAAGAATCTCGAATGGGTCGTGGATGCAGTCCACCGGGCGGGGATCGCCCGGAAAGTGGCGAGGCTTCGCGCCCTGGGTTGTATCAAGGGGTGATCTTCCGGGATGGAAGTTACCTGTGGCAATTCCGCTGAATTGCTGATAGGTTGTCAAAAACAGGATGCCGCTTGCAACCGGGCATCTCCTCCGGATCGGAAAGGAAAGAAAGCTCCCATGACGTCTCGCGTTTCACAGGTAATCGCCGAGGTTCTATTCGATCTCGATGTCCTGCTGACCTACGTGCCCGCCACGGGAGGACAGTCTCTTTATCAACACTTCTGTTCGCAGGCCCCCGGACCATTTCCCCTTTCCTTCCACGAAGAAGTCGCCTTTTCCCTCGCCCACGGGGCGGCTCTCACCGGAAAGAGAGCCTGTGCCATGATGAAGGGCCACGGCTTGGCCAAGGCGGCCAACAGCGTCGTTGACGCCCTCGTTGCAGGCACAACGGCGGGACTGGTCCTGCTGATCCTGGAGGACCCCCTGGGGAAACATTCAGACAGCATTCTCCACAGCGAGTCCCTGCTGGCCGGGATGGACGTCCCATTCCATCACGGCCCCAAGGAAAACATCCGGGAGGTGATCCTTTCAGCCTTCGCGGAATCCGAAGGCCTGGGGCTGCCGGTGGCGGTGATTGTTGATTCCGACACAATGGACCTGGAGGTGGAGACCAACATTGCAAAGCCACCACCCTGCACGAAAAAGTACCGCCGGGATATCGCGCGTCACATCCTCTGTCCTTCCTTCGGCGCTTACCAGAACGAGATACTGCAGGCGAAAAGGAAGGGCCTTGATCCGGAAGCCGTTTCCCGTCCTTTCATTCCAACCATTCCCGAAGGTCTGCCGGAGAAATGGAAACCGGTCATGAAGCGTTACATCCCTCTGTTTTCCATCTTCCGGTCCTTCCGGGGCGATGTCGTCGCCGCCGATACGGGCATCACCTGCCTATTCGGCTGCCCGCCTTTTGATTGCGTAGACCTGACCACCTACATGGGGGGAAGCGTGTCCCTGGCCATTGGCGCCTACCTGGCGGGACACAAAACGGTCTGGGCCGTCTCGGGAGACTTTTCCTTCATCGCCGCCGGCCATCTGGGGCTGAATGAAGCTATCCAAAGGAATATTCCATTGAATGTTCTTCTTTTTGATAACGGCAAGGCGGAAACAACCGGAGGGCAGGTCATCCCCGAGGGCACCCTCGAAAGAATCCTGGCCCCCTACGGCGGCTATATCATAAGAATAAGTAACCCCGGCGACCCCGAAGAGGTCCGAACCGCCCTGAATCAAGCGGTGGCCTCCGAAAGCCTGTCAATCGTGGTGGCCGATTTCCGGGATAGTTAAAGCAAAAGGTCCTTTTATGAATCCCAGCGTCCGGCACCCCATCGGCGTGTTCGACTCCGGCATCGGCGGCTTGACCGTTGTGCGTGGCCTGATGGAAAGACTTCCCTTCGAAAACATCATCTACTTCGGTGATACGGCCCGGGTTCCCTATGGCATCAAGTCTGTCGAAACGATCAACCGCTACGCCACCCAAATCACCGAATTTCTTCTGCAGCAGGAGGTCAAGCTCCTGATCATCGCCTGCAACACCATGGCCGCCGTAGCCCACCAGGCCGTGAAAGACCTCTCCCCCGTGCCGGTCCTCGACGTCATCGAAGCCGGAGCGCGCACGGCGATGGCCCACACACGCACCAAAAGCATCGGTGTCATCGGCACCATGGCGACGATTAACAGCAACGCCTACGCCAGGGCAATCCATACTCTCGACCCCTCTGTCCGTATCTATTCCCAGGCGTGTCCGCTGTTCGTCCCCCTGGTGGAAGAGGGCTGGCTGGACCACGAGGTGACCCGCCTCACCGCCCTCGAATACCTGCGGCCGGTCTTGGCGGAAGATATCGATGTCCTCGTCCTGGGCTGCACCCATTACCCGCTGCTGAAAGCCCTCCTGAAAGACCTGGTCGGGCCCGGCATCCGGCTTGTAGATTCCGCCGAGGCCATGGCAGCCATCACCGCTCAGCTGCTGGCCGAGCAAAAAATGGCCAACACGGATCACGCCGTCCCCGCCTATCAATTCTATGTCACAGACGTGCCCCTGCGGTTCCGTCACATCGGTGAGCATTTCCTGGGGCGGGCAATGCCTCATGTTCAGGTGGTTAAATTATGAGGTATTCCTCACCCGAAACTTGTTCTGTCTCATCGTTCCTTCAAGGTTCTTTCTTTTACGGAAGGAAATAATTTCCCTTTTAAAAGAGATCCACTCGCAAAGGCTGTATCATCAGGTAAGTAACGTATCGCAAAATTCCCCTTGACTTGTCTTTAACCGGCATCTATAAATCTAAATAAGAATGATTCCTGATAAAGTGACGTGGCCAAGGAATCCATTATTCAAAAACTAAAAGAGATGAGGCTGAAAGTGGCGAGTCAACGACTTGTGATTTTCGAAGGGTAAAACGGGCATTATTTAAGCAAATCAAGAGGAAAGGGGGAAATAGCATGACTGAAGAAAGCAAGTGCCCGGTCACGGGCAGTAAAAGCAGGCCCATTTCCGGCGGCGGCACATCAAACCGGGATTGGTGGCCGAACCAGTTGAACCTTAAAATTCTGCATCAACAGGATCGGAAGAGCAACCCCATGGGCGAGGCGTTCAATTACGCCGAGGAATTCAAGAAACTTGACCTGGCGGCCGTGAAGAAAGACCTCTATGCGCTGATGACCGATTCCCAGGACTGGTGGCCGGCGGACTGGGGTCACTACGGGGGGCTCTTCATCCGGATGGCCTGGCACAGCGCCGGCACCTACCGCATGGGCGATGGCCGCGGGGGCGCAGGAACCGGCAATCAGCGCCTGGCGCCGCTCAGCAGCTGGCCCGACAACGTGAACCTCGACAAGGCGCGCCGCCTCCTCTGGCCGATCAAACAGAAATACGGCAAAAAGATCTCCTGGGCCGAC
>CAYPKE010000134.1:0-6703 GCA_964411235.1 uncultured Syntrophales bacterium
ACGAGGAGCGCGGGCTTTGAGACTGTTTTGCGGTAGGTCGGCGTTCCCTCCACCATTAAAAAAAGACAGACCCGTCCACTAACCGCGTCCGGTTATGGGACGGGTCTTTTTCTGCCTATTGTCTGCGACTTGCGTCGCTTTCAGGGTTTAGAGCTACCGGCCCGATCACTCCCTTTTCGGGAAATCCGTCACCCCCTGAAGGATTCGCAGAAGGCGTCGAACATGATCCATGACAGGCATTCTCGTTAAATCTTGCAGATCAGCATTTCTGTAGGTTGAAAACGTCCCGATATTAGCTGAAATAGGCTTTCTTGATCAGTTGTTCTCCATGATCGACCTATCCATCGATCCGTTCATGAACAAAAAAAGTTTTGTGCGATGTACTCATGCTGTGGAGCAATGCCGTCACGGCATTTTCCTCTTAGACGCTTGAGTCTTGATGCTGGAATGTTCCCGAAAGATCTTTTATGATAACCGCGAGATTCAAGAATATTTTCATAAGGAGGGGACCTCCATGCAAGCTGATTACACCAGACCGGCCGATACTTACGCACCGCTTTATTTTCTGGCGTCACTCGGGACGGGAGGACTGGCGGTAACCTTTTTCATGTGGCTGATGCATTGGACTCGGCATCCCGGCCGCACAGTGCCTGTGTTTGAGGACATCATTGCCGCATATGGTGCCGGAGGAATGGGCGCAAAGGCCATGATTCTATTAGCCGTTGCGGGAATCGCCTTTTACGGATTTTTGAACCTCAAGTATCTGGTTTGGAACCTGATCAGGTACAGGGTCTGGAAGAAGACGGAGGCTTACGTGCAGCTCCGCACCTCCAATGCCGAAACCCAGTTGCTGGCGATGCCGCTGGCCATGGCGATGAGCGTAAACGTCGTCTTTATCCTCGGGATGGTTTTTGTGCCGGGGTTGTGGGGCGTCGTGGAATTTCTGTTCCCGCTAGCCCTTATCACCTTTGTTGCCATCGGCGTATTGGCTTTCAGCATGCTGGGAAATTTCTTCGGGCGGGTGCTTACGGTCGGCGGTTTCAGTTGCGCCGTCAACAACTCTTTTTCCCAGGCGCTTCCTGCCTTTGCTCTCTCAATGATCGGTGTGGGACTGGCCGCACCTGCAGGGCTGTCCGCAACCCCGCTCGTTTCGGGCGCCGGGTTGATCCTGTCGACCTTCTTTCTGGTTGCGACCGTGCTTATCGGTGGTATCGCTCTGGTGCTGGGCATGCGCTCGATGATGGAAAACGGCGCCAATATTGACACAGCGCCGACGCTGTCCATATTCATCCCGTTGCTGACGGTTATCAGTATTCTGTCGCTGCGTCAATATCACGGTCTCGGCGTACACTTCGCCATGGAAAGCGGCGGAATTGACCGGCTGATGATGCTTTCGCAGTTTCTTTCGGTTCAGCTGCTGTTCGCGCTTTTAACATGGACGATCCTGAGCCGGATTGGTTATGCCGCCAGGTACATTTTCGGGAGTGATGCCTCTGTGGGTTCATATGCTCTGGTATGTCCAGGCGTGGCGCTTTCGGTGATGATCCATTTCTGGCTCAACCGGGGACTGGTGGATGCCGGCCTGATCGCGAAGTATTCCGTAGGCTACTGGGTTATTTCCGCGCTGGCCATTACAATCCAGCTTGCCACCATGTGGCTGGTCTTAAAACTGAATCGCAAACACTTCGGTGTCCCAAAGTCGGGATAGCAGGCTTTTCAGCTTATCGCGCGAAAAGATTGCAAGACTTAAAGCGCCAGGGGTGGTACCGGCGAGACCGGGCCCCGACGTATAAACATCGGGGTCCGACCGACATCTGCAAAATAAATCCCGTCAATCCTTTTCCATGGAAGTTTTCCAGACCTTCCAGACATTTCCCACCAGGTCCGGGCCGGGTTTGAGCGTGAGCTTTCCCGGCCGCCAGCCTGAGGGTGTCGCTTCGGCCCCTTTTGTCTTGCGAACATGCTGATAAGCCTGAATCTGCCGCAGGGTTTCATCAACCCGGCGGCCTACCGGAGGCGTGAGGACCTCATAGGCGTGGATGATGCCTTCCGGATCGATGATGAAACGGCCCCGGTTTTCCACTCCCGCATCTTCGTCATAGATACCATAGGCTGCGCCGACTTTTCCTCCGCCATCGGAGAGCATGGGAAACGGTACGCCACCCTTGACCATTTTTGCCAACTCGTGATCGTTCCACATCTTGTGGACAAAAACACTGTCCACGCTCATAGAAAGGACTTCCACCCCCAGCTTCTTGAACTCCTTGTAATGCTCGGCGACCGCCGAGATTTCAGTCGCTCAGACGAATGTAAAATCACCCGGATAGAAGCACAGGACCACCCATTTTCCTAGATAATCCGAAAGTTTGACTGATGTAAACTCTTCCTTGTGATAGGCGGGAGATGCGAAATCCGGTGCCGGTTTGCCTACTTGAATCATCTTTTTCACCTCCTGAGACGGTTGCTGCCCTTGCGTTTCCTCCGTTTTTTCTTTAGATTGCCCAACCAACCCACCGGTGGGCCGGGCGCATCCAACCTTTGCTTTTTCCGCCATCAGAAACCTCCTTTCATTCTTGAGAGAATAGTCATTCCCTCTGATTAAGGGCAGAAAAACCACGAAAAGCGTCATTGAAACGATTATGTCAACGTCAGACCTGTTACGAAACGGCTTAGTTCATCAATCGGGGCGGTAAAACGGAAACAACCGGTCCACGGCCCGTCAGAAAGTAATGACCTCGTACCCTTCGTCCCGGTATGACGCGATGCCAGGGTGGCCGGCCATCTCGTCAAGCAGGCTCAACCCCTGTTCCTTCGCCGCTTCAAGGGTTCCCGTTTTGTTGGAACAAGCTTTGCAAACCCCAGCAACCATTCCTGCGTCAAGGCATTTTTCCCATAGCTTATTCAGCGGATGGTCGATTTTTGCAAGATCCGGGATCAGTCTGGTTGCAGCCCCTTCGATAACGATTCGGGCTTCATGGCCCTTTTCCTTCATGTCCAGTGCGTTCAGAAGAACGTGGATAAAGCACATAGGGTCGCCGTTAAATACGAAAAGAATAATTTTTTTCACGCCGATTCATTCCTTTAGGAAATTCTACGCCTATATTTATTCACTATTGAAATAAAATCAATGAAAAATGAGGAATAAACTAAGAAACCACGATACACGCCTGGCAGACATTCCGGGATCCGGTTTAAATCAGGATTTAATGAGATTGAGAAAATAACGAAAGAGTTGGTTGCCTAAAATCCAGATATGCCTGACAGGATATAACCGATGGCGATGAGCAACTGTGTAGCCAGGACCACGATGACGTTCTGGGCCATGGCAGACATGAGCCGGGTTTGATCTTCACTGCGAAAAGAACCCTGAACCGCCATGACCGCCACGGGAACAGTCAGCAGGCCAAGGAGTGTGAACACGGGCATGGCCTCGAAAAAGACGGCGCCGATGATCCACCCGTATGTAAGAACAGTGAAGGCGGTATAAAAAACCGCCGCGCCGGTCCTGCCGATCGTGATCGGTAACGTTTTGCGATGCCCGACTTTGTCCGCTTCAATATCGGAAAACTCATTGAGCAGAAGCAGATTGTGGACCAGGAGCCCGGAAGGAATGCCGGCAATAAGCGCATGCCATGAATAATCCCCCGTTTGCGCAAAATACATGCCCAAGACCGGCAGAATACCCAACCCCAACCCGGGTGACCACTCCGGCCAGTAAAGCTTGAGGATGACGGGACTGTAAAAGATCACGCAGAGAGCGGCCATGATGATCAGAGGCAACAGAAGCCAGCCCTTGACGATACAGAAATAAATACCGATCGGCACACAGCATAAAAGGCAGATCATGCCGAACCAGAAGACCTCCCGGGGGGTCAGCATGCCTTGCTTGATCAGGCCGGTGCCGCCGCTGAAGGGCGTGATGAATGTCACTTTATCGATGCCGCTCTGGTAATCGAAATAATCATTCAGGGCATTGCAGCTTGCATGCGCCAGAATCAGGCCCAACCCGGCCAAGATGGCATGGCCCGGATCGAAAACGCCTTCATACCAGGCGATGCAGGTGCCGAGGATGCCGAGTACCACCGCCAGCAGCAGGAATTGCGGGCGTGTCACCAGGATGTATGGTTTAATCTTCATTGATTGCGGCCTTTCCGCGCAGGACCTGTTTTCGTTCCGGCAGGTTAATGCCCAAAGTCAAGGTCCAGAGTTCCTGTCCTTTGCGTTGAATCAGGCTTCCATATAATTAAGCATCATGCTTTGCAATGTGAAATCTCGTTCTGATAATCAACAATCTGAATCAGGTGTTGGGTACAGGTAAAAATCCGAAAGAAACGAATATCCGGGGGGTAAGGATTGCGCTATCCGATGACAGGGGCATTTTTTCATAAAAAGCCTATTAATTTAGCAATATGGATGATCTGCATAAAATTAATGCGTAAAATTTTTCTTTAAAAGTATGTTTCCCCGAAAAAAGGAGTATAGTAACAACAAATGCTGTTTTAATGCTTTTGGACTTGGATATTTGATCAGGTCCCGAGTGAGCGGCCGCAACCTTCAGGGTGGTCATTTTGGCAGAATCCCTTTCCGTTCCGGCTGCTTGTTTTTTGTAAATTGGTTGTTGTAATAATCCGCACGGACATCCGGCATGCCCTGGAATATCGGAGGATAAAAGAAAAAAGGAGTTTCTTATGTCACTTGTTGGAAACAATATTGATGCCTATTGTACGAAATGTAAACTTTTACTGAGCCATACGGTTGTATCGGAAGTAGGCGGTGTTGCCCACAATGTTCAGTGCAAAACCTGCGGTTCACAGCATAAATACAGGCGGGCTCCCTCGGAGCGTAAGACAGGAGGGAAAACAGTGCGTGAAGTCCTGTCGCGCCGGGCATCCGTGAACTCGGCGGGAAAGCAGCCTTTGAATGCAACCTTGCTTTGGGAGCTCAAGCACCGTGATTTAGATCACGATACGGCCATCAGAGAATATCGCATGAACGATAAGTACAAGGCCGGGGAGGTGATTCAGCACCACGCTTTCGGTGTCGGATTTGTAGAAAGAATTACATCGGATACAAGAATGAATGTGCTGTTTAAGGACGCCGTAAAAATGATGGCGATGAACGTCCGGTAATTATTTTGATGGACATGTTAGAAAATTATAAAGCTTGACACGAAGGAAAAGATCATGTAAAAGAACCTGAAAATGTGTCCGTTCGACTTTTTCGGATGGGATGCGGCGATAGTTGGATATAGACATTTTGAAGTGCAAGGGCGGGCCGCCAGGCGTTTTAGAGTCTTGGAGGCTTTTTCTGTTTCATCTTCTTCATCCGACTAGAAATTTATGAAAGGAGGATGCAACAAGATGGCAGAAGGTAAAGTGAAGTGGTTCAATGAGCAGAAAGGTTTCGGCTTCATTGAAAAGGATAATGGCGAAGATTTGTTCGTTCATTTCAGTGCGATCCAGTCTGCTGGCTTCAAGACGTTGTCTGAGGGTCAGCGTGTCAGTTTCGATGTAGCGCAGGGCAAGAAAGGCCCCGCCGCTGAGAATGTGAAAGCGATCTAGTATCACCTGGATAAAGGAAGGCATTTCTGTTAATCGTATGAGGCAGGAATGCCTTTTTTTACCATCAAGATGAGGTCGGGAACGGTCAATCATGCAGAAGACAAAGTATACTTTTGAAAAGCGGCAGAAGGAACTCGCCAAGCTGCAGAAGAAAAAAGAAAAGCTCGCCAAACGGCAGGAAGCTAAAGAAGCCGCTGAAAAGAACACGGATCGGGAAAACGACATCGAAGAGACGCAAGACTGATTCCAGTCGCAGAATCCCCCCCATGGGGGCGGTAACCTGCCCGATTCGATTCTCTTGCTGTTTTTCGTCACAGTTCCGATCAGTATTCAACATTATTCCTTTTTCCCCGACGGGATGTTTTCCCAATACCCCCCCTCTTTAGTTTTCGATGACGATTCTCCGGTATTCAGGACGGGTACCATTTTCCAGTCCCGTTTTCCTTGCCAGGGTCTCTTGATGCGAATCCGTTCCCGTGCATAAAGGCGATTTTCGGATGCAGCCCTGCAAGCGAAGGAAGATTGGGGGAACGTTCCTCGCCATGCCTCAGCAGCATTTGCAATCGGTTTTTATCAGGCCTTTGACGGGACGGAAAGCCTGCCGAACATGACCATCAGGACAGCGGTGAAGAAGAACGCCGAAATGAGGAAAAGGCTCTTGGGCATAAAAAAATGCATCACAAGCGAGGGGAAAAACGGTCCGACGATGCTGCCGAGCCCGTATAAAAGCGTTGTCATGGCATTGCCTCGCGGGAGGTCTTCGTGGGAGAGCATTTCCCCCAGGAGTCCCACCCCGAGCGGATAAAGGGAACCGACTGCGGAACCACCCGTTAAAAGCAGCAGAGCATAAGCCGTGCCGGATGAAACGAAGAGAAGCGAAATGAAACTGAACGCGCCGACGCCATAGGCCATCAGAAGAACTGTTCTCAACCCCAGGCGGTCGCCCAGCATGCCGATCAACGGGGTCAGCCCGCCGTGTCCCAGCATGAAAGCAAACAGCAGGATGCCGGCATGGAATTCATTAAATCCCTCTCTTAAGGCAAAAACGGGAATAAGCGTGATCAAAGCCCCTTCCATGAAACCGCACATGACCATGGCCGTGAGTGATGGGGTAAGCCGGCGGAGAAACATCATATTGAACC
>CAYPKE010000135.1:0-6597 GCA_964411235.1 uncultured Syntrophales bacterium
AGCCGGAAAACTGAAATCCGAGAAAGAACCCCCCGTTCCCCTCAGGGAACGGGGGCGCTCGAGATGCGGCGGTGGTTTCACAGAACGGAATCTTTTATGTGAATCTTTCCTATTGACAAAGAAACTTTTTCTTTATTATATAAAGTTACGAACGTTAATAGTTAATAGAAAAGGGAGAATAATCTAAAATATGATTATAAAATAGTTATTTCAGGCATGGCCTGTTGTGACTGATTGATGGCGCTGGAACTGAGAAAAGCACCTTGGGGTGGTGTCCTGGGAGGGATGCCTGAGATTATACCCGATGAACCTGATCCGGATAATGCCGGCGTAGGGAGAAAGGATAATAAGCAGGGATATTGACCTTCATCGGCGGAGCCGCCGGTGAAGGTTTTTTTTATACAGAAAAGGAAAAGGGTTTCATGATCAAGCTCAACGGCGTTGAACGGCCGGAACGGGATACCCTTGGCGTATTTATGGCGGACAATGGTTATGCGGAAATTAAAATCGCTGTGCTGGTGAACGGTGAGATCGTCAGGAGGGAAGAATGGTCCGCTTACCGGCTAAGCACGGGGGATGAAGTGGACGTTGTAAGTTTTGTCGGGGGAGGGTAAGGAGAAAAAATGGCGTTGGAAATCGGCGGCAGGAAACTGGAAAGCCGCTTTTTTGTCGGATCCGGTAAGTTGTCCACATACGAAATTCTTCCGGATCTCATTCAGAAAACGGGTGTGGAAGTTATCACCGTTGCCGTCAGGCGAATCAATCCGCAGGCCCAGCATGAAAACATCCTGGATTTTATTCCTGATCATTGCATCCTGATGGTGAATACCTCTGGGGCGCGTACCGGCGAGGAGGCGGTTAAAATCGCCCGCATCGGCCGGGAACTGACCGGCTCCGACTGGATCAAGATCGAAGTTGAGACGGATGCCAAGTATCTTCTTCCCGATAACGAGGAAACCCTGCGGGCCGCCCGTATTCTTGTTGCGGAAGGATTCCATGTCTTCCCATACATCAGCCCCGATCTGGTTATGGCCAAGAAGCTCGAGAAGGCGGGAGTTGCCGCCGTCATGCCCCTGGCGGCGCCAATCGGAACCAACAAGGGTATTACCTGTGCGACCCTGTTGAAACCGATTATCGATGAAATCGATATTCCGGTCATCATCGACGCGGGAATCGGGCGGCCTTCCCATGCCGCCGAGGCGATGGAACTGGGTGCGGATGCCGTGCTGGCCAATACGGCCATCGCGACGGCTTCCGATCCGGTTGCCATGGCCATGGCAATGGTAAAAGCCGTCGAGGCGGGGCACATGGCATTCGAGATAGGCCTGCTGGCTGAGAGAGATTACGCCGAGGCCTCATCGCCCCTTACAGGATTCCTGAGGTCAGATCTGTGATCCAGGACGTGCTAAGGGAAGCGGGGGAAATGTCTCGCAACTGCCCGACAGTGTTGTCGCGACAGGAAATGGCGGATCTCGCAGCTCGTGAGGATATTGGTCGAATGGATTATCTGAAGCTGCTGTCGATCGGCGACATGGATGTTCTGGAAACGATGGCCCGACGGGCCCGCTCCTTGACTGAGCAATATTTCGGGAAGATGATCCTTTTGTATGCGCCTCTTTATCTTTCCGACTACTGCGGCAACGGGTGTCTTTATTGCGGTTATTCTGCCGGCGCGGACCCTTACGAGAGAAAGAAACTGGGAATCGGTGAAATGCGGGTTGAGATGGCCGCCCTCAAGGAGTCCGGTTTAGACAGCATTCTCCTCCTGACGGGCGGGGACAGGGTTCATTCGCCGGTTTCCTACATTGCCGATGCGGTGGCGATTGCCGCCGAATATTTTTCCGAGGTGCTTCTCGAAATCTATGCCTTGAAAACGGAGGAGTATGAAACGTTATGCCGGGCGGGGGCTTCGGGTTTGACGCTTTACCAGGAAACGTATGATCGGGATTGGTATGGTTGGGTGCATCCCTACGGCGAGAAAAGGGACTTTGATTTTCGCCTTGAGGCGCCGGAGCGTGCCATCAGCGCTGGCCTGAAGCACATCAACATCGGGCCTCTCCTGGGGTTGGGGCCTGCAGTTCGTGATATGTTCATGGCAGGGATACACGGAGATTATCTTCAGCGAGCATACCCGGATGTGGAGCTTTGCCTGTCCTTTCCGCGGATGCGGCCCGTGGCATCAATGCTGCAAACCGCGGATACGGTCGACGATATCCGCCTGGTACGGTTCATCCTCGCGACGCGCCTTTTTCTGAATCGGGCCGGTATCAGCATTTCGACGCGTGAAAACGCTTGGATGAGGGACCACCTTGTGGGGTTGGGGATGACACGCATGTCCGCCGGATCCAGGACAACTGTCGGGGGATATGCCCTGCCCAGCCAAAGGCCGGGTCAATTCGATATCGACGATGCACGCAACGTGCCCGAGGTCATGACCATGCTCCGGGCACGTGGATATCGGCCGGAATTCACCAACTGGGTCAGGGGGATCACATGAATTCCTTTGCCGCGATGCCGGCTGATGAAATAAATAATGAGGATGGTGATCGGTGGTGAAAACGAAACGGGAAAGAATGCGGCTCTTTGCTGAGGGGGGTATTTACGGGATCACGGCAGAGAACCTTTCCGCCGGCAGAAAAAACGGTGACGTGGTACGTCAGATGCTTGAAGCGGGAGTTCGGATCATACAGTACAGGGAAAAGAAAAAGTCCATGGGGGAGAAATATGAAGAGTGCCTTCTGCTGCGCAGGATGACGCTTGATTACGGGGCACTGTTCATTGTGAACGACCACCCCGATCTCTGTGTTCTCAGTGATGCCGACGGCGTTCATGTGGGGCAGGACGATTATCCCGTGAAGGCCGTCAGAAGCCTGATCGGTCCGGACAGGATCATCGGCTGGTCGACCCACGCGGCGCAGCAGTTGGAAGCAGCCCATGCCCTGGGCGTGGATTACGCAGGGGTTGGTCCGCTGTTTGAAACCCATACCAAAGAAGACGTCATGGCCCCGGTCGGGCTTTCCTATCTCGAATGGGCGGTGGCCCATGCCCGGGTGCCTTTCGTGGCGATCGGCGGCATCAAGGAACACAACCTGCGCGACGTGGTGAAGCGCGGTGCAAGGTGCATTTGCCTGGTGAGCGAGATTACGGAAAGTCCCGATATACGGGGCAAGATTCAGCGCCTGACAAGTCTGATACAAATGCATACCGTCTGAAAAGGCAGAGAAAGGCTATCGGGGTCGGGAGATCAATCAATACTCGACCCGAAAGATTTCGACCGGCTCTTCCTTGCCCCGAAGCTTTTGTGCCGGCAGTGCCCTCAAGGCCTTCATGTTCTCCACGCTGATCTCGAGGGCGTCAAGGTCGTCTTTCACGGCCCTGGTGATGATGATCTCGTTTTCTCCCGCAATCGATTCAATGCGTTGCGCCACATTGACGGCGTCGCCGATCACGGTATAATTGATGTGCTCGGCCGACCCGATATAGCCCGCCACAACGTCACCTGTGTTGATGCCGATTCCGATTTTCAGCTCGGGCCATTCCTGATTGCGATGGGCTTCATTAAAAATCCGCAGGGCGTGAATGATTTCAATCGCTGTCTTGATTGCCCGCATCGGATCGTGGGGGTGTGAGATCGGCGCCCCGAACACGGCCAAGATCCCGTCCCCGAGCAGCTTATCCAACGTTCCCTCGTTTTTGAAGATGATCGGCGTAACATGGGAAAAATAAGCATTTAGAATTTCAACCACGCGGAACTGATCCGTCTTTTCTGAAAACGAGGTGAATCCTCTGAGGTCCGCGAACACGATCGTCGCCCGCTTGCGGTCCCCCCCGGGATGCAGGTTGCCTTTGTTCGCCAGGATTTCTTCCGTAACGCGTTTTGAAAAAAAACGGCTGAGCAGAAAACGGTTTCTCTCTTCTTTGATCATCTGACCGTACAGCCTTGACAGCAGGATTGACGTGACAATCTGGTCCGTTACCAGACTGAAAAAACGAACTTCATTCTGATTGAGGCCGCTGCCTAAGGGATGGATCAGAACCAGCACGCCGATAACCTGATGATTATGCGACAGGGGTAGACATAGCAGCGCACGGTTGTACAGCGTGTCCTGACTTGCCTGGCCGGGTGCCTCCGGCATAAGGTTTGTAAGGATCGGGCTGTTGCGGCTGGCGGCTTCCTGGGCGGTCTGCAAAATTATTGTGCGATTATCGGGATGCAACATCCAGTCTTCATCCTGCCATGAAGCGGCCGTTTCGAGGCTCTGGGATTCCTCGTTCCTCAGGTAGACGGCGATGTGCTCCATCACAAAATATTTGCGGATGATTTCCGTCTGTCTGAGCAAAAGCGTTTTCTGGTCATCCAGCACCGTCAGGCGAAGCTGATCCGCAAGTTCCTTGATAACGGACAGTTCCCTGATCTTGTTCTCGTAGTTTTCCCGCATTTTCAGAAACTGTTTCTTGAACAATTCCTTTTCCGCGGAAATGTCAAGATCGTCACTACGGGGACGCTGAGGTCCTTTTTTCATGATCGTGTCCTCAATCGAGATCGGGTAAGGATGGGCGATTTTCCTCCATGACTTCCCAGGCCCTGCGGGTCATCGCCTCCAGGCTTTCCGCATCCAGCATTCCCAGTGTGCGCTTGAGAACAAGATGGTGGCCGTTTGTCAGGTCGAACTGCCGGGCAGGAATCTCCGCCGCTTGCGGTTCGAATTTCTGCCGTGCCCTGTAATAAAGGTAATCAGCCAGACCAGTCATGGCCGCAAGCTCCGGATGATCCGGGGCGGAAAAAGGTTGGTGGTGGTAGGCGATTGCCTGCACGAGAGAAGCCGGCAGGTTCCAGCGGACGGAGAGAAAGTTTCCGATTTCCGCATGATTGATGCCGAAGAGGTCTTCCTCGAATTCGTAAACGGGGTGCCCCTGCTTTTCCGCCGCTTGGGTGGCTTTCCCGTAGAGGTCCGTGAAATGGTCGGCAAAGAAAATTTTTCCTACATCATGGAGCAGTCCCGCAGAGAAAACGCCTTCCTCTCTCTGACCTTTATACTGCCGGTAGAGGTTCTTGACAATCAAGGCGGTACAGAGGGAATGGTGCCACAGGATTCGGGGATCGAACAGGTTACGCACACGGGTGGAATCGAAGACCCTTGCCGCTGCCAGGCCGAAAGCCAGGTCCACAATTTCGTCCATGCCCAAGATAGTGATGGCGTATTCCACGGAACTGATTTTTTGGGGAAAGCCATAGAAAGCGGAATTGACCGTTTTCAGGATTTTCGATGTCAGGGCCGGATCGTTGCCCACCAGCTGGGCCAGTTTTCTGCCGGAGGCGTTGGGATCGGACGCCAGGGAAAATATCTGGCCGGCGACGGAGGGCAATGTCGGTAAATCATCCGACATTTTTAGCGCCGCCAGGACCTGAGTCATCATCTCCTTTCTCCTGGCCAGGCCGGGTTCCAGCTCCATCTGATGAATCACGGCGGAAAAGTGGGATTCCGCGTCCCGGGATAAGGCAGACGTTGCCGTACGTGCGAGTGTGTCCGTTAACTGCGGTGCCAGGGGCGAGGAAAAGGGCAGGCGAGCCAGAAAGGCCTTTTGTTCGGCATGCGTGAGTTGGCTCAGCCCGAACCGGAGGATTTCCGGATCCATGCCGAGGATCCGGTGAAAAATTCTCCCTCGCGCCTGAGTGAAGCAGAGGTGAATCGGCGATGCTTTCTCCGGGGCATAGCATTCCGGTGTTGCTGTCGAACGCCCTTCCGGAAGGGCTGGCGGTGGGACTGCTTCGTTTTCCAAGGATTCCCGCGAAACGGAGGCCAGTTCAAGCAAGCCCTCCAGCGATTGCGCTTCCTCGGGAAAAACCGCATGCCCGATGACGGCCTCGACATCGCCGGAGAGGATCGCACTGAGCTGCCTCATGGTCTTGTTCTTCAGGTGGATGAGGCCCTGTGCATCCGAGGCAAAAGCCAGCACGATGAACCGGTGATCATCTGTGCCGACAACGGTGTCGCTGGTGCGGAAGGTTTCTTGAAAGCATTCCTCGGCCA
This sequence comes from uncultured Syntrophales bacterium, assembly GCA_964411235.1. Lineage (GTDB taxonomy): Bacteria > Desulfobacterota > Syntrophia > Syntrophales > JAAYKM01 > JAAYKM01. The sequence continues at coordinate 6,033 of CAYPKE010000135.1, forward strand.
GGTAGCGGATTGAAGGGTACGGGACCCCGGAAAGGGCCGCCGGAATCCGGACAAGCAGGATGACCATGCTGCTCCGGCTGCGGAGAACTTTACTCAGTTCCTTCCGGATGAGCAGATCCTTGTCCCGGGGCAGCGTGAAGGAAAGGGCCGGATAGCGGATAACCGCCTCCAGATCGCAGAGGCAACCGTTTTCGGCCAACACTCTCCTTGCGTTCTCCGCATCCTGCTCTCCTTCAAATTCCCTGGCAATCCGGGGCGGGCTGATCAACAGGTCATGAATCACCTCGGTCGGCAGTCCCAATTCCCGCTGCAGGGTCAGGACAACTTTTCTCATGTCTGAGGAGGATGCAAACCCCCGGCACGTGAGACGATAACCAGTCCGGCTCATCAAGACACCTTCTTCCCTTTCATCAGCGATCTGAATCCATCGAAAAAGATGGTCCTGTATATGAAGGAGATCGCAAACGGAGGTATCTTAAAAGAAAGACGATCCGGAGTCAAGGAAAGGAAAAAGGGGCCCCTCTTTGCGGGAGGGGCCCCTTGTATTACCCGGGGTCTTACGACC
>CAYPKE010000136.1:0-6516 GCA_964411235.1 uncultured Syntrophales bacterium
CAGATGCGTTATAACCTGAACCTGACCCGCGGGGTAATCTATTCTCAGCTGGTTCTGCTCAAACTGATCGAACAGGGGATGTCACGCGAAGCCGCCTATGCCGTCGTCCAAAAAAATGCAATGGCAGCCTGGGAAGAGCAACGGGAGTTCCGGGATCTCCTGAAAAGCGATGAAGAAGTAACGGCGGTGCTTACGGCAACACAAATCGATGAGCTCTTTCAGGTTGAAAGATTTCTGCGGCATGTCGACTTTATTTACCGGCGTGTATTTGGCGCTTAAAAAGACAAAGGCAGGAAAAGGAAAATGAAGGGCGCCGCCGTTTGGGATGCGCCCTTTTGTCTGGAAGACTTTACTGTTCGGATAACGCGCGCTTTACGGCGTTTTTCGCGGCTTAACGATTCGGGTGTCCTTCAGCCAGTTATCATCGTCCCTGAAGGTGTAATCGAGATTGTAATGAAGTCCCCGGCTCTCTTTTCTCATCATGGCGCATTCCACAATCAGCGACGCGACGGTGGCAATATTGCGCAGTTCGATCAGATCTTTGGTGATAAGAAAATTCCGATAATAATCATCGATTTCCCTGCTGATCATTTCAATTCTTCTTTTTGCCCGGGCCAGCCGCTTGTCTGTGCGTACGATGCCGACGTAATTCCACATGCACCGTCTTATCTCATCCCAGTTATGCGAAACCACAACGGACTCGTCGCTTTCCGTCGCGCCCCGGGGGTCCCAGGGGGGGATAATCAGGCGGCTATGCTCGTTCTGCGGAAAAAGGTCTTTGATTCTGAGGAACGCCCGGTGGGCGTAAACGACCGCCTCCAGAAGAGAATTGCTGGCCAGGCGGTTTGCCCCGTGCAGGCCTGTACAGGAAACTTCTCCCAGGGCGAAGAGCCCCTCGATATTACTTTGCCCGAAGTGGTCAACGGTCACGCCGCCGCACAGGTAATGCGCCGCGGGGACAACGGGAATCTGTTCGCTGGTGATATCGATGCCATATTCAAGGCACTGCTGATAAATACCGGGAAAACGGTTCACGATGAAATCGTGGCCCCGGTGGGTGATGTCGAGCAGTACATGGTCGTCGCCCGATTTTTTCAATTCCGTGTCGATCGCCTGGGCGACGACATCGCGCGGAGCGAGGCTGCCCATGGGATGATATCTTTCCATGAAGGCCGATCCGTCCATCAGCTTCAGAATACCGCCTTCGCCGCGTACGGCTTCACTGATGAGAAAGGACTTGGCCTCCGGATGATAGAGACAGGTCGGATGGAACTGGATGAATTCCATGTTTGAAATTTCCACGCCGGCCCGGTAAGCCATGGCGATGCCGTCACCGGTGGCGATGTCCGGATTGGTGGTGATCAGGTAGACCTTGCCGCCGCCGCCTGTGGCCAGAATGATGAAACGGGCGCGGAAGGTGTGAACCTCGTTTTGATCGATGTCATAAACATAGGCCCCCAGGCACCGTTCCGGTTTGACCCCTGCCTGTGATTTCAGAATGAAAGACTGGCGTATCAGGTCGATGGCAATGTGATTTTCGAAAATACGGATATTGGGTTGCTGGCCGACCTTGGCTTGCAGTGCCCGTTCGATTTCCTGGCCGGTCAGGTCTTTGGCATGAATGACGCGTCGTTTTGAATGCCCCCCCTCGCGTCCGAGATCGTAGCCGGAAGATGAGCCGTTCCGGGAGCGGGTGAAATCGACGCCCCATTGGGCCAGTTCGAGGACCCGCTCCGGGCCTTCGGAGACAACAAAGCGGACCGTATCCTCATGGCAAAGGCCGCTCCCGCAGACAAGGGTATCCCGGATATGATCCTCAAAACTGTCCTCTTTATCCAGGACGACGGCGATGCCTCCCTGGGCGTAATTGGTGTTCGATTCCGATTTCTCCTTCTTGGTTACAATATTCACGGAACCTAAATCAGATGCCTTGATCGCGAAAGATAAGCCGGCGATGCCGCTGCCAAGAACGAGAAAGTCGGATACGAACTCCATGCGGGTCTCCTTTTGAAAGAAAAAGTTTATTTACAAACCTTCCCCATTTTTATATACACTTTTCCGGTTTTTGTAAAAAAGAAATGCAGGATCAAAACATGCTGGTATTAGGAATAGAGTCGTCATGCGATGAGACAGCGGCATCGGTCGTTCGCGACGGCCGGGAAATGCTGTCCAATGTGATCGCTTCCCAAGTGGACGTGCATCGGAAATACGGCGGCGTGGTGCCCGAAATCGCTTCCCGGAAACATATCGAAGCGATCATTCCCGTGATTCTGGAATCCCTGGAAAAGGCGGATGTCAGCCTCAACGGGATCGGCGGCATTGCAGTGACCTGTGGGCCGGGCCTTGTGGGATCCCTCCTGGTTGGCCTTTCAACGGCCAAGGCCATTGCCTATGCGCATCAGATTCCCCTGGTGGGTGTGAATCATCTCGAAGGTCACATCGCTTCCGTTTTCCTGATGGATAATCCGCCGTCGCCGCCTTTCGTCGCCCTGGTCGTCTCAGGAGGCCATACGAACATCTACCTTGTCGAGCCGCCGGGAAAATACACCCTGAAAGGCCAGACCAGGGATGACGCGGCGGGAGAAGCCTTTGACAAAGCCGCCAAGATGCTGGATATCGGTTATCCGGGAGGGGTCGTCATTGACAAAATGGCCAAAAGCGGTGACTGCCGCAAAGTTGATTTTCCACGGGCCATGAGGGAAGCCAATGATTTCAGTTTCAGCGGACTGAAGACCTCCCTTCTCAACCGGCTGAAGAAAAGATCCGAACCGCTGGCCGGCCAGGAACTTCATGATCTCGTTGCCAGCTATCAGGAAGCCATCATCGACGTTCTCGTGGAAAAAACGCTGCGGGTCGCCCGCGAATCCGGTGTGCCGCGCGTTGTCGTCTGCGGTGGTGTGGCGGCGAACAGCCGTTTGAGGGTCCGCTTTCACGAAGACGCGCAGAAAGAAGGGGTGGACGTATTCATTCCGCCCCCGGTCCTTTGTACAGACAATGCGGGAATGATCGCCGCCGCCGGCTACGCCATGCTGAAGCGTGGAATGCGCTCCGGTCTTGATCTGAACGCTGTTTCCCGATGGCCTTCCGGAGATAATTAAACGGATTCCTCGCGCCCGTCCCCAGCCCGTCCACCGTATTTGAGGAGGTTGGCTTTCTGAAGCAGTATTGGCAGAGATTCTATCATACTTTCATCAGCCTGAAAGGGGAGCCCCGGAAAATTGCCATGGGAATGGCGATGGGTGTTTTTGTCGGGGTGACGCCGACCATTCCCTTTCACACGGCTTTGCTGGTTGCCCTTGGTTTTGTCTCCCGTCAAAATATTACATCGGCTTACGTCGGTTCCTGGATCATTTCGAATCCGCTGACCATTCCCGTTTTTTATATCACCGAGTATCAGATCGGCCGGTATCTGCTCGGCCTGAACGGATCAACCCCTGTGCTGACCGATTACAGCATGAGCGGTATGCTGAATTTCGGCTGGGACATCACGCTGCCCCTGTTGACCGGAGGGATCATTCTTGCCCCATTTTTCGCCGTTCCGGCGTATTTTATCACCCATCGGATGTTCATCTTGTTGCACAGAAAGAAAAAGGCTCATGTCGACGTCACTTAGATTGCTCCGTCAGTACCAAATCCGTCCACGACGTAGGTTGAGTCAGTCTTTCCTTACGGATGACGCGGCATTTCTGAAAATCGTTGCCGCATGTCACCTGCAGCAGGAGGACACGGTTGTGGAAATCGGGGCAGGGCTGGGGGTGATGACCGCAATGTTGGCGAAAAAAGCGGGTAAAGTCTTCGCCATCGAAGTCGATCCGGCACTGATTCCTGTCTTGCAGCAAAATATGGACAGGCAAGATCGCGTCACCATCGTCAACATGGATGTCCTGAAATATGATTTTGCGGAGGCGGCCCGGGAAGAGACGGGTGAAAAAATCAGGGTGATCGGGAATATTCCCTATCACATTACCTCCGAAATCCTGTTTCGCCTTTTGACATTCGCCCGTATTATCCATTCGGCCGTTCTGCTGATGCAAAAGGAAGTGGCGGAACGGATCACCGCCTTGCCCGGCACCAAAGCTTACGGCATTCCCACGGTCATCCTGGGGATGTATGCAGATGTGGAAAAGCTATTTGATGTGCCGAACCGAAGCTTTTATCCTGTGCCTGCCGTCGACTCCTCTGTGGTGAGGATCGTCTTTCGGGATAAACCGCGCTTTGACCTGAATGATGAGACGTTTTTTCAAACTGTGGTTCGCACTGCCTTCGCACGGCGCAGGAAGACGCTGCTCAATAATCTGAAAGCCCTTTCACAAATCCAGGAGAAAGCGGATCATCTGGGATCGTTTCTCGACGGTTTAGGGATCGACGGCAACCGAAGGGCGGAATCCCTGACGCTGGCAGAATTTGCGATCCTCAGCAATGCATTGCACAGTGCAAAAACCCCCGAGAAGAATACGCCGGAGTAGGTCGGTGATTTGTTTCCTGCGGGGCGGACCTTCCCGTTGCGGTAAAACCGGGAATAACATCCTGTACCTATCGCCTTGACATATTTAAATGCCTTCAGTATGGTTAAGCATCATGCATGCTTGGGTGGATCGCAATGGAATCAGGGGTGCAAAACCTTCGCAAATTTGAGACAGCCTGCCGCAAAGCCGGCCTGAAAGTGACCCATCAGCGGCTGGAAATTTACCGGGAACTTTTGCAATCGAGGGACCACCCAACGGCAGAAGCTATCCATAGACGCCTGAAAATTAAACTCCCCACCATTTCCCTAGACACGGTTTACCGTACGCTGGCAACCCTCGCGGAACAGGGACTGATCAGCAGGGTGGAAACTATCGAAAGTCTCGCGCGGTTCGAGGTCATGGTCGTTCCCCATCATCATTTGATATGCCGTCGATGCGGCCATATCGCCGATTTCTGCTGGACATCCATCGATACGGCCCCCCTTCCCGATTCGGTTGGCGACTGGGGTCGTGTCGAGCATAAAAATGTCGTCGTATACGGGACCTGCAAAGACTGTCTCCTGGCTGAAGTAGAGCCGTAACAAACAATCAAACAGGCTCCTAAGCAGGCATTATTCCTTTTACTTCACAGACCGTGAAAATTATTTATTTCTTCAAGCCTGCCGCTTTATAAAAAAAGTCCTGACATCTTAATAGGAAAAATGACAACGAGGGCAGGGGGACTGTCGTCGATAGGCGAAATGTTATGTCCAAGGATCCGGTTCGAATCAGGTTATGAAAAGATATTCCCGCATCTTGGCAGTAACCTTGAAATATGGCGATTTCGGGATTTACTTGACGGGGGAGCTCAGTCCTGTCGTGACGACAGCTTCGATCGGAACGGGGTTATACGGATGCAGAGCAATGACGGAGGGATGCTTTCCCAAGGGCCGACAGATTAGGATAACGGCAGGAGCAGCCGGATGATGACGAATCTTCTCCGGCACTGAGCGGCGCAGGGGCCATGGTCGCTGCTTTACAAATACAGCGATTAAATCATTTCAATGATTTTGAATTCCTCATTCTGCCATTCACCACGGCATTTCTTGCCGTCGGAGAAAGACAACACGCCGACTCCGAACATATTGTTTTCCCGCCATTCTCCCTCATATTGGGATCCGTCGGAAAAGATCAGCACGCCGTGACCATGGCACATGCCGTCTTTCCATTCGCCGTTATAGATTCTGCCGTTGGGGTAAATGATCTCACCCCGTCCGTTCTTTTCTCCGTTCTGCCAATGCCCCTGGTAGCGTCCCCCGGTGGGAAGGGTTTCAGTGCCTTCCCCTTCAGGCCTTCCAGCTTTCCATTGACCTTCGTAACGGTATCCATCGGAAATAAGGAAGGTGCCGTGTCCTTCCGGCAGATTGTTGTTCCATTCTCCTTCATAGCGGCTTCCTTCCGGCCATGTGTAGGTTCCCTTGCCATGGAAAAGGCCTTCCTTGAATACACCGCTATATGTCGATCCGTCCGGAAAGGAACAATCCGCTTCGGTATTGATGAGGGTTTCAACCCACTGGAAATTAATTGTATCAAGTCCTTCCACCTTCCGTTCGGATTTGCTCAGGACATAATTTTTGTTCAGCATGAGAACCCCCGCTATATTTCCAGAAATTTGCCGTTTCGAAATTCACCGGCCAGCCGCCTGCCGTCCGCCAGAACCATGACGCCGTTACCGTGAGGCAGTCCATTTTCCAGCTGGCCGGTATATTTTCGGCCGTCCGTCAAAGTCAGCGTGCCCAGGCCATGAAACTTGTTGTTTTGGAATTCACCCTCATAGCGGTCACCATTCGGATATTCCATAATACCTTTCCCGGTTGACAGGCCGTCTTGAAATTCCCCGTTGTACTTCTTGCCGTCAGGAAGAATGAGGAATCCCGTCCCATGAAATTTCCCGCGTTTGTAGCGCCCGTTGTATCTCATCCCGTCCGGGAAGGATTCCGTTCCCTGGCCTTCAGGAAAATCATTGCGCCAGTCTCCGACATATTTTCTTCCTCCCGCCGAGGTCAAGGTG
>CAYPKE010000137.1:0-6415 GCA_964411235.1 uncultured Syntrophales bacterium
TATATCCTTCCTTTTACGTTATTTTATTTTAAGATTTCTCAGCGCACGCATGCGGTCGTTAAAAAGTTCACCGCTGCATCCACAGGTTGAAGTGTTTAAATTCGCTCCGCACCGAGGGCATAGACCCTTGCAGGATTCACTGCAAACAATCCGCATGGGAATCTGCAGAATAATCTGTTCTATAATGACCGGGTCCAGATCAATCGTTTCCTCCGGATAGAACTCGACATCCATGTCGTCCGCAGAGAGTTCCTTCTCGTCTGCAACGGGGCCCTCACACGGCATGAACGTATAGTGAAACCGGCTGCTGACGGGAATGTGCGCCCTTTCCAGACAAAGGGAGCAATCCGTTTCGACGACCGTATCAAGGGAACCATCGACGAAAACGGCCTCCCGGACTTTCCGGATTCGACACGTTACATCGACCTTCTCAATGCGAAACCGCTCTTCTTCGCCTTTGGGCAGCATACCTTGAAACCACTTGCCGTCCCGCGAAAAGGTCAGGTCGAGGCCTTTTTCCGTTATCTTCGGTACATGTATCTTCAAATCTCAATTTGTTCCCGACATCGGTCCCGCATCGACCCCGTACGGGTATACCCCTTATATAAAGCAGTGTACTTAATGATAATTTCTTTTCCTTGTCAAGTATATTTTATGGATATCCGGTCCCGCACAAAGACATTTCCTCCCCCGGTAACCCGTAGGATAGGGAAAGTCCTTCTCACCGAAATGAATCCGAAATCCGGCTTGACAAAGGGACCTTGCAAACCTATAAGGGAGCGGATTAATTTATCAAGGACGAACATGAAATCAGAAGAGGGGAAAATCAGAACCCGCTTTGCCCCATCACCAACGGGCTTTCTACATATTGGGGGAGCGAGGACTGCTCTGTTTAACTGGCTTTATGCCCGCCACACCGGTGGTGCTTTCATTCTGCGCATCGAAGACACGGATCAGCAAAGATCGACCGATGCCTCAACCCGGGCTATCTTGGATGCCATGGCCTGGCTGGGTCTTGACTGGGATGAAGGACCCTTTTTTCAAGCTCAGCATGTGGAAAACCACCGTGCAATGGTGGAGAAACTGATCCGTGAAAACAAGGCATATTATTGTACATGCCGTCCCGAAGAACTCGAGGAAAAGCGAAAGATCGCTCTGGCCGAGGGTAGAAAACCGAAATACGACGGCACTTGCCGCGGCAGAAACCTGCCGCGCTCTGCCGATTCAGTCGTGCGGTTCCGCTGTCCCGACGTCGGCTCCACGGTCGTCAATGATCTGATCAAGGGAAGCATTGTATTTAAAAACGAAGAATTGGATGATCTCGTCATCGAACGGGCAGACGGTTATCCCACCTATAACTTCGCCGTCGTTGTGGACGATGCCGAAATGCAGATCACACACGTCATCCGGGGAGATGACCATGTGAACAACACCCCGAGGCAAATTCTCCTTTATGAGGCATTGGGATTCGAAGTGCCCCATTTCGCCCATGTACCTATGATCCTGGGAGCAGACAAGGCCCGCTTGAGCAAGCGTCACGGCGCGACGTCCGTCATGGCCTACAAGGACATGGGATACCTGCCCGAGGCCCTGGTCAATTATTTGGTCCGTCTCGGCTGGTCTCACGGGGATCAGGAAATCTTCGACAAGGAAGAACTGACTGAATTGTTCGCATTGGATGCCGTTGGCAGATCCGCCGCCGTTTTCAATCCGGACAAGCTTCTTTGGCTGAATCAGCATTATATAAAACATTGCCCCCTCGAACGCCTGACCAAAGAGATGTTGCCTTTCTGGATCCGTATGGGGCTGGCCCCGCCGGAAGAAGCCTTCGCGAGAAACGTCGTCCATGATCTTCGGGAACGGGCAAAAACTCTCATCGACCTGGCCGAAGGGAGCCTCTTTTATTTCGGCGATGAGCTGATCTACGAGGAGGAAGCGGCCCGGAAGTTCTTGACTGCCGACGCGGCGGCGCATCTCGAAGCCGTTATCGAAGCGCTGCCGACTCTTTCGGACTATACAAAAGCCGGTATTGAAAGTTTCCTCCGTGACCTGTCAGAAAGGCGGGACACCAAGCTGAAATTTATTGCCCAACCACTTCGGGTCGCCCTGACCGGAAAAACCGTCAGTCCCGGTATTGATGATGTCATGGTTACTTTGGGCAAAGAACGGGTGCGGCAGAGACTCGAGCAGGCGATCCGCTTCATCTGCGACTGAGGCGTTCCGAATGCAGATTCACCTTGACAATTTAGCCTTTATTGCATAGAAAGCACTGCTTTAATAAGCGGCATATATGAATTTCCTGAGAAATGAACGATGCCGAACATAGCAAAGCATACCATGGTCCCATCGTCTAGTGGTCAGGACGCTGGCCTCTCACGCCGGAAACCGGGGTTCAAGTCCCCGTGGGACTACCAATAACAAAAAAAGGGACTACACTTCACAGTGTAGTCCCTTTTTTATCCCTGATTAAATGTTACATACTGCAGCCGCTTTGGTATACTGGACGCAGAATTGATAGGTGGCATCCGGACGTCATGCCAATCCCCAACAATTCAACTGAAAATAGGGAGCCGATATGACCGAGATCATAAAACCTGTCGCAGCTCTTTGTGCGGCAATTATTGAAGGGATTGGGATTGGTGTTATCACCCTTTACGCGATCTCTGTACCCATCAACGCTGCGGTCAGGCTGATAAAAAAGGAAGAAAAAGACTTAATCTTTCAGGGGGTCCGCCAATCCCTCGGACGGGGCATTCTGCTTGGCCTCGAGTTTCTAATCGCGGCAGACATCATTTATACGGTGGCAGTCGAATTGACTTTCAAAACGATGGGAGTTTTAGCTCTCGTGGTCCTGATTCGCACATTCCTCAGTTTTACTCTGGAAGTCGAGATAACCGGGAGATGGCCCTGGCAGAACAAACAGGATCGTGCAGGTTGATTCTATTGCCGGTGCTGATGAGTTCTTTTATCATCCGCTTCAGATGTCGACCTCCGGAAATAAATGACTCTTTTTTTTCAGATAAAGCCGCGGGTTAATCCCATATCAGACCTTCCTGAAGCAAGGTTTTCCATGATTTGAAAGAATTCGGGATAACTCAAGATTATTATGCCATTGACAGGCTGAAAGGCTTCCTTTATGAAGTAAAAAGAGATTTTACAGGCAAACGGGTAAAAAAACTTTGGACGCGATCATTGAAAGGAGGAACCGGCTATGCCAACGTACATCGTCTTAATCAAGTTGACGGACCAAGGCGCCAAGGATATTAAGCACCTGCCGAAGCGTGTCAGGGCGGCCGCAAGGATGATGGAAAAGGTAGGAGGAAAAATTTTAGGCTTTTACCATACTATCGGACAATATGATTATGTAGCCATAGCACAAGCGCCTAATGACGAAGTGGCCTGTACTTTCCTGCTCGGTCTAAGTGCGGAAGGAAGCCTGAGGACGACAACAATGAAGGCTTTTACTTTGGAAGAATTTTCGGAAATAGTTAAAAAATTGCCCTAAGCCTGTTTTTCTGAAGATCTGACCCAAGACTCGCATAACGGAAGCAGCAAACGCCGCCTGTTACGCAAGGTTGCATTTATTCCGTCTAAGTTTCGCCGGACAATTATGGCCATGACAAGACCCGTAAAGGTGCTTTTGGTGGCGCTGATCATTGTGGCAGGCGGTTGCGCCGCCTCTCCTGTCGCATCGGTGCCTTTGCCGGTCGGCGAACCATCGGTGCCGGTTTATGTTATCAACCACGGCCTGCATACAGGTATAGCCCTGCAACGCGGCGACATTCCCGCCGGCATGTGGCCAGAGACCAAGGACTTCCCCCATGCCGAATATATCGAGGTCGGCTGGGGCGACCACGATTATTACCGTGCGCGTGATCCGGGCATATGGACGGCCTTTAAAGCCGTCCTGGTGCCGACGGCGAGCGTACTGCACGTGGTCGGATTTCGCGGTCCGCCGGAAACATACTTCGCCGCATGCGAAATCGTACGGTTGGAACTGACACGGGGAAATTTCGCATCCCTGGTGCGATACATCCATGAATCCCACGTGCGTGAGGCCGCCCCTGTGGCGACGAAACTGGGGAAGGGCCTTTACGGCGACAGCCGCTTCTATCCGTCGCGAGATCGCTTCCATCTGTTCAATACCTGCAATCTCTGGATCGCGCGGGCTCTCCGTGCAGGAGGTATTCCGCTGAAAGATGCCATCACTGCCCAAAGCCTGATGGCGCAGGTAAAAGTGCTTGGGATCACGGTCTCGGGCGGTGAACCGTGAATTGCGCCGAGAGAAGGCGGATACGGAATAGCCTGTCCCTACTTATCATTTTCGTCTGATTGCGAAATATCGGTTCTGGTATTGTCCGCTTTATTATCCGTGCTGCTGTGCTTGCTGCCTGCTGAGATAGTGCCTGTTTTTTTTAATGTGATCATACAAGAAGGCTGGTGCAGATCAGCGTGTGTTATCAGCGGCGGCGTTTATCACTAATTTCCCGATCCACTTCACAACGCCAAACTTTGTCATCACTAGCGGCATCCGCTGCGTAAACAACTGAATTGCCAGTTTTCTGACCATCTGCCATATACGGGGAGCCGCGTTTAAGCCTTTTGCATCAGAAACTTTCGTCTTGATTTTAAAAAAACGCTGGGGCAGAATGGTTTCAAATTTGTCGGGAACCTATCCGATTCACGATATCAAATTTTTTTCTCATCCTGTGTCATCGGTGATTCGTTCTTTTTGAAACAAGAAAAAAGGACAAGAAGCTCAGGCCGCGCAACGACGGCATGAATCCCCGGCAGGGAAGGCAGGTCAAGCACCCCTGACCCGTTATTGCTGATTAAAATCATGATATTTGTATCATAAACTCATTACAGGACAGCGAAGGAGGAATCTATGGACACCATGATCTTGACTGCGGAAACACTTCTGGAAAGGAAAGGATCAAAACTCTACAAGGTTCAATTAGGTGAAAGGTTGTTTGACTGTGTCAGTCTCATGAACCGGAAGAAAATCGGTATTCTTCTCGTTCTTGATGACGGCGGCAAACTTGCGGGGGTTATTTCCGAACGCGACATCATGCGCCTAGTCGAAATTCAGGACAGCGATCTCTGGAACAAACCTGTTATGGAGGTCATGACCCCTCGTGAAAAACTCTTTGTCGTCCAGAGGGATACCAACCTCGATATTGTGATGGCCCTAATGACGGAAAAGCATATTCGCCATGTTCCCATCATGAATGGTGATGATTTGCTGGGTGTTATTTCGATCGGTGACGTCGTCAAGAATCTTTTTGACGAAGCGGCATTCACAACGGAACAACTCAAACATTATATTCAGGGATATTAATCGGAAGCGATCGCGCCGACTGAAGGATTTGTGCGGCAGGAAGAATCACACCGTGCGGGACAGCTTCTGACTGATGCGCTGTTCCGCACGGGCTGTCTCAAGGGCATCCTTTCGCACTATCGACTTCTGACCTCGGGCCTTCGCCTGTCCAAACTCATCGTCCGATCTCTCCGAAAGCACGCTGGACTTCCTGCAAAAATACCTTCAGGAGATCCGGGGCTTTCCTTCCCTTTTCGTCTTCAACACCTGTATGGCAGTCAACACCCCAAGGGCGAACCGTATGGATCGCCCGGGCGACATTACCGGGATTCAACCCACCGGCAAGGTAAATCGGACTATCGGTTTGCTGCACCAGCAGCCGACTGACCTCCCAGTCATGGGTTTGTCCTGTCGCTCCCGAAGCACCCGATTTCGGATCGTAGGTATCGGTGATGAATGCATCGACAAGGGGTGACCAAAGCTCCGCCGACGCAACCAGTTCCCGGCAATTGCCGTCACGCACGATCAGACTCTTGATAATACGCAAACCGGGACTATGCTTTTTGAGCAGTACAACTTCATGGAAATCAATGTGGCCATGGAGTTGAACGAGGCTTATCCCCGTTTTTGCGCAAAGGGCCGCAATCTTTTGAGCGCAATCGAGATAAGTGATGAGGACCTTCTCGACCCCCCAGGGTAGAAGACGGCAAATTTCTGCCACCTCGCTGGTGGAACAATCTTCCTCGTGAACATCCAGCATCAATGGAAAACCCAACTGCCTTACGCCGGCATCAAGACAGCAATTCGCCTCGGCTATATCATGTATCCCCGCAATCTGGACCCTTTCCATCTTTCCTCAATGCAAAAACCGTTTCGCCGCTCTTCCGAGGCAATATAAATTGACCCGTTTTACCAATGCATTAAGGCTGCAGCAGCTTAAACCCCGTCACGTCATCCGGTTGCCGTGTTGCCAGGGTTTCCGTCAGTTCAATCAGAATTACTTCCAGGACGTGCCAGACACGGACTCCCGTGCGGACACACCCTGTGATCGTCGATCCTTCACGGCCGAATGCACCATGCATATGCAATACCGGT
>CAYPKE010000138.1:0-6367 GCA_964411235.1 uncultured Syntrophales bacterium
GTTTCGGCACCGGACAAGATGTAGGCTGTCTTCCGGTGAAGCATGCCGTTGGCTTTTTTTCGTTAGAAGCGCCTGCATGAGAGGTAACCATGGCATCTCCAAACACGCGCCATTTTGAAGTGCGTTTGCGTAAACAGGGCATGATCATGTTGACCCTCGGCATGTCCCTCCTGCTTTTCGCCGCGTTTGTCTTTGGTGTGGCCGTCGGCAGTGATCTGGAAAACTACCCGGGAAAGATCGCCCGGCAGATGCCCCTGCGTTTTCTCGAATGGATCGGGTTGGGGGAATCGGAAAAACCGGTGTCGGTCGCCGTGGTCGTCAAAAACGATAAACCGGTTGTGAGCGAAAGACCGCGTGAATCGGAACCGCCGCCCATTGCGGTCATTCCCGCACCCGTTGCTCCGGAGAAGAAGGAGCCGGTCGCGCAGTCCGTCTCCGCCAGGACCGGCAATGCGGATGCAAAACCGCCGCTGCCGAAAAAAGAGGGTGCGGCGGGCATTTCGGTCGTACCCGTAGCGCCGGATAAGGATGCGGGCGCAGACCGCTTTCTCGTGCAGGTGACATCCTGCCGGGACAAAAAGATTGCGGAAGATGTGGTCAGGAGAATAGGTAAAATCGGCTATAAAGCGCGGATCGATGCCGTCGATCTTGAAAAAAAAGGAAGATGGTACCGCGTACTCCTGTCCGACTTTCCCAGCAGGGAAAAGGCGCAGGAGGCCGCACGCAAAGTGGATGGGATCTTCCCGGGAAACAAATCATCGGTGCGAGTTCAGTAAAGGCAAGGGACCATGTTTGAAAATCTGACGGAAAAACTGGAATCGATATTCAAGAAGCTGAAAGGAAAGGGTCGTCTGGACGAGGACAATATCCAGGAGGCCCTGAAGGAAATCCGTATGGCCCTTCTGGAGGCCGACGTCAACTTCAAGGTCGTCAAAAACTTTGTCGAGGATGTGCGGGGCCGGGCGGTCGGCCAGGAGGTTATCGAGAGCATTACGCCCGGACAGCAGGTCGTCAAGATCGTTCATGATCGGCTCATTGAGCTCATGGGGGGCGGAAGCAGTCAGATTCGCTTCGGCAGCCGTATCCCGGCACCGGTGATGCTTGTCGGTCTGCAGGGATGCGGAAAGACCACCACGGCGGTAAAGCTGGCCCGGCACCTTAAGAACCAGGGTAAACGGGTTTACCTGGTTTCCGCCGACGTCTATCGGCCCGCGGCGGTGACCCAATTGAAGCTGCTTGCTGAAAAGAACAGCATCGGCATTTTCGATGTCGGGGAATTGCGGAACCCTGTGCAGATATGCCAGCAGGCCGTGGATGCGGCCAGGCGTGAGGGGTACGAGGTGATCGTCGTCGATACGGCGGGGCGCCTTCACATCGACGTGGAAATGATGGATGAGCTGAAAAAGATCAAGGAGATGATCCAGCCTGCGGAGATTCTCTTTGTTGCCGACGCCATGACCGGCCAGGACGCTGTGAATGTGGCGGGAAAATTCAATGACATTCTGGGTATCGACGGCGTCATCATGACGAAGATGGATGGTGATGCCCGGGGCGGCGCGGCCCTGTCGCTGAAGGCCGTTATGGGCAAGCCGATCAAATTTGTCGGCGTGGGCGAAAAAGTGGACGCGCTGGAGGTGTTTTATCCCGATCGCATGGCGTCGCGGATTCTGGGAATGGGCGACATTCTGACCCTGGTGGAGAAGGCGCAGACGGCAGTCGATGAACGCTATGCCAAAGATCTGGAAAAGAAACTGCGGAAGAACGAGTTTACCCTGGAAGACTTCCGGGACCAGTTGAAGCAGATTTCCAAAATGGGGTCGCTGACGGATATTCTCGGCATGATCCCCGGAATGAAGAAGTTCAAAGAAATGAAGGACATGAAACCCGATGAGAAGGAGCTTGTCAAAATTATCGCCATCATCGATTCCATGACCAGAAAAGAACGGTTTAACTATCAGATTATTGATGGGCAACGCCGGAAGCGAATCGCCCGAGGCAGCGGCACAACCGTCCAGGATGTGAATCGGCTTTTGAAGAGTTATGTGGATATCAGGAAAGTCATGAAGAAGATGACCGGCAAGGGTGGATTAAAAAAGATGAAAAGAGGGCTTTTCCCCTTTTAATCATTAGTGTTTCGTGATAAGAGCTAAAATCGCAATAGAATTTTCCAGGAGGTGCGTAGAAAAAGAAATGGCAGTGAAAATCAGATTAGCCCGCATGGGTGCGAAGGGAAAACCTTTTTACAGAATCGTGGTGGCGGATTCCGAGTCTCCGAGAGACGGGGGATTCTTGGAGATCGTCGGTCATTATAATCCCAGAACGGAACCGGTGGAGGTTTTCCTGAAAGAGGACAGAATTTCCACCTGGATGGCCAAGGGTGCAAAACCGACCTTGACGGTGTCGCAGTTGCTCAAAAAGGCTGCCCGGAGTGCGTAAAGCGGTTCATTTCGATCCGAACCGATTTGTAATACTTGTGCTGGTCATGCAATCGATGTCAATTACCCGGCGATACTTAACCTGAACGAGATGAGTGGAGGTTTACGAGATGAAGGACTTGATCAAGTACATGGCTCAATCTTTGGTAGACAATCCCGATAAAGTCGAAGTATCGGAAGTGGTCGGCGAGCAGACTTCCGTCATTGAATTGAGGGTGGCCAAGGAAGACCTCGGAAAGGTGATCGGTAAGCAGGGCAGGACAGCCAAAGCGATGAGGACTATTTTGAGTGCCGCATCGACCAAACTGCACAAAAGGACGGTCTTGGAAATCATCGAGTAGTCATGGATCTTTTTGAAATCGGCAGGATACTAAAACCTCGGGGTCTGAAGGGGCAGATGCGGTGTCTATCCTATCTGGAATCGGACGGACTGCGGGATTCCTTAAAAGAGGTTTTTGTCAGAACGCCCGATGGAAACGGAAAACGCTACCCCGTTCGGGAAATCCTCTTTGCCGGGGAAAAATTTTTTCTGTCGGTCGAAGGTGTACATGACCCGGAAACGGCGCGGCTGCTTGCCGGCGCCGATGTCCTGGCTTCCGCGGAGCTTCTGGAACCGTTGGCGGATGACGAGTTTTACTGGCGCGACATCATCGGCCTCAATGTGGTCACAGAATCGGGCCAATCCTTGGGGAAGGTAGCGGAAATCTTTTCTACGGGAAGCAACGATGTTTACGTCTGCCGAAACGGCGAGAAGGAGACTCTCTTGCCGGCTATCGCGGACGTTATTCAAACGGTCGATCTCCGGGAAAATCGCATGGTGGTTCGCCTGCTGGAAGGCCTGTAAGAGGGGCGGAGCATGCTGCGTTTTGACATCCTGTCTGTTTTCCCCGAGATGTTCGACTCGCCGCTCCAGGTCAGCCTTTTGAAGAAAGCCAAGGACAGGGAACTCATCAAAATTGTCCTGCACAACATCCGGGATCACACACGGGACAAACATCGAATGACCGATGACACGCCTTACGGCGGCGGATGCGGCATGGTCATGAAGGTCGATCCGATCGACCGGGCCCTGGCCTCGCTGGACAGGACAGAAGGCCGATCCCTCGTTGTACTGCTGACGCCCCAGGGTGAGTCGTTCAGCCAGTCCATGGCGGAGGAATTGGCCGCTTTCGACCGAATTGTTCTGATCTGTGGACATTACGAGGGCGTGGATGACCGGGTCAGGCAGCATCTGGCGGACCGGGAAATTTCCATCGGCGACTATGTTCTCACGGGGGGGGAACTTTCGGCGATGGTTGTCATCGATGCCGTGTCCCGCCTTGTTCCGGGCGTCCTCGGCAATAGCGAGTCGACGGCTTCCGAGTCCTTTTCCATGGGGCTTCTTGAATACCCCCAGTACACGCGGCCCAGCGAATACAGGGGATGGCGGGTACCGGAAGTGCTGCTTTCGGGGAACCATCGGGAGATCGACCTGTGGCGGAAGCGGACCTCCCTGAGGCGAACGTTTCACCGGCGGCCGGACCTGCTCAAAAAGGCGACGCTTTCCGATGAGGACAAGAAAATTCTCAAGGATTTTAGCGAAGAGGAGTGATCACCAGCATTGGCCTCGGAAAACGTCAGCCTTGCCCTTTTACACGGTTCCGTTCTGGATCGAAAGGGCCGGGTTTCCGTGACCTCCGTCGCCAACATGGATATCCATGATGTCGCCCGCAGCGCGAGGACCTTCGGCATCAGACGGTTTTATATCGTCACCCCTCTCGCAAAACAGCAGACTCTTGTGAGAAAGATTATCGGCCACTGGCAGGAAGGATACGGTGCCATGCATAATCCCTCCCGCAGGGAAGCCTTTTCTCTGGTCGATCTCAAGGGAACCCTGGACGAGGTGATTGACGACGTGGCCTGCCGTTCCGGGAAAAGACCTCGCATGGTTGTCACCGGCGCCCGGCTTGCCGGTCCGCTGATCAGTCCGTCGGCGTTGCGCGATGAATTCAAATCGGGAGATCCTCATTTGCTTGTTTTCGGAACCGGCTGGGGGTTGGCTGAAGAGGTGTTGGCCAGGGCCGATATCCAAATGGAGCCGATTCGTGGAATGGGCGAATATAATCATCTTTCTGTGCGGTCGGCCGTTGCCATCGTTTTGGACCGGCTTTGGGGAAGAGAAAATTGTGTGCAATAAAGTGTTGAAAATTCGAATCAAAGCATGTAAAGAACGCTGATCTCGTTTTTCGGCTGTTTGGAAAGATGTATCCACAGGGCCCGATTGGGGAAGCTTGAAAAAATACAGAGGAGGAAATTCTCTTATGGATGTCGTGACGTTTTTAGAGAAAGAACAGATGCGGGAGGATATCCCCCCCTTCAAAACGGGGGATACCTTGAAGGTCTATCTCCGCATCATCGAAGGTCAGAAACAGCGGATCCAGGCTTATGAGGGCGTTGTGATCCGCCGCCGCCAGGGAACAAGCCGGTCGACCTTTACGGTCCGCAAGGTATCCTATGGTGTCGGCGTCGAGAAGACCTTCCCTCTTCATTCCCCCGTGATTGAGCGTATCGAGGTGGTGACACGAGGCCGTGTCCGGAGATCCCGCCTATATTACCTCAGGAAGCTGCGGGGCAAGAAAGCTAGAATTGAAGAGCTGAAGAAAGCGTAGTCATGGCCGGAAAGCGCGCCACCGCGCATGGCGCTTCATCTTCCGGCGGGAATTGATGGAAAAGAGCAGGTGTCGGCCTGCTCTTGCATTTTGTGGTGAACCGAAACGTTTTCCATCGGGCGCAATGGATCAATTTGAATCGCTGGCCTACAGCCGGGGCGCAAAGTTCGTCGCCGGAGTCGACGAGGCCGGGCGGGGACCCCTGGCAGGGCCCGTCGTCGCCGCGGCGGTGATCTTCCCCCGGGGCTACCGGAATCCAGAAATAGGGGATTCCAAGCAGATCCCCTCCCGCCGACGGGATAAGCTGTTCGATGTCATCCGGCAGGAGGCGCTTTCCGTCGGTATCGGTGTCGTTGAGTCGTCCCTTATTGATCAGATCAATATTCTGCAGGCCACGCTCGTGGCCATGAACGAAGCCCTGGCCGACCTGTCGATTACTCCCGATTACATCCTTGTTGACGGAAACCGCCGTATTCCGGGGGCTCTTACCCAGAAGGCGATCGTCAAGGGAGATCGCCTCAGCATTTCGATCGCCGCCGCATCCATCATTGCCAAAGTCTCGCGTGATCGCATCATGGAGATGTACCACCGCCAGTTTCCCCAGTACGATTTCCAGCGCAACAAAGGATACGGAACAGCGTCCCATCAGGCCGCTCTCCTCCAATACGGCCCCTGCAAAATTCATCGTCTGACATTTCAATACGGACGAAAAAGGATATCCTGTGCAAATGCGGAACTGGATTTCGATGGCCATGGCTGATCGGACTACACAGGACAAGGGCCGCCGCGGCGAGGAGATTGCCCTGGAGTATCTGCGCCGGCGGGGATACGCGATACTGGAGCGGAATTACCGCTGTCGCTTCGGGGAAATCGATCTCGTGGCGAAAGAGGGACAAACAATTGTTTTCGTGGAAGTGAAGAGCCGGCGATCCGTGTCCTGCGGCATTCCCGCCGAGGCGGTCGGTCCGGCGAAACAGAAGAAAATGGCCGCCGTTGCCCTCTGCTACCTGCAGGAAAAGCGTCTTCATGACCGGGCGGCGCGATTCGATGTGGTTTCCGTTCTTATGAAACATCCCAAACCGGAAATCGAGATCATCCGGGATGCTTTCGAGCTGCCCTGACGGGATCCTTGCCCCGTCAGCTTTCCCTTTGCCACTTCTGATTGAGGAAAGCCACTCTCGTCCGAACGGACTGAACAGCATGGATCCCGGTGTGCGGGGATCCATGTTCCGCCCCTGAATAATATCTTGACACGGTTTGGTTTGATATGTTAGCAACTGCGGA
>CAYPKE010000139.1:0-6359 GCA_964411235.1 uncultured Syntrophales bacterium
GCCACCTTCCGGAGAGCCGAATTGGGCTTTTTCGGGGTCGTCGTATAAACCCTCACACAAACACCCCGACGCTGGGGTGAGCCGGCCAGCGCAGGCGTCGCCGCTTTCTTTGCAATCTTCTCCCGCCCTTTCCTGACTAATTGATTAACTGTAGGCATTCTTCCTCCCAAAACCTAATCTGTACCTGTCGCAATGAAGCTCGTGTCAATATCAATTCGCTTCCTGAATGTCAAGCGTTTTCTCATCCACTATTTCGTCCGATTCCATGTCCTCAACGTACTGAGCGTCCTCCGGGACCTGGATTCCGAGCTTCCTGTACATGACCAGTCCCGTTCCTGCAGGAATGAGACGACCCATGATCACATTTTCCTTAAGTCCCCGCAGATAATCAACCTTCCCGGCCAGGCTTGCCTCCGTCAACACCCGGGTTGTCTCCTGGAAGGATGCCGCAGAAATAAAGCTCTGGGTGGAAAGCGACGCCTTGGTTATACCCAGAAGCATCGGTTCACCGATCGCAGGCTTCCCACCTCGCTCGATGACCTGACGGTTTTCCTCCTGGAAGCGGTAGCGCTCCACTTGCTCATCGCTGATAAAGCTGGTATCACCCGGATTGGTCACTTTAACCCGGCGAAGCATCTGGCGAACAATGACTTCGAGGTGTTTATCGTTGATTTTGACACCCTGAAGCCGGTACACTTCCTGAATTTCATCGACCAGATAACGGGCCAGCGCCTTTTCTCCCTTGATGTTCAGCAGATCGTGGGGATTCTGGACACCTTCCATGAGAGGCTCGCCGGCAGAAACACGGTCGCCCTCCTGAACACTGATGTGTTTGCCCTTGGGAATAAGGTATTCCTTATCCTCCCCCACATCGGGAATCACCATAACCTTTCGTTTCCCCTTTGCATCCTTGCCAAAAGTTACCACACCGTCGATTTCACTGATCACAGCATAATCCTTTGGTTTTCTCGCCTCAACCAACTCGGCAACCCGAGGCAGGCCACCGGTGATGTCCTTTGTCTTCTGGGTTTCTCGGGGAATCTTTGCCAAAATGTCACCGGCCACCACCGTGTCTCCTTCTGACACGACGATGTTCACCCCGACGGAAAGGAAATGTCGGGCGACGGCGTTCGTTCCTGGAACCTTGGCGGTTCTCCCCTTGTCATCCTTGACAGAAATGCGTGGTCGCAGATCGCCGCCTTTGAATTCCACAATAACTTTGCGGGACAGGCCGGTCACTTCATCCACCTGTTCCTGCATTGTCTTTCCTTCGATGATATCACCAAACTTGACGACCCCGCCTACCTCGGCCAGAATCGGGATGGAAAAGGGATCCCATTCCGCAATTCGATCGCCTTTATTCACAGTAGCGCCTTCCTTTAACTTCAAATGGGCCCCGTAGGGAACCGTGTATTTGCCGCGGCTTCGCCCCTGATCGTCAAGAACGTGCACTTCCCCATTTCTTCGCATGACCACAAGGTCCCGGCCGTCCCTGCTCATTGCCAAATCGCCCCGCTCCTGATCGAGATTGAACATCTTGATGACACCGTCGTGCCGTGCATCGAGGGTCGAATGCTCGTCAAATTTGGCCGTCCCGCCGATGTGGAAGGTTCTCATGGTAAGCTGCGTTCCCGGCTCACCAATGGATTGGGCGGCAATGATTCCCACGGCTTCACCGATATTTACCAGATGGCCGTGTGCCAGATCACGGCCGTAACACATGGCGCAAACACCGTGCTTGGATTTGCATGTTAAGACGGACCGGATGTTGACGCTCTCAATACCTGCACCGTCGATTTTCTCTGCCAGTGTTTCATCGATCGCCTGGTTGGCCCGCACCAGGATTTCCCCCGTGAACGGATCCTTGATATCCTCAAGGGCGACACGGCCGAGCACTCTTTCTCCGGCCGGTTCGATAATTTCCCCCCCTTCCATAAGGGCGTTGACGTAAATACCGTCGACCGTACCGCAATCTTGCTCGGTAATAATGCAGTCTTGAGCGACATCGACCAGTCTCCTCGTCAAATAACCCGAATTCGCCGTTTTCAGGGCGGTGTCCGCCAGTCCCTTCCGGGCACCATGGGTGGAAATGAAATACTCCAGAACCGTCAATCCTTCGCGGAAATTTGCCGTGATCGGCGTTTCGATGATTTCTCCCGATGGCTTGGCCATCAGGCCTCGCATACCGGCCAACTGCCTGATCTGAACATTGCTTCCCCGCGCTCCGGAATCGGCCATCATGTAAACCGGGTTGAAGCTCTTTGTTCGCTCTTTCTTCACTTCAGAACTGTCGACCTCTTCCGTACTGATCCCTTCAAGCATATCGGCGGCGATCTTTTCGGTCACCTGCGCCCAGATATCAATGACCATATTGTAACGCTCGCCGTCGGTGATCAGGCCGTCCATATACCGTTTCTGGATCTTGAGAACGTCCTTGTCCGCGCCACTGACGATATCCTTCTTGGTCGAGGGAATGATTAGATTGTGAATGGCAAATGACGCACCGGAGATGGTGGCATACTTAAATCCCAGATCCTTCAGGCGGTCCGCCAGAAGGACCGTCGTTTTGTCCCCGCAAACGCGGTAACAGTGGTCGATCAGATTGGCCAGTTCCTTCTTGTTCATGACCTTATTGATCACATCAAAGGAAATCTGTTTCGGCACAATCTCCGACAGGGCAACCCGACCCACTGTGGTTGTTTTGAGGCTGCCGTCGATCCGCACCTGGATTCTTGCGCCCAGATCGACCGCCTCGGCATCCATGGCGCGGCGCACCTCTTCCGTATCGGCAAATACCATCCCCTCTCCCTTAGCGTGGGGACGCTCCCGCGTCAGATAGTAGATACCCAACACGATATCCTGACTGGGGATAATAATCGGTTTGCCGTTGGCCGGGGACAGTATGTTGTTCGTCGACATCATCAGGATACGGGCTTCCGCCTGCGCCTCGATCGACAAAGGCACGTGAACCGCCATCTGGTCGCCGTCGAAATCGGCATTGAAAGCCGTGCAGACCAGGGGATGTAACTGAATAGCCTTTCCCTCGATCAGGATCGGTTCGAAGGCCTGAAGACCGAGACGATGGAGAGTCGGCGCACGGTTAAGCATAATGGGGTACTCGCGGACGACCTCATCCAGGGCATCCCAGACTTCCGCCGTCTCCTTTTCCACCATTTTCTTTGCGCTCTTGACGGAATTCACATAACCTTTTTCCTGAAGACGGTTGTAAATGAAAGGTTTGAACAGCTCGAGAGCCATTTTTTTCGGCAAACCGCACTGATGAAGACGCAAATCAGGTCCCACGGTAATAACCGACCGCCCCGAATAATCGACGCGCTTCCCGAGTAGATTCTGGCGAAACCGGCCCTGCTTTCCCTTGAGCATATCCGACAGGGAACGCAAGGGCCTTTTGTTGGTCCCCGTAATAGCCCTGCCGCGCCGCCCGTTATCGAACAGCACGTCCACCGCTTCCTGGAGCATCCGTTTCTCGTTGCGGATGATAATTTCCGGCGCATTTAATTCCTGCAAACGCTTCAGCCTGTTATTCCGGTTTATAACCCTGCGGTAAAGGTCGTTCAGATCCGACGTGGCAAACCTTCCCCCATCCAGGGGAACCAGTGGTCTCAAATCCGGCGGGATGACCGGCAGGACGGTGAGGATCATCCACTCCGGACGGTTTCCAGATTTTTTTAAAGCCTCGACCACCTTCAACCGTTTAACCAACTTCTTTCGCTTCGTATCCGACGGCGTCGCTTTCAATTCGTCCCGGATATCCACATCGAGTTTGAGCGGATCGACTTCCTCAAGCAACTTACGAATCGCTTCCGCGCCGATTCCCGCTTCGAAGGCCTCCTCGCCATACTGATCCTGAAGGTCCGCCAAATCCTCCTCGGAAAGGAGTTCCTTCTTTTTCAGGGGCGTTTCCTTGGGATCGACTACGATCCAGGATTCAAAATAAAGCACCTTCTCCAGTTCCTTCAGCGTCAAATCTAGTATACTCCCGATCCGGCTCGGCAAGCTCTTCAAAAACCAGATATGTGCAACCGGCGTAGCCAGGGTTATGTGTCCGATGCGATCCCGGCGGACCTTGGACTGGATGACCTCAACCCCGCATTTTTCACAGACGACCCCCTTGTGTTTCATGCGCTTATAGCGGCCGCAAAGACATTCGTAATCCTTGACGGGACCAAAAATTTTCGCGCAGAAAAGTCCGTCCCGTTCAGGTTTGAACGTTCTATAATTGATCGTTTCCGGTTTCTTGACCTCGCCACGGGACCAGGATAGAATCTGGTCAGGGGAGGCAATGGATATTTTTATGGCATTAAACCGAATCGGATCTTTTGGCTTCTCGAAATAACTGAAAACATCTTCCACGGATTATATCTCCTGATGTATTGTTGAATTTAACCTATAAAATAACCTTCTCTACGTAATCTTTGTATAGAATACGCTACTCTTCCTCGATTAATTCAACATCAAGACACAGACTCTGAAGCTCCTTAACAAGGACATTGAAGGACTCAGGAACACCCGGTTCGGTGGTGTGTTCCCCTTTCACGATAGCCTCGTACATGCGGGTTCTCCCGGTTACATCATCCGCCTTCACCGTCAGGAATTCCTGCAGAGAATAAGCGGCACCGTAGGCCTCCATGGCCCATACTTCCATTTCACCTAATCTCTGGCCGCCGAATTGGGCTTTGCCCCCCAGTGGTTGCTGGGTCACCAGCGAATAGGGCCCGATGGAACGGGCATGAATCTTGTTATCAACCAGGTGGTGAAGTTTCAGTATGTAAATCATGCCGACTGTAATCGGCTGACTGAAAGGTTCGCCGGTCCTGCCGTCGTATAAAAGCGTCTGGCCGCTCACAGGTAAATTCGCCGAAGTCATCATCTCTCTGATCTCTTCTTCTTCCACACCATCAAATACCGGAGACGCGACCGGAATTCCCCCTTTCAGCTTTTCTGAAAATTCTCTGACTTTCTCCGGTGGGGCATCGTCAACAAAAGCATTAAAATCCGGTGCGTCATACAACTTCTTCAAATCCCGACTGATACCTTCCGTGTCCACACCGGATTCCAAAAGACGTGCAACCTGGTCCCCCAGACCTTTCACCGCCCAACCCAGATATGTTTCAAGGATCTGGCCCACATTCATTCGGGAAGGCACACCCAATGGATTCAAAACAATATCCACGGGGGTTCCATCGGCAAAATAGGGCATATCCTCTTCCGGAAGAATCCGCGACAACACGCCCTTGTTTCCGTGCCGCCCTGCCATCTTGTCACCCACGGAAAGCTTTCGCTTAATAGCAATGTAAACCTTTACCAATTTGATGACACCGGGAGGCAACTCGTCACTGGCCTTGATTTTCTCAAGTTTCGATTCAAAGTAGGCCTGAACAACCTCTTCTTTGCGTTCCAGATTCGACAGCAGGGTTCTCACTTCTTCTTCAACTTTCTCGTCATCGAGAATGGCAATATCCTTCCAGATAACAAAGGGAATTTCCTTCATGATTTCCGCTGTGATAGTATCACCCTTTTTCAGAACGGTCCTCTTCTTGGCGTCGACGAGTTTGGCAGCGGAAACCTTGCCCGAAAGTAAATCCGTAATCTTTTTTCTGACCATTTCTGTCGCGATCCGGATTTCATCGTCACGATCCTTCTTCAATTGCGCGATCGTTTCCTCTTCAATGAACTGGGAACGGTGATCCTTTTCTGTCCCTTTCCGGGTAAAAATCTTGGCATCGATTACGGTGCCTTCCACGCCCGGAGGAACCCGCAACGAGGTATCCCTCACGTCGCTGGCCTTTTCCCCGAAGATAGCACGCAGCAGCTTCTCTTCAGCAGAGAGCTGGGTTTCACCTTTGGGTGTAATTTTGCCGACAAGGATATCGCCGGTCTTCACCGCCGTACCCATACAAATGATACCGTCCTCATCAAGGTTACGTAAAACATCCTCACCCACGTTCGGAATGTCACGTGTGATCTCTTCTTTACCGAGCTTGGTGTCCCGGGCCATGGTTTCGAACTCCTCGATATGGATGGACGTATATACATCCTCCTTCACAATTCTTTCGCTGACCAAAATGGAGTCCTCATAGTTGTAACCACCCCAGGACATGAAGGCGACCATGACATTCCTTCCCAGAGCCAACTCTCCGTTATCTACAGCTGGGCCGTCAGCGATGATGTCCCCCTTCCTCACCCGCAAACCCTTTTGCACAATCGGCTTCTGATTGAAACAAGTATCCTGGTTGGAGCGCTGGTATTTGACCATGTTGTATATATCCACGCCGGTGTCCGTACTGTCACGATCGGACTCATCACTGCGAATGACGATTCGGAGCGCATCAACGGTT
>CAYPKE010000140.1:0-6309 GCA_964411235.1 uncultured Syntrophales bacterium
CGTCTTTCATTTCTTCGCTTTCAACTGCTTTTAACAGCACGGGCGATTCTGAAAGCCCTGCCGGCCCGCAAGACTTTCAGCGGGACTTCAATGCCGACCGCAGACGGGGTCCCGTCCTGCGCCGGCACCGCTACTCTTGCAAATAATGCCTCATTTCCCGTTCGAAGGAATCACGGTCCACATAGAGAATCGCCTTCCAGCCTTTTTGCCTTGCCCGCTGCACATGTCCGGGATCATCGTCCACGAAGAGTATCCGGCCGGGATCCGTCTTCAGGCTCCCGGCGATCTCATCGAACAGGGAAATGTCCCGCTTGCCTTTGCCAAGGTGATAACTGTTGAAGACATGATCGAAGCACCCGAAAAAACCGTCCCGGTCATTCAGCCGGTCGAGCATATCCGTCTGGTCGCTGAGGATGCCGACCGTAATCTTCTGCGCCTTCAGTTGCCCGACCCAGTCGAACATCCAATCCCGCAGACGGAACCGCGAAAAGATCTCCTGCCTCAAGGCGGCATCGTCGCCCCGGATACCGGTCTTTTCACGCAAAGATTTCCAAAAACTCCCTTCGGATCCCTTCCCCAGGATATAGCCGGTCTCGTAGATCGTGTCGGCCGCCGTCTGCAAAAATTTTTCGTCGTCCAATCCGTTGATCCCGGCGATAAACCGCAGCCCTGCCTTCCAGCCCTCTTCGGCCAAAACGCCGCCAAAATCAAATAGAACCAGGTCCGTTTTATTTCCGTCCCGTGTCAAACCGCTTTTCTCCACCTGCATTCCCTTTCCTTCCCCCTGCTGCTGTCCCGAAAGGCTTGCGGGAAATTCCCGTCAAGCGCCTCCCCGGCAGAGATACCAGAAGCCTGCCGCCTTTGTACACAATAATTCTATGCATAAAAGGCCTTTTTATTTATACTGCCCCGGCAGTTTTATCAATCCACGAAAGGAACAACGCCTCTCATGAAATCCCGTACGGCAATCCAAACGCTTTTGCTCCTGCTCTTATCGGCCGCTTATGCCTTTGTCGCCGGGGCCGAACCCTCTTATCGGCTCGTTTATCAAAAGACGGTTGACGACCGGCTATCGGCAATAAGTTATGCGGAATACGAAGGGGGCGGGAAAATCGTCAGCATCATGACGGTCAACCCCCTGACCGCGACCTTCAAAGTCGTCTACGGAAATCCTCCGAAATCCATCAGCCGGTTTCACAACGAAAACCCCCGGGCACTTTTGACGGTTAACGGCGGCTACTGGGACCAGAATCATCAGCCGACGGACCTGTGCGTCGCGTCGGGCCGTCTGATCAAGCCGGTAAATACCCTGAACCGCCATTTCGGGCTGTTTGCCGTCCGCCGCAGCGGCGAGGTGGTCATCGCCGATCTGCAGGGAAACCCCCTGACCGCGGCGGATATCGACGATTTCGATCACGCCCTGAAAAGCGGGCCCTATCTGGTCCGCAATGGAAAGCCCGTCACGCTGAACTCGCTCACCAGCCACATCAGGACGGTTCTTGCCCGGGACGATGCGGAAAATGTGCTTTTCATCGTCAACAGGGCGGGCACGATGACCTATTCGGAAATGACCGCTTTTCTCCTGCACGCAGGTCTCGGCGTGATCGAGGCCTTCAATCTCGACGGCGGCTCATCGAGCGGCTTCGCCCTCGACCGGGGAAGCGGCATGATCATCAAGGAAAGCCGGCCCGTAGCCAATGTCATCCAGGTGGAAAAGAACTAACCGAAAGATCCCGAGCGGGGCCCCGGTTTCCTGGTGTCCCACCCTTATGGTGCAAAAAAATGAAAAGATACCTTAGATACCTCTTTCCTCTATTGATTCTGTTTTTCCTGGCAGGCCTACCGACTGCGGGCAAGGCTTACGAATACCTGACCGTACCTGGTGACCCGCTCCAGGCGCGCATTTATACCCTGGACAACGGTCTGAAAGTTTACATGAGCGTGTACCGGGACGAACCGCGCATCCAGACCTATATCGTCGTGAAGGCGGGCAGCCGCAACGATCCCCCCGATGCGACGGGCCTGGCCCATTACTTCGAACACATGCTCTTCAAGGGCACGGGAAAAATCGGAACCATTGACTGGGAAAAGGAGAAAATCCTCATCGACCGCATCGAATCCTTTTTCGAAGCGTACCGGGCAGAAACCGACCCCGACATGCGGGCGGCAATCTACCGGGAAATCGATGCGCTCTCCTACGAAGCCTCGCATCTGGCCATCCCCAACGAATACGACAAGCTGATGCGATTCATCGGCTCACGGGGAACGAATGCCGCCACGTCTTATGACTACACCCTCTACATCGAAAACATCCCCGCCAACCAGCTTGAAAACTGGGCGGACATCCAAGCCGAGCGGTTCGCCGATCCCGTGCTGCGGCAGTTTCACACCGAGCTCGAAACGGTTTATGAAGAAAAGAACATGTCCCTGACCAACGACGGCCGCAAGGTCTGGGAAGCGATGCAGAAGGCCCTCTATCCGCATCACCCCTACGGACGGCAGACTGTACTGGGCGATCCCGAACATCTCAAGAACCCCTCGATGAGGCATATACGCAAATTTTACGACACCTACTACGTTCCCAACAACATGGCCGTGATCCTGGCGGGGGATTTCGATCCCGACCGGGCAATCGCCGTCATCGACCGGGCCTTCGGGACCATGGCGTCCCGTGAGATCCCTCCCCTTCAGGTTGCGCCCGAGTCTCCCCTGACCGAACCCGTCACCGTTGAAGTGACCGGCCTCGAGGCCGAACAGGTCAGCATCGGCTTCCGTTTTCCCGGCGCATCCAGCCGGGAGGCCATGCGTGCGGAGATGTTGGCCAGAATGCTCTCCAACGGCAGCACGGGCCTTATCGACCTGGATGTGAACCTGAAGCAGCGGGCCCTCTCGGCGGGGGCCTACTGCTACAAACTTGCCGACTACTCAAGCCTGATTCTATCCGCCCGCAACCGCAGCGGACAAAGCCTGGAGGAGGTCCGGGACATCCTGCTGGAACAGGTCGCTCGCCTCAGAAAGGGCGATTTTCCCGCCTGGATGCTGGAGGCCACGGTCAACAACATGAAGCTGGCGGAGATGAAGCGCCTGGAAAGCAACCGGGGGCGCGCCTCGATGATGTCCGGCAGCTTCGTAAACGGCATCGCATGGCCAGACGCCGTTGCCTACCTCGATGAATTGGGGGAAATGTCCCGCGAGGAGCTCGTCGCGTTCGCCCGGGAAACGCTCGGAGAAAAATACGCCGTGGTTTTCAAGCGAACGGGGGATCCCAAGGTGGAAATGGTCCCAAAGCCGCCGATCACGCCGATCCATATCAACCGCGATGAAGAGTCGTCCTATCTTGCCCAGTTCAGGCAGCGCAGGGTTACCGATATCGATCCGGTCTTTGTGGATTACGAAACGGACCTCAACCGCTTCGACTTGAACGGCATCGAAGTGCTGCACAAACAGAACGAGGAAAATGCCACGTTCTCCCTGTACTACTATTTCCCCTTCGGAAGCGATCAGGACCGCCTGCTCAGGCTTGCCGCCGGATACCTCAACTATCTCGGCACCTCCACCATGAAAGCCGAGGAGCTGGCCCAGGCATTCTACCGGCTGGCCTGTTCCTTCGACATCCATTCCGAAAGGGAGGAAACCTATGTTGTGGTCACGGGCCTCAGCGAAAACCAGGAGGAAGCGGCGGCCCTCATGGAGACGATTCTTGCGGATGCCAGGCCCGACGAGCAAGCCCTGGCAAAATATATCGACAGGATCATCAAGGAACGGGAAAACGCCCGGCTGGATCAGCAGGCCGTCTTCAGCGGCCTCATAAACTACGCGACTTACGGCCCCCGGTCGCCCTTCACCCACATCGTACCCAATGCCGAACTTGCACAGATCCAGGCGGATACGCTGATCGCACGGATTCGCGATCTCCCGGGATACCGACACAAGATTCTGTACTACGGGCCCCTCGCACCGTATAACCTCAAGGCGATGCTGATGCGCATCCGTAAAGTTCCGGCGGGACTCAAAGAGATGCCGGGCGAGAGGGTCTTCGACGAACTGCCGACGGACAGCAATCGTGTTTTCTTCTCCCATTACGAGGCAAACCAGTCCTACCTGCAATTGATCACCCGGGGCGAGGATTACAGCTTCGCCGTCCTTCCACCGGCGCGGATGTACAATGTCTACTTCAGCGGCGGCATGAACGCCGTCGTTTTCCAGGAGCTGAGGGAAAAACGCGGGCTCGCATATGCCGCCTATTCCGTGTATGGAGCCCCGTCACGCCCCGATGGCCCCTTCATGAACAATGCATTTATCGCCACCCAGAACGACAAGGTCATCGAGGCCTTTAACGCCTTCAACGAGCTGTTCGACGACATGCCGGTCTCACAGGCCGCTTTTGACATCGCCCGTGATGCCATCCTGAACGGCATCCGCAACGAACGCATCACGAAAATGAATATCATCTGGAATTATCTGAACGCCCGCAGGATGGGCTATCGGGAAGACCTGCGCAAGACTTACTTTGAAACCATTCCCGCGATGACATTGGATGATGTGGTCCGCTTCAACCAGGCCCACCTGAAAAACAAACCGAGAACCTACGTCATCCTTGGCAACGAAAAAATCCTGGATTTCAAGCAGATCGAGGAAAAATTCGGGCCGGTGACCGAGGTGAGCCGGGATCTGATTTTCGCGCATTAGGAAAGGCTTCTGCCGGGTCCGCCGCCGTAACGGTACACACCACCTTTACGGAAAAACCGGAAATACAAGAGGCAAACGGCTGTTCAACGGTTCCGTTCCCAATCCCAGGCCGTCTTGACGATAAAGTCAAGGTCGTCATACCGGGGCGCCCAACCTGTCAGGTTGCGGAGGCGTGTGCTGTCCGCTACGAGCACCGGCGGATCACCCTGGCGCCGCGCCGTTTCCTGAACCTCGAACGGCTTGCCCGTCACGCGGCGGACCGCGTCGATCACCTCGCGGACGGAGAAGCCATGGCCGTAGCCGCAGTTCATCACCGAAGCTCCCACGATGTCCCTCTGAAGGTAATCAAGGGCAAACAGATGGGCTTCCGCCAGGTCATCGACATGGATATAATCGCGGATGCACGTCCGGTCCGGCGTCGGATAGTCCGTCCCGTAAACGTAAAGGCAGGGGAATTCTCCCTTGGCCGTTTTCAGTGCCCGGGTGATGAGGTGCGTGGCCTCGGCGTAGGCCTGGCCGATCCGTCCTTCCACATCCGCGCCGGCCACGTTGAAATATCTCAGGGCCGCGTACTTGATTTTCCCCGCCAGGAACAACGATTGGAGGACCTGCTCCATCGTCATCTTGGTGGCCCCGTAGGGATTGATCGGCTTCAATGCCGCCGACTCATCGACGGGAATCTTGTCCGGCACACCGTAAACGGCGGCCGTCGAGGAGTAGATCAGCCTGTCGACGCCTGCCTCCGTCATTGCCTCCAGCAGATTCAGGGAATTCACGACATTGTTGCGGTAGTATTTGAGAGGCTCCTGCACCGATTCTTCCACCTGAATGGAGGCCGCAAAGTGCATGACCACATCGGGCCGGTACCGGGTCACCACCTCCCGGAGCCTGTCCCGATCAGCAAGGTCGCCGATGACTAACTCTCCGTGCAGCACGGCCCAAGCGTGTCCCGTCGAAAGATTGTCGTAAACGAGGACGTCATGCCCCGCCGCCCCCAGCGCTTTCACCACATGGCTGCCGATGTACCCGGCGCCCCCCGTAACCATTATCTTCATGGCTTCTCCTCCCTTCGTCATGCCGAATTATTCATATCGTATTTCCTGCCGGCTTCCATCCGGAATCCACACCATGATAATATTATTATGCCTGCTTTAAACCGTTATCGGGTTCTTATAAAACTTCGTTATTATGAATTAAGCGAAGAATCCGACCTTTTCCGGATATTGAAAATGGATTGATGCCCATCATTTTCTGCGGAAACTGGCAAGAATCAGATTCCCGAATGGAAACGACCAGTTTCCGTGTGCTATCGCCGCAGAAAGATAGCTGGCCAAACGATATGATATGCCGGCAATGAAGGGCGAGACAAAATGAGTAGTCGAAATGAACTCAGTTAAAAAACGATCCCCCATGCCGGGAAAGCACGCTGCCATTTTCCTTTCAAAATTAAAATAAGTAAATTGGTTAATATGCTGTTCGTTATATTTTACGGGAGACACAATATCGACGATCACTTCAAGAAACGGCCACAAGCTCGCGTAATTCGGCGTGGTAATGATAAGTCTTCCATTATTTTTCAGTATTTTGTGACAATCAGCAATCAAGGTATTAATCTCATCG
>CAYPKE010000141.1:0-6303 GCA_964411235.1 uncultured Syntrophales bacterium
CTGAAGCATCGTGAGCTGGTAGAGGTCGGTCAGCAGGGGGCTCTTCATCACGTTCATGACTTATCCTCGATCTCTGAAACGGCGGCTATTTTCGCTCCCCGGGCGGCCATTTCGGCCAACGCCCTTTCCCCGTCGCCGGGCGTGACATCGACGGCGTGGACGGCGTCTCGCAGGACGATTACGCCAAAGCCGGCTTTCCGCAAATCCAGCCCCGTGTTCAACACGCAATAATCCGTTGCCAGTCCCCCGATCCAGATCCGCTTTGCCTGGTTTTGCTCAAGCCATTCCCGCAGGGTCAGCCCCTTTGCATCACTGGCAAGAAAGGCCGAGTACTCTTCCTGGTCTTTTCCCATGGCTTTCGAGAAAACGGCGGCATCGGCGGGATAATGCAGGGCCGGCGAGAACGCCGCATCGGGCGTTCCGGCGACGCCGTGAACGGGCCAGGGGCCACCCTGCTGCTGAAAAGAGATGTGATCCGGCGGATGCCAGTCCCTCGACAAGGCGACCGGGAACTTTCGCTTGGCGAAAATCCGGATCAGCCGGTTGACCGGATCGAGGATGCGGTCGCTTCCGGTGATCCCGAGGGTGCCGCCCGGCAGAAAACAGTTCTGCATATCAACGATCAGCAGGGCTTCCCCCGCTTCGAGAAGGTGTAATTTTTCCATGCTTTGCTCTCCCGTAAATGATTCGATTTGATTCTTCAGGTGAAACCGCATGGGTTTCAAGTTCTATCTCCGGCACGGAAGCAAACAAGCTGCCTTGCAGATTGTCATCTCATGATCATGTCATGTCCTGCGCCGCCGCCGGCGCTTCCCGGTCCCAGTTCGTTTCCAGTTCCGGAAACGAGGCCTCTTCCCCCTGCCATTGGTAAACCAGAATTTCCACGGTTGTTTTCTGCAGGCGCTGCCGGAAGCCCGGCTCCGGGCATGCGGGAATCACTAGAAAAAGTCGGGTCCGGTGCGGGAGATTCAGACTCTGCAGCAGAAGCTGCGCAACGCCGCTTTGCAGCGCCGCCGGCCGCATATCGGTCTGTATATGGAAAAGCGACATGATCCGTCCCGTTCCGTCCAGGATAAAAAGATCGCGAAAGGGATCGTTGGCGACGCGGTATCCTTTGGCCTTCAGGGCCTGATACAGGTCCCGGACAACAAGGGCCTGATCGCATAGTCCCGCCATATCCCGGAAAAATTCGTACTGTTTGCTTCCCGTCCATTCCTCCCGAAAGGAGGTGTCCGGGAAGGATAACGTGACCTGAGGAGAGGGTGCGTATGCGGCGAGCGACTTGATCTGGTCGACCTTGAGAACAAAATGGGCAAGCTGACGGGGAAAGCGGTGTGATTTCACCGCACCGATCACGGCCACCACGCTTTCCTGTTCGCCGTCTTCCATCAGCGACCAGACGCCGCGGTAATGATTCTCGAACAGAGATTTCCCGATGCCCTTGCGGCCGCCGCCGATTTTGCCGCGGTGGGCGACGAATATCTGGCCTTTCCGGTCCCGGGCAAACACGCCGCCCATGCGGCGGTCGATGCCGCCGGCGGGAAAGTTGATCTCACAGGCGGTCGACAAAACACTGTCCGGGAGGGGTCGTCCCACTCCGAAGGCGTGATTGAAACGTTCGGCCCTGTTCTTATCGAAAGACATCCAGATGCCGAGTTCCGGAGACCACAGGACATGGGAGAGACTGCTTGCACCCATGTGTCCCAGTCTGACGGAAATCTTTTCCCTGCTCCGGGACCGGAGCTGACGCACAAATTGTTTGCAGTGCTTCCCGACTGCTTCCGGATCATCGATAATCTTCAAGTACATCTCAGTATGACCTTAATCCAGTCTTTTTCTGAAAAATCCGATGGCGCCGATAAAGACGGCCAGACCGAGAAGGAACAAGGCCGCGTATTGAGGCCAGAGGACCTCCAGTCCCACCCCTTTCAGAAATATGCCCCGGATGATGTCCAGAATATATCGCATGGGGTTGAGATAAGTCATTAATTGCACGAATTCGGGCATGTTGGCAATGGGAAAGACAAACCCGCTCAGCATGAAAAAGGGCAGCAGGAAAAAAAAGGTTGTCATGACCGCCTGTTGTTGTGTGGATGAGACGGTCGAGATAAAAAGACCGATACCAAGCGTACTCAGAAGAAACAGGCAGGCGGCCAAAAGGAGTGCCGGGATGCTTCCCTCCAGGGGGATCTGAAACCACCAAACGGCAAACACAGTGACCACGGCCATCTGGCCCAAAGCGATGACAATGTAGGGGATCGTTTTCCCCATAATGAATTCGAAAGGGGTCAGGGGCGTGACGATGAGCTGCTCCATGGTCCCCGTTTCCTTTTCTTTGATGATGGCGATGGAAGTCAGCAGGAGGGAGAGGACCATGATGATGACGGCGACGATACCGGGAACGAAAAAAAACCGGCTGTCCAGATTCGGGTTGTACCACGCTCTCATCCGGGGATCGATCCGCCCGTAGCGGATCGTCTGGGGATAAAGCTCCCGAATGAGATGGCGATTGATTTGCTGTATCACGGCCGAGGCGTAGGCGATCCGGACGGAGGCCATATTGCTCATGGTGCCGTCGGCAATCAGTTGAATGGCGGCGCTTTCCCCCCGGCGTATGCGTTCGCTCAAGTCCGGCCCGATTTTTAAGACCAGATCCGTTTCCCCGCGGATCATCAGGGATTCGATGTCCCGGTCATGTCTGAGAACGTGGGTGATCTGGAACAGGCCGCTGCCGCGGAACGTTTCGGCGATCAGGCGGCTCTCCCGGGTCTGTGCCTGATCCAGGATGGCGAGACGGATATTGCGGACGTCGTAATCCACGACGTAGCCGAATATCAGAATCTGAATGATCGGGGCGATGATCAGTATGGGGCGGATTTTTCTGTCACGGAAGAGCTGAATAAACTCTTTGCGGACCAGTTCGCGGATGCGCATCCCGTTGATCTTCATCCTAAAGCCCTTCCCTTCTCAGCTGGAGCCAGTTGACGGAAGACAGGGCGACGAGCATGAGCGTCAGGACCAAAAAGGGCGCACCGAGCTGCATCAGGCTGATATGTTTCAGATAGACGCCGTTGAGAATCTCGATGTAGTAGGTTGCCGGGACAATGTAGGTCAGGACCTGCAGAAATGCCGGCATGTTGGCTACCGGGAAGACAAAATTCGACAGCAGAAGCGACGGAAGATAGGTGGCGAGAAGGGCAATCTGGTTGGCAACAAGCTGCGATTTGGTCAGGATGGAAATCATCAGGCCCAGAGCCAGGGCGACCGCCAGGTATAGGGATGATGCGGCGGCCATAAGCCAGAAACCGGACTTCATGACGATGCCGAACAAGAGCTGGGCCATGAGAACGGCGAAGAGCACGTCCGTCAGGCCGATCAGGAAATAGGGAATCGCCTTGCCCAGGAGAAATTCCCCCGCCGTCAGCGGCAGCGAGCGGATGGTTTCCATGGTGCCGTTTTCATATTCCCGGGCGACGACCAGAGAAGTCAGCATGGCGCCGACGATCATGATAATGACGGCAATGATCCCGGGAATGATGAAATTGCGGCTTTCAAGGTCTTCGTTGAACCAAACGCGGATGCGGCCTTCCACGGGTTGGTGAATAGGGCCCTGCCCATGTCGGGCCAGATGCGTCTGTAGCCGTTGCTGATTGTCATGTTCAAAAAAAGCCGTAACGTAAGCTCTGGCAATGCCTGAAAAATTCGGATCGCTTCCGTCCAGCAGCAGTTGAACGGGGGATTCACGGTTCCGCCGCAAATCCGAGGCGAAGCCGGCGGGGATGATCACGGCCAGGGCAGCAGTGCCCCGATCCAGGGCTTCTCCTGCCGAATGAGTCTCTGGCAGATAGGTCCGGACGTCAAAGTAGGGCGAGGCGTCAAGCTGGCGGATCAGGTCACGGCTCATGGCTGTGCGGTCGTGATCGACGACCACCGTTGCAATGCGATCCACGTCCAGACTCAGGGCGTAGCCGAACAGCAAAATCAAGAGAAGCGGAATGGCGAACGCCAGATAAAGGCTCCGGAAGTCCCGGCCCAGATGATAAAACTCTTTGCGGGCGACAGCCCGGATTTTTCGCCCATTCAATATCCGCACCCAAGGGTTGACGCTGTGGCCTCACACCCGAAGGAAGAACGGGCGTGAGAGGACTTTCCCCGTGATGATGTTTCGCTGATTGAAGACAGGCGTGAGCGGTTATCGCGAGGCGTTTTCCGATGCCGTTGTGCCTGCCGCGGATTTGTTTTTGGGACGGGTTTTCCCATGTGTGCCACGCCAGATTTTGCCTCGCTTCGAACGCTGATCCCCTTTGCCCATGTTACGAACCTCCTTGAATTGATGGTTGACTTTCCCGGGAAAGAAACTACAGTAAACCCGTTTTTGTTCTAAAGTTCATCGGAATGCCGGCCGATGATTGTATGTGGTTTATCAAAGAAAAGATCGGATGAAAAGGGCAAAGATCGCTTCGGCGCCTTTTCCCCGCACGAAAGCGCAGTCCGGGAGTTGTCTTGTGGCGGTCGTGCAGGAAGGCTCCAGGAGGAAAAACGCCGGCAGCAGAACCTTTGAACCGGAGGGAAAGTGGAAAAAACCTTCTCCGCCAAGCAACTCAGAGTCGGCATGTATGTTCATATGCCCCTGTCCTGGGCTGATCACCCTTTTTTAAAGAATCAGTTTCTTCTGACTTCCCAGGACCAGATTCGGAAGATTCTGGACGCAGGGATCACGGAGGTCCGGGTCGATTTGAGCAAGAGCCGGATTGCGGACTCCGAAGAAGGACCGCTGCAGAAGGCCGCGGCGACGGCGCCACCGAAAAGCAAGGTGGTTCCGGAAAAACTGCGGGAAGCCATTTTTGACAGGTCGCTTGCCCCCGAGGTCAAGGCGCAGAAAGTCCATGAGTATTCGGGAGAGATGATCAGGAATCTTCTGGAGAACCCTTCGTCGGAAAATATCCGTGAAACCAAGCGGGCCGTTGCCGATGTGGTCGATCTCATTCTGGACGACATGGAAACGAGCCATCATCTCATGATGATCACGGACCATGACTATTACACCTACACCCATTCCGTTCATGTCGGGGTGCTTTCCATCTGCCTTGCGAAAAATCTGTTCAAACGATCCGACGCCCATGACCTCCATGAACTGGGAGCGGGTTTTTTCCTGCACGATCTGGGCAAGGTGCGCATCGATCAGGGTATTATCAATAAGCCCGCCAAACTGACGGACGATGAAATGCAGGTGATGCGGAAGCATCCGAACCTGGGTTATGTCATCCTGAAGGAAACAAAACAGATGACGGAGGAATCCAAAATTATCGTCCTTCAGCACCATGAACGGTTTGACGGTGCCGGTTACCCTAAAGGTCTGCGGAGTGATGAGATTCATGTCTATGGCCGTATCTGCGCCATTGCCGATGTTTACGATGCCCTTACAACGGAACGCCCCTATCGCCGGAAACTGGAGCCCTTTGAAGGATTGAAGATCATGAAAGAGCAGATGATGGATCATTTCCAGAAGGACTTGTTCGAACAGTTTGTCATCATGCTCGCATGGCGTAAGCATTGAACTCCTTTCACATTGACGTGATTGTGTAGCGGTGTGATGCCAATCTCATTGAAGCTTTTTCCCTCAAATATCCCCCTTTGATCAAACGATCCTCCTTTTTTTCTCTAAAGTTATTTACCGGTAATGCCGAAAATATAACTGGCAGAGGCTGAGCACGGCTTTTTCCCCTGTACCCGGGATTTTGCCATGCCCATCCGGAACTTCATATCATTGAATAGAATGCGTAGATTACCGGGGGTGGAGGCATTATGGCACAAATTGTTACCGCGAAAGAGGTTGCTGAGTATTTGCGGCTGAATCAGAACACGATCATCAACCTGGCCGTTAAGGGTGAGCTGCCGGGATTTAAAATCGGAAAATCCTGGCGTTTCGACATGGACGAGATCATCGCGGCCATCGAAAAGTCCAAGGGAAAAGCCAGAACGGGGTCATTAACGACAGTTGAACGGTGAAGTGATCAGGCGGGGATCCGTAACAAAATACATGATGAGGTGTGTCCATGAAAAAAATGAAGTTGAGCGTCAAGTTGATCGGCAGTTTCTGTATCGTTTCCCTGATGTTGCTTATCGGAGGCTATATCGGTGTCTCCAACATCATGTATCTCAAGAATAACGTTACCCATATCTATGAATTGAATACAAAACCCCTGGTCGCGATGGGCGATGTAGCTGAACTTTGGCAGGAGTTGCGGGCCGAGATTCGCAACGCGTATATCCAGCGCTTTGTTTTCGGCAAGGATATGAACC
>CAYPKE010000142.1:0-2561 GCA_964411235.1 uncultured Syntrophales bacterium
CAGAATTCGTCTGTTGTGTGGGCCATGCCGGGCTCACCCGGGCCGAGGAGCAGTGTCGGGGGATTCCCCAGGGCCGGGACAAGGGGCGATGCATCGGTGAAATACGGGGCGATCCGCGGGACCGGCCGGGCGGGATGATACGGTTTCATAATATCGAAAACCTGCTGAACCCATTCATTTTCAGGGTCCGTGGCGACGGGTTCCGCTCTGGTGATACAGGTAACCGTTACATCAGGGCCGAGGACGGTCCGAATGGTTTCCAGAACAGCGGCATTGTCCTGGCCGGGAACAGTCCGGATATCGATGCCGAATGCGGCCTTGTCGGGGACGATGTTCGCCATTTCACCGCCGGCGATCGTTCCTACGTTGAGGGACGGGCTTCCATGGATGGGATGAGGAGAGCGGCCGAAATCGAATGATTCGAGTTTCATGATTCCCCGCGCCGCCTTGTAGATTGCGTTGACACCCTTCTCCGGCATCGATCCGTGGGCGGCGATTCCCTGTGTCAGTCCCTCGAGAAAGAGCGCGCCCTTGTGGCCGATCAGCGGATAGTTCGATGTCGGTTCTCCCACGATGAGGGCCCCGGCATGACACGACAGCGCTCCCGATTTAACGAGATGTTCCGCCCCCCGGCACCCCATTTCTTCGCCGACGGAAAGGATCAGCATGATGTCGGCCTCTCCCCGGGACAGCTCAGCCAGTCTCAGGGATGCAATAACCATGGCGGCGACGCCGCCTTTCATATCGGAGGAACCCCGTCCGTAGAGTTTGTTTCCATCGATCTCACCGTTGAACGGGTCCCTGCTCCAGGGAGAAGCGCCCAGCGGAACCGTGTCGATGTGGCCTGAGAAACAAAGAGGGCGGCTTTTCGGGTCATCGTTCAGTCGCGCGATAATGTTGGGACGTTCCTTTTCAAGATCGTGATACTCAATCCGAAATCCTCCCTTTTCAAGGATCGACGACAGGAAACGGGCACAGTCGTATTCGTTGCCGGGGGGATTGATCGTATTGAATGATACTAATCGCCGGGTCAGCGCGACCACATCTGATACAAAGTCCATAATCGCTCCACAAGGGAAACGTGAGGGGTGAGGTGTGAGGGGTGAGGTGGGGCAAAAGCCTCACGCATTGCATTAGCGCATAAGCCGGTAAGCTGTTGAGTTCTTAAGATCTTTTCCTCCTTACCCCTCACACCTTACTCCTTACCCCTTACCCCTCACTTCCTCCCCTTCCTTGCCTTCCAGAATAAAAACGCTCCCAGACCGATGATGGCAAAGCCGAGAAGCAGAATGGTGCTGGGTTCGGGTACGGCCGTCGCCTCATTACGGGCGAGCGCCGACCCCGGCAACAGAAGCGGTATGATAGACACGTACATACGGCGAATATATTTCATGATGATGCTCTCTTTCTTCTCCGTCCTCGTTCCCCGCGGGAATTACTCATGAATGATGACATCTTTGCTCCTATAAACAAACAGTTAAAAAAATACAAGGGATAAGTTACAAAAGGTTCGAGGAAACAGGCTCAAGAAACATGGCGAGCATGGAACAGGTCGGAACTGTGACAAAACGGCGGCATGTTCTGACGGATCGTGGCGACACATAATAAAAACGCCCGCCGAAGCATTCCGGCAGGCGTTTTTTATTGCGTTACGTCATTAAGACACAACCGACTCGTTAGCTTTTCCTTCTGGCAAGACCCAATCCCAGGAGACCGAAGCCGAGAAGCAGCATGGTCATCGGCTCAGGAACCGGAGTCAACTGGGCCAGGTGGACATCATTGGCGCAGTACTGGGAGTATCCGATGGCGAATGAACTGCCGACATAGATACCGGTGGCGCTGAAGTCATACACCAGCAGATCATCGATCCACGTCACGGATGCTAAAATGCTGGGATCCGCAGCGGTCAGATAATCATCATTGATGCCCGCAGGATGACCGGCTCTCTGGCCGTTCATAGTATCTTTTACTTTAATGTACTCATAATCCTCGGCTACTTCGAATATGGAAGAACCACCTGATGTGCTAAGGACGTAATAATCCCACTGTTCATAGGTGTATCCTTCAGCACCTGCATCCTTTGCATTGATAAATAACGTATCCCACAATTGGCGGTTCCTTACCTCTATTTCAACCTTGTCGAGATAACCATCAGTGATAGTAACGTACATCGTCTCCACTCTTGGCGAACCGATCTGATCATTAAATGCCGTTTCATGTCCCGGCCAATCTTTGACCGTATCCGCATACGTATAGGTTATCGTATACGCCATGGCCATGCCTGACGCCAGGAGCAGTACCAGCAATCCTCCAAGCAATCCTGTTAATACTTTCTTCATCTTAATCCCCCTTTCTCTAATTTCATTAGTATGTTTTTTGTTTTATTGCGTTTGACTTTATAATTAGCAAGGCTCGTGCCAGCAATCATTTTTTAGGTCGGTCGCTGCGCGATATTATGTAACTATCAGATAATATGGAGCAATAAAACGTGTATGCGATGCCCTTAATGATCCGGGTGTTCTTTTCCCGATACGCTGTTTGTAAAGTATTCCGACAGTTTT
>CAYPKE010000142.1:2661-4053 GCA_964411235.1 uncultured Syntrophales bacterium
GCCTGAAGCCTGGTTCCTGATACCTGTTTTTATCCATCCGTCGTGATTCCCGCCTTCTGCATAAGATCGTAGAGGGTGGGGCGGCTCACCCCGAGTTCGACCGCCGCCTTGGTGATGTTGCCCTTGTTCCGGGCCAGGGACCTTTCGATCAGTTCTTTTTCAATGGCTTCCCGGGCTTCTTTGAGGCTCATGCTTTCGTACCTCGACTTCGACGTTTCCATTTCAAGATCTTTGGTCGTCAGTCGTTTCCCCTCCGCCATGATTACCGCACGTTTGATGCGGTTTTCCAGTTCCCTGACATTTCCCGTCCACTCGAATTTTTCGATTGCTTCGGTGGCGGAAACGGTGAACCCATTGAGCTTCTTGCCGCTCTCTTCCGCGTACTTTGTAAGAAAGGCCTTTGCCAGAAGCAACAGGTCGCCTCGCCGTTCACGAAGGGGGGGCAGATAAATGTTGATGACGCCGAGACGGAAATAGAGGTCCTCCCGAAAACTTCCGTTCTGCATCGCCTCTTTCAAGTCTCGATTCGTTGCGGCGATGACTCGGGTATCCACTTCGATTTCCTTTCGGCCGCCGACATGTTCGATGACCCGTTCCTGGAGGAATCTGAGTAACTTAACCTGGAGGGGCAGGGATAATTCACCGATTTCGTCAAGGAAGAGCGTGCCGCAGTCCGCCATTTCGAAACGGCCTTTTCGCTGGACATGAGCCCCGGTAAAGGCGCCCTTTTCGTGGCCGAACAGTTCGCTCTCAAGAAGGGTTTCAGGGATGGCGCTGCAATTGATAACGATAAAGGGGCCGGTGTTTCGTGTGCTCCTCTGATGTATGGCCCGGGCGACCAGTTCCTTGCCCGTGCCGCTTTCCCCTTCAATCAGGACCGGGGCGTCTGTGGTGGCAACCTTGCGGATCATGGCGAAAACATCCTGCATTTTGTCGCTCGTCCCCAGCATCCCCTCGAATGAATCGCCGCTGAGACGCTGCTGCAGTTCCCGGTGCTCATGTTCAAGCTGCGAAACGTGAAACGCGCGGCGGAGCACCACTTTCAATTCATCGATTTCAATGGGTTTATAAAAGAAGTCGTATGCTCCCAGGCCGACGGCCCGAAGGGCGTGCTCCTTTTCTCCCCGGCCGGTTATGATGATTGCCTTTGCCTGGGGAAGCTCCGTTAAGATTTCATTCAGCGTGGCAAATCCTTCTTCAACACCGGCAGGGTGGGGGGGCAGACCGAGATCGAGGGTGACCACGGCCGGATGATCGTTTCTCACGAATTCCAGCGCTATCTGACGATTCTCAGCCATGAGAACGTCATAATCCCGGGCGAGAGCCCACTTCATCTGCGTTCGCAGATCCTCATCATCTTCAACGATCAAGAGTTTTGGCTTTTCCATGGGG
>CAYPKE010000142.1:4153-6233 GCA_964411235.1 uncultured Syntrophales bacterium
TTCGCTCTCTACCTCGATTCTTCCCTTGTGGGCTTCAACAATCATTTTACTGTGGTAGAGGCCGATGCCCATGCCTTTCTGCTTTGTCGTTCTGAACGGCTGAAAGAGTGACGTGTTAATGAAGTCCTGCGACATGCCGCCTCCGTTGTCTCGAACGGTGATGACTGCCCAGCCGTCGCGTGCGTCGGTGGTGATGGCGATTTCGCCCGTTTCGCCGGTCGCGTCATGGGCATTGAGGATGAGATTCGTGAGAACATTCTGAATCTGCTCAGGATCTATCGTTACAGGCGGCACGGGACCGAGGTCCTCCCTGACTTTTCCCATCAGGCCGCCGTTCATGTCCGAAACGGATGCCTTGACCACGTCGTTCAGATTCATTTCAACGGGATGAATTTCAAGTTTCTGACTCAGCGACGTCAAACGGGTTCCCATAAGCTTGATTTTTTCAACACTCTGGGAGATTGAACGGAGGGCGTCGCTCCGAAATTCAGGATTGTCGAAGTGGACCGGCAGATTTTGCATTGTCAGTGATAATTTTGATGCCAGGTTCTTGAGATCGTGGACAAAAAACGCCGACATGGTTTGAAACGCCTCCATTTTCTTCGCTTCCTGCAGGCGTTCACTCAGCATAAGATTCAACAGCGCGGCAGCCGATTGATCCGCTATGTTTCCCAGCAGGTCGAAATCTTCGATGGAAAGCGGCTCATTGCCGACGCGGTCGTACAAGGTAATGATGCCGATAAAACGATCGCCTGTTCTCAGGGGGAGACACCAGCGGATCTTTACGTCTTCAAAAAAATTATCACCCAATTGTGCGTATCCTGCGGGGGGTTCGTTCAGGGAATAGTCAAAGTCTTCCGGCAGATTCTTCTTGCGATAAATCCGGATGAACCTGTTGACCCCCGCTTCGGTGGTTTGAAGTGCTCCCGCCGTATCTTCCGGGAATCCCGTCGAACCGCTGAGACGGAGCCGATCCTCCCCGTCATCGTACAGCCAGATTGAAACGGAGAGGACTTCAAATGTTGTTGAGATCATGGTGACGATAACGGTGCACAGGCTTTTTATGTCCGTCACCGATGAAGTGCTCTCGGTAAATTTCGTCCATTCCTTCCGGTAGTCGTAGATGGGGCGATGGAAATGACGGCTGATGAATCGACGAAGTCGCTTCTTGAGCCGGTCGGACAGAAGCAGCGCGAAAAGCGCCAGCAGGCCGATCAGGACAAAAAGCGCCCCCAGGGGAACATTCAGCCCGGTATCAAAATAAACCGCAATCTTCGCCACAATGCCGACGGCTATGAGATACAGGCCGACAAAGACAATCGTGAACGAGTTATAAAGAAACGTCTGCGACAGATAGAAATCGACATTAAGAATCCGGGTACGGGCAAGCGATCGAAGAATCAAAAGCACCGCCACGATCAAGGCGCCCCCGTTGAGCAGATCCAGGGATAGATTGACAAGGTAATACAGGAGAGACTGGCTTGCCGTGTAGATACGGACGGCGAACATGCATCCGACGCCGAGGACCATGAACTTGATCTGCCATCGCAGGCGTCCCGTTGAATTGCGCAGGGTCCGTTCGAGATTCATCAGGATGAGGATTGAGCCGACGAGCATCAAAAGATGAAAGGCG
Source organism: uncultured Syntrophales bacterium (assembly GCA_964411235.1). Classification (GTDB taxonomy): domain Bacteria; phylum Desulfobacterota; class Syntrophia; order Syntrophales; family JAAYKM01; genus JAAYKM01. Next base: position 5,787 of record CAYPKE010000142.1, read on the forward strand.
TATCCCGACCAACCGATGGGAACCATCCAGACAGTTTTCAGACCGACCACAGGCTGAGCGATGAAAAAGGCGTCTTGAAAGAACACGATTGCGGTAAGGGGCAGAATCAGGAATGCAAGCCACACCCATTTCCACCGGGAGATGAATTCATTGTAATTCGCCCGTGAAAAACTCAGACTGAAAAGAAGCCAGGTGCCCGGCAGCAACGCCGTCGCGAAGTTCCTGAGACGCAGCCAGAAGAGCGCATCCGCCGGCATGATCGCGCCGGCACACAGTCCGGTGAAGACGGCCTCGACCGCCACGATCCCCAGGCCGATTGCAAGCGTCCGGTGCACAAACGACCGCGAATCCCGATACAGGACAAAACCCGCCAGCACAAGAGCGAAACCGGCGCTGACATAAGAAATAATGGTTAAGTATTCAGTCATATTTTTTAGCTGTTAAGCT
>CAYPKE010000143.1:0-6183 GCA_964411235.1 uncultured Syntrophales bacterium
TATAAACTTGTTCTAGAAATGCTGAGAAAAAATCCCCTCAGCTAGTCTAGACCCTTTATAATTAAAGATTATCATGGTAATTTTTTGTTTTTTGCTTATAAACTTTCGCGTGGAGGCGAATGCATGGTTATGTTTGGAAATGACCGTAATAGGGATGGTGTGACGGCATGATTCTCTCAATCGCCTCCGGAAAAGGAGGAACGGGCAAGACAACCGTGTCATTGAATCTGGCAAGGGCTATGGGTGGCGAAGTTCATGTATTGGATTGTGATGTTGAAGAGCCGAATGCCCACCTTTTTCTTCCGGACCGTATAGTCCAAAAGGAAGAGAGTGTTGCGATTCCCATTCCGCAAGTCGATGACATGCTTTGCGATGGTTGTGGCGAATGCGGTAAGTTTTGTGAATTTCATGCCATTGTTTCCTTCGGCACAACACCTCTGGTTTTTCCGGAAATGTGTCATGGTTGCGGGGGCTGCATGAAAGTATGTCCGCAAAAGGCGATTCGTGAAACGGGAAAGCGCATCGGAATTGTGACGGTCATGCAATCAGGCAATATCAGGCTGATTCAGGGTTGTCTGGATGTCGGCGTAGCCATGGCCCCGCCGCTCATCCGCCGCGTGAAAGCCTGTCTGCAAAGTGGGCGGCCGGCAATTTTGGATGCCCCTCCCGGAACATCCTGCCCTGTGATTGCCACCATACGCGATACGGACTTGGTGGTTCTGGTTACAGAGCCAACGCCGTTTGGGCTTTCCGATCTGAAACTGGCCGTTGATATGGTGCGGGCCATAGGCATCCCCTTCGGCGTTGTCGTGAATCGTATGGGGGTTGGGGATGATCGGATCCATATTTATTGCGCAGCGGAAAATATTCCAATTCTGCTGGAAATACCGGATGACCGGAGAATCGCCGAGATTTATTCTCGGGGTATGTTGATTGTGGAAGCGCTTCCGGAATATCGCAGGCTTTTCGAGGACCTGATTCAGAGGATTACCGATTTAAATGAAACAAAGGAGCCAGGGTGATGCCGACTTATGAATATCAATGTGGCGAATGCGGCCGGAGGTTCGAGCGCTGGCAGGGCATGAACGAGGCGCCGGTTACGCAATGCCCGGACTGTTCAGGAAAGGTCAATCGACTGATCAGCGGCGGATCGGGTTTTATCCTGAAGGGAGGGGACAGCGGCGGGACCGGCCATCATGCAGCCGGGTGCGCATATGAAAAGACAGGCAAGACCTGTTGCGGAAGAAGTGAACGTTGCAACCAAGAGCCATGCGGAGGCGAATCATGAGTGACAGCGGGTTCGGACAAGTCTATGGACCGGTTTTGTCGCGGCGCCTTGGCAGATCTTTGGGTGTTGATCTCGTGCCGTATAAGGTATGTACTTATGATTGTGTTTATTGCCAGATCGGCGCAACGACAAACAAGACGATAGACCGGAAGGAATATATACCGGTTATGTCGGTTTTGGATGAATTGCGCGAGAAATTGGGAATGAATGAAAAGATAGATTATATTACTCTCGCCGGCTCGGGAGAACCGACTCTCAATGGTGCTATCGGCGAACTGATCCACGGCGTGAAAGCCATGACGGACATTCCTCTGGCGGTATTGACCAATGGTTCCCTGCTTTGGATGTCGGATGTTCGGGATGCTTTAATGGATGCGGATATTGTAATGCCTTCTCTGGATGTCGGGGATGATCGGTTGTTTCAATATGTTAACCGGCCTTACGAAACACTTTCCTTTGACCAAGTGGTTGAAGGGATTATCGATTTTTCTGGGGGATATAAAGGAGAGATTTGGCTGGAGGTTCTGCTTCTCGCGGGGGTAACCGGAATCAGTGCAGAAGTAAGAAAAATCGCAAAAATTGTTGAAAAGATCAAACCGACGATTACGCATCTCAATACCGTGTGTCGGCCGCCTTCCGAGGGTTTCGCCTCCCCACTTCCACAAGATCAGCTGGAGGCCCTGAAAGAGCTTTTCCCCGGAAAAGTGGAAATTATTGCCGAAAAGGAAAGTGGCGATATTGTGACAATTAATCAGTTCAGAAACAGAGACGGGGATATTCTGGCGTTGCTCAGCAGGCGGCCCTGTACTGCATCCGAAGTGGCAAGCGGACTGGGTATTCATGCAACAGAGGTTATGAAATATTTAGAGAATTTAGTTTCGACTAAGAAAATTAGAAGGGTTTTTTCTTCGGGACGATATTTTTATGCGTTGTCATACAGCAAAAAGGAAAGTACAGAAGCATGACGATCGACGACGAGACCCTTTCAAGTGAGAGCCAAGCTGTTATGAAAAACTATGCTGTGGCATGCCAAAAAGAATTCTGGCAGGAAGTCTTAAAGGTCGAAACCGCTTACCTGATTCAGCATCTGGAAGATATGCGGGAAATATTAAGTGTCGGTTGTGGTCCGGCAATCATTGAGGGGGAATTGGCCCAAAGAGGATTCCGAATAACCGGTCTGGATGTATCGCGTGAAGCTTTAAATAGTGCGCCGGATCGGGTAAGAACGATTGCCGCCCGCATGGAAGATGTTTCCTTGCCGGAAAGTTCTTTTGATGCGGTGATCTATGTGGCATCTCTTCAATTCATCGAGGATTACCGGAAAGCATTGGAAAAAACATTCACGGTGCTGCGTCCCGGAGGACGGCTTATTCTGATGCTGTTGAATCCCGATTCTGCGTTTATCAAGAAGAAGTTGCGTGATCCGGACTCTTACGTTTGTAAAATCAGACATACGGATTTGCAGGAAATCGAAAAGGCAGTAGCGGCAAGATTTGTCGTTAAGGCAGAATACTTCATGGGTGTGCGCGCAGAAGAATTGTTCGTGAGCCAGGATCCGAATTGGGCGGTTCTTTATATCATCACTGGAACAAAACCTGACGGACTTGAAGGGGATCAGGAACAATGATGGAACTAGTTGTAATCAGTGGTAAGGGCGGTACTGGCAAAACGAGTCTGACGGCGTCATTCGCCTGTTTGGCGGAACGACCGGTTGTCGCGGATTGTGACGTTGACGCCGCTGACTTGTACCTTGTGCTTCAACCGCATATCAAGAAGCGGCATGAATTCTGGAGTGGTCGTGAACCTGTAATTCGCCTCGAGGACTGTATCGGTTGCGGTACCTGCTTTGAGAATTGCCGTTTCGATGCCGTAAAAATGAAAACGGAATCCGTAAACCGGCAGGTTTATACCATCGATCCTGTTTCTTGTGAGGGATGTGGCGTCTGTGTCAGGTTTTGTCCGGTCAAGGCTATAGATTTTCCGGAACGTCTTTGCGGTGAGTGGATGATTTCGGAAACCCGCTGTGGGCCAATGGTGCATGCCCGGCTTGGTGTTGCCGCCGAAAATTCCGGGAAACTGGTTTCCACGGTTCGCCGAGAGGCATCCCTTCTCGCCGAATCAGGGAATCACCCATTGATCATTGTCGATGGTCCTCCGGGGATCGGCTGTCCGGTCATTGCGTCGATTACGGGTGCCAGCCAGATATTGGTGGTAACGGAACCGACCGTATCGGGGGAGCATGATATGGCGCGAGTGCTTTCTCTGGCACGGCATTTCAACATACCGTCAGCCGTTTGTGTGAACAAGTGGGACTTGAATCCTGAGGTGACGAAGCGAATTGAGGACCAGGCCATCCGCCTGGGTTGCCGGATTGCCGGCCGGATTCGATATGATCGCGCCATAACGCTTGCACAGATACAGGGTAAGGCTGTTGTCGAGACGGATGCCGCTTGCGTGGAGGACATCAAAAAAATTTGGAATACACTAGCGCTGTATTAAAGACCATAAAGGTCTAATACATCAGTTGTCGGCAGAAGGCATAGGCAGTTCGTCGGGATCAAAATCTTGAAAAAGATATCGCGGGCTTGAAAAAATAATATGACAGTTAGTGAAAAGTTAATCAAAACTGATAAGGAGAGAAAATGATGAAAATTGCAATTCCCCTGGCAAATGGAAAACTTTGTGCCCACTTTGGACACTGCGAGCTGTTCGCCCTCATCGATGTTGATCCGGATGATAAGAAAGTATTGAGCCGAAATGATCTCACGGCACCGCCGCATCAACCGGGGCTTTTGCCTCCTTGGTTGGCAGAACGAGGTGCCAATATGATTATTGCCGGAGGTATGGGGCAGCGTGCCCAGGAATTGTTTGCCGGACATGGCATTCAGGTTTTGGTCGGAGCACCTTCGGAAACACCGGAACAACTGGTTGCGGATTATCTGGCCGGCCGGTTGAAAACAGGTATAAACGTTTGTGACCATTAAGGCATTGATGTTTATGGCGTGTTCAATGTCAAAACAGAAAGGCACCTCTTATGCGTAGGGGGTAAAAGTATTCTAGTGCATTACCGGAAACGATAGAATTCTTATGGTGCCGCAGGTGATCTTGGTAGGATGAACGGGTGATTTATGAAAGAAGCAAACGTATATGTACCGAAAAAAATCTTTTTTACCAAAGGGGTTGGGAACCACAAGGAAGAGCTTCATTCGTTTGAATTGGCCCTTCGTGATGCGGGGATTGAGAAATTCAACCTCGTCCAGGTTTCGAGCATTATGCCTCCAGGTTGTAAAGTCGTTTCAAAGACTGCAGGTCTAAAAGAAATTAAACCCGGTTCAATTGTGTACTGCGTCATGAGCCGATGTTGCAGCAACGAGCCCCGGAGGCTCATTGCCGCCTCTGTCGGTTGCGCCGTCCCGGCAGATAAGCATGCATACGGCTATATCAGTGAGCATCACTCGTTCGGTCAAACGGAACGTCAGGTTGGCGATTATGCCGAGGATCTGGCGGCTGCTATGCTGGCTTCCACGCTCGGAATTGATTTCAATATCGAAGAAAGTTGGGATGAAAAGAAGGAAATTTTCAAAATCAGCGGCAAGATTGTCAGCACGCGCAATATTACTCAGTCCAGCATTGTCAAACAGAGCGTTTATACCACCGTTCTTGCCGCCGCAGTTTTTATCTTGTAATAATATCGGGGAAAGAGATGCCTGATAAAGACACCACTTTTTTTCTCATTGGGCGCACCCTCCCTGATGTGCGCGACAGGAGTTCGCCATCGATAATTCCTTTAGTCTGTTTTCCTTCAGTAAGACGAGATTCTCTTTTAACCGAGCGTTTTTCGGCGCCAAAAACCCTGATTCCCAGGGCGTTGAGTTTGCCCAAAGCTCCTCCGCCGATGCCACCGACAACCACGGCATCGAGATGCCTGCCGTCGAGCGCCATAATCGGATTGCAAGCCCCGTGGGCATGATGCAGATTCTTGTTGTCGATGGTTGCAACATCTGCCTCCTCCACGTCGATGACTATAAAGAACGGCGCTGAACCAAAATGGTCATAAACGATACTATCCAATCCTTCATCGAATTGTACGGCAAATCCTACCTTCATCATCTTTCTCCTTCGTAAAACGGATCTTTCGATCCTGAATTCTTGGTGTTATCACTGAAATATCCGCCGTCTGGGATTAAGGAGGAATTTTTAATTACAGATTCAGCATATGTCAATAAGATAGAGAGAGAAATCGGTTCCTTCAACATGGCAATAGTATTTTTGTTGTATGCATTGACAGCATGCATTGACACCATTAAATTACAAAAGAAGCTCTTTGCGAGCGGTGATGAAACGTCAGTCATCAGCGGGAATTGGGGAAAACATTGAGGCAATCCAGAAAGGAGGGATGGGGCATGTTAGTATCAATCGGGGCAATTCTTGATGTGCGCAAGATGCTCGGCTGGCACGAAAAGGTCATGGAGCTTCCGGAGGGATCCAATCTCTCGGATTGGCTGAAAGCCATTCCCGTTCCGGACAGAGGCAGCGTTTATGAAATTATGGTCGGAAAGGCGGGTCATCTTGATGAACATTACAGGCTTTATTTGGATGAGAAGAGAGTCAATGATGCGATGCTCGATATACAGATCAAGGATCATGACCGTCTTGTGATGATGGATGCCGTATCTTTGCCGAGTTTGAGCTTTTTGAACGATTAATACAAAGAGAAGGGTCGCTGTGGAGATGGACTTTCCCGGATGCTAGGGACAGTTTCCGGGAAGGTCCTCTTTTGGCTGCATTTGATGATCCCCTCCCACCGTACTGACGACCGTTCTTTTCTTTCGCAGGGTCGCGTTTTTGCGCCCTATTTTTTATGACCGGATGATTTATTTCTCCAAGATGCCTAG
>CAYPKE010000144.1:0-6173 GCA_964411235.1 uncultured Syntrophales bacterium
GATGATGCGCCGCAATTTAAAAACGTTGGTGGAAACCCTTGGCACTTATTAAAGACAAGGCAAATCACTTCTTTTCTGATCCAGCCATCCGTTTCGAAAATGTCACCGTCGAACTGGGCGGAGTCAAGATTCTGGAAGACGTTACCGCGTTTGTTCCCCGGGGGGGATGCACCGCGATCATTGGCCCCAACGGGGCGGGGAAAACCACCTTGCTCCTGGCGCTGCTGGGTGAAGTTCCTTACCGGGGTCAAATCCATGCCGACTGTACAGTCGGCGGCGGCTGCGAAAAAATCGGCTACGTTCCCCAACGGTTGATGTTTGACCGTGGCATACCGGTAACGGTCTCCGAGTTTCTCGTTCTGGGCCTGCAAAAAAAACCTCTCTGGTTCGGTATCCATCAAAATCTTAAAGCTTTTTCCCGGAAACATCTGGCTGCGGTCAGGATGGACCACCTTGCCGACCGCAGGCTTGGAACACTCTCCGGCGGCGAATTGCAGCGCGTACTGCTTGCCCTTGCCCTGCAGCAGGATCCCGATCTGCTCGTCCTTGACGAGCCCACGGCAGGCGTGGATTTTCGCGGCGAACAGGTTTTTTGCGAGCTTCTCGACGGACTCCGCCGTGCCCGGGGATTTACACAGCTTATGGTCAGCCACGATCTGGCAACTGTCACCCATCATGCCACGCATGTCATTTGCCTCAACCGGAAAGTCGCCGCCCAGGGTCCTCCTCATAAGGCCCTGACCAAAGCCAATCTCACGGCGATTTTCGGAATGCACATGGGACTTGTCGAAGCGGATTCCATTCCCAACGGACAAAACGGCGTTTGTGCCTGTACTGATAAAGAGGAGTCGCATGATTGATCTTTCCTGTCTTTATCAGTTCTTAGGGGCTATGCTCCCTTTTGAATTCATGCAGACCGGATTCATGCAACAGGCCCTCCTGGCTCTGTTGCTTTTAGCCCCGATGGCCGCTGTCATGGGTGTCCAGGTGGTGAATTTCCGCATGGCTTTTTTTTCGGACGCCATCAGTCATTCGGCCTTTGCAGGTGTAGCCCTGGGGCTGATCTTCTCGATAAATCCTCAGCTTACCATGCCGATCTTCGGTCTGATGGTCGGCCTGGGTATTGTGGCCGTTCAGCGCAACACCAAACTGTCTTCGGATACCATTATCGGTGTTTTTTTCTCTGCGGTTATCGCCTTCGGCCTGGCCGTGGTCAGCCGGGACCGGTCGGTAGCCCGGGATCTGCAGCGTTTTCTCTACGGCGATATTTTGACCATCACCGACGGCGAAATACTATGGCTTTTGATCCTGTTTGCCGTTTTGATGGGATACCAGTTTTGGGCTTATAACCGGCTGCTTTATATCGGATTGAACGCAACGCTCGCCAAGGCCCACCGCGTGCAGGTCGCCGTTCACCAGTATGCCTTTGCCGGCCTGCTTTCGGTGATCGTCATGTTTTCCGTCTGGGCTGTCGGGGTATTGCTTGTAACCGCCCTTTTTATCGTCCCTGCCGCCACGGCGCGTAATTTTGCAAGATCGGCGGGTGGCATGTTCTGGTGGTCACTGATCGTCAGCAGCACCTCAGCATTGGCAGGCCTTCTGCTTTCCGCGCAGGACTGGGCTCGCACGGCGACCGGAGCAACCATTGTTTTGGTGGCCTGTTTCTGGTTCCTGCTCAGCGTGACGTTCTCCCTGTTCTTCAGGAAACGTATTGCCTGAAAGTCACTCAACCGATCTTGCCTTTGACATGTGGAGTCTCTTTCGTCATGACCCATCATTGATCCGGCATGAAGCGGTTCACACCTTTCATTTCACCATAAGGGCGAATTTTATCAAGGTTGTGGTGAAAGCCGATCCTGTGATAATAAATCTGAATACCGGGGGCTGCCTTTGCGGCGTTTGCCTATATGCACGCAGAACAATGAGCCCGCTCCTTGGAAGTCTACAACGAGGGTCTATAAAGCCGAGATCATGAAGAGTGAAGCGCCCCTTGACAGAGCCGACCGCTTTGGCATAGCCGTCCGGATCATTGCCGTGGGCTTCTGGGCCAATGCCATCCTCATGACGGCAAAGCTTCTTGCCGGTTACTACGGCCGTTCTGAGGCCGTTTTTGCAGACGGTATCGAGAGCGCCTGCGATTTCATCGCGATTGCATCGGCCTACATCGCCCTGAAAATCGGTCGTAAACCTTTCGATGCCGAACATCCCTATGGTCACGGCAAGGCGGAGAGCATCGCCGCCATCATCGTCTCGCTGCTTATCTTTGTCGCCGGTGTCGGCATTCTTTGGAAGGCATGCCGTACCATGATTACAGGGTCATATTGCGAGCCGCACCTGATCGCTGTTGTGGCTGCCCTCTTCACCATCATCGCCAAGGAAACGCTTTATCGCTTCACACACCGCGTTTCTGTTCGTCTTGAAAGTCCCGCGGTGGATGCCATCGCAAAGGACCATCGGAAAGACGCGCTGACATCCATGGGTACGCTGGTAGGTGTCGGCGGCGCTTATTTCGGCCTTGCCATTCTCGATCCTTTGGCCGCTGCGATCACCTCTCTCCTTATTTTTCACATTGGGTGGGCTACATTGCGCAGTGCAATCTGCGACTTGATGGACACCCAGATTCCTGAGGACATGCTGGCATCGATCGAGACTATCGCCGAATCTGTACCCGGTGTTGAAAGGGTCCATGATATCCGCGGCCGCCGATCCGGCCAATATTTGATCATTGATCTAAAGCTTGAAATGAATCCGGAAATGACGGTCAGGCGTTCCCATGAAGTCGCCACACAGGTCAAACGCCTCATTTTCATGAAAGTGCTGAGCGTCGGCGATGTGATGATCCATGTCGATCCTTCACGGGAAGATCATGACGACCTGGTTCGCCTTTAACGCATCGAACCTCGGCATCAACCCAACATGTGTCGTTATGTCGCCAAGGCTTTTAGCCAAAAGGAAAAGAGAATCCAAGAAATTGCGGTCATCGGAATGGCCAAGTTATAAATCAAAACGGCCGGATGCTTCGGGCTGATAAAGCGTCTTCATGACCTTCAAACGCCTCTTCCCTCCCGGAACATCCCATTCGATCACGCTGCCCACTCGATATCCCAGCATGGCCATGCCAATCGGCGCCAAAATGGAAATTCTGTTCTCTTCCGCATTGGCATCTTTCGGAAAAACAAGGGTCCACGTGAGTTCTTCACCGGTCTCGAGGTCTTTCAGAAAGGCCGTGGAGTTCATGGTGATCACATCGGAGGGTACATTCTTGGGATCAACGATAATCGCCCGCTCCATTTCTTTTTCAAGCATCTCAACGGGAACTTTTTTCTGGTGTCCCGAATTTCTGTACGCATCAATCAGATCAAGCAGACGGTCCAGATCGAAGGTGGTAATGTAAATTTGCTTTTCGGCCACGATGTATCCTTTCCCAAGTCTTTTTAAAATACGGCAGTAAGAAAATCTGAAGCACTATAACACAACTCGTCTTCCCAATGGCAGGGAAAATGATGAAAACGGGATCATCTTTTTCACTGACAGGTGTGTGCCATCCTTTTATTGATTTTCTCTGGCTTTCGTCAGATAATGCGAGCGTGTTGACCCTCACACATCTCCTGTCCGAAAGAGAGCCGGTCTTTTCCATAGGCCGTTATTACAGGGTACCGGACATGTTTCGTAAAATTCTTTATGCAACGGATTTTTCCCGTGGGGCAAAGAAAGCCCTGAAATACATCGTCCAGATAAAAGATGCCGGCGTTGAGGAAGCAGTCATCTTGCACGTCGTTGACACGCGACACTTTCATATTCCAGAGATATTTAAAATAATCGACTTGTCGTTTCTCGGTGAAAGACAAGTTGATACGGCAAGGAAACGGACCGGCATCATCGGAAGAAAAATACGCTCGGCGGAAATAAAAACCACCGTGCGTATCGAAAAGGGGATCCCATACAAGGAAATTCTGCGGGGGGAAAAGGAAGAGGAAGTTTCTATCATTATTCTCGGTTCACGGGGTTTCAGTAACGTGAAGGAAATTCTCCTGGGGTCTGTGGCGGAAAAGATCCTGCGGAAAACACGTAAACCCGTCCTGGTGATCCGATGACGGATCCCCCGATGTCGGGTTTATGGGTATATCTTCAAACCAATCTGCACGAAGCGGCATATCGGGATAAGATATCATGATGACGCAAAAAAAGAGGGGGCAGAACCCATGGTTTCTGTTTTGTCTGGTCTTTTTCATCTGTATGCTGCCGATGTTGGCAGCCGCGAAAGGAGAAATCGCCATGAAAATGGAAAGTACCCAATTTACCGATAGCGCAATGATTCCTTTACGCTACACCTGTGACGGACAAGATATTTCCCCGCCTCTGTCATGGCGAAACGCACCGGCCGAGACCCGGGGATTCGCATTGATATGCGACGACCCGGATGCCCCCGGGGGAACCTGGGTTCACTGGATCGCCTACGACATCCCGCCTGATCTCACAGGACTGGACGAGCATATCAAACCCGACAGAATTTTACCTAACGGCATGGTTCAGGGAACCAACAGCTGGGGCAAAATCGGCTACGGCGGCCCCTGTCCTCCCGGAGGAACCCACCGCTACTTTTTCAAGCTTTACGCCCTTGATAAGAAGCTTGACCTGAAACCGGGCATGAACAAGGATCAACTGCTCAAGGCAATGGCCGGTCACGTCCTGGCGGATGCCCAGGTCATGGGAAAGTACCGGCGAATAAAGTAACCGGATTGATGTCCGGTACGGTAAGGAGAAAAATAGATGACGGAAAACACAACACCGGTGCGCCGCCTGGACGGCCTTCATATTTTCCTGATCGTTCTGCTCACTGTGACCGTCACGGCTATCGGCACCTATTTTCTCATCGCGGTGTACCTTTTTCCTCCGTCTTTCAAGCCTGTTTCCTTGAGTGCCCGGGAGGAAATTGCGCTTCAGACCAAACTTGAACGTTTAAATATCACCGGTTGGTCTTCGCGCACGGATACGGTTCGTCCCGGCGTTCCGCTGAAACCCGAACCTTACCTCGAGGACGAAGCAAGTCGCACCATCCGGTTCTCCGAAAGGGAAATCAATGCCCTTCTGGCAAAAAACACGGACCTCGCGGACAAGGTCGCCATTGATCTTTCCGGGGACATGGTCAGCGCCCGAATTCTCATACCCGTTGACGAGACATTTCCGGTTCTGGGTGGGAAAACCCTGCGCGTGCATGCAGGAGTGACATTCCGGTATGAGGAACATCGTCCGCTCGTCATGCTTCGCGGTGTTTCTCTGATGGGGGTACCGCTTCCCAACGCTTGGCTGGGTTATAAGAAGAATATCGACCTCGTCCGTGAATTCGGCGGCAGTCCGGGGTTCTGGAAGGCTCTCGAAGACGGAATCCAGGATGTACGTATCTCAGAGGGACTCTTGACAGTCACCTTGAAAGAGTAACGCTTGCTGATTTCAAATGACTATGTATGCCTGCCTTTCTCATTCACACGATCCGGAATGCCGCATGATGCAGATAGTTTACTCTCGATACTTTAAAACAAACCATGCCCCAATATATGCCCGCACTTTAATTCTTCTCGGAATTCTGTGGATGACAGGTTGTGCCGTCATGCCGGAGACCATTCGGGACATTCACATTCTTCCCCAGAATCACGAACACTACCTGGAAGCGGAACGGCTGCTGCTCCCCTTGAACATCCAGCAGGAATTGGACAATGACTATAACAGGAAATATTTTGCCCCCTGGCATCAGTCAATAACCGCTGTTCCCCGTGAAGTCATCCTGCGGCCTTTTTACCACTACCTGAACAACCCCGGATACGGTGAAAACCGTCGTCCGCGCACCACCGGCTGGTTCCAGCAGCTTTTGGACAACGCCCAGCTCGATGGCTACCCCAATGCCGCGTATCCGGCGATAACCATTTCCAACACCAACTTGCGAATCCTGCCCACCCACAAACCCGTTTTTCGCAGCGCGAGCGGTTATCCATTTGACCGCCTGCAGACTTCTTTTATAGCAGCGAACACTCCCTTGTTCATCTCGCACACCAGCGCGGACCGGGCCTGGTATCGCGTGGAAACCCCCTTCGCTCACGGTTGGATAGACAGCCGCGATGTCGCCGTTGCGGACTTGCAATTTATCCGTACCTGGCAATCCGGTCATTACGCTGTCG
>CAYPKE010000145.1:0-5969 GCA_964411235.1 uncultured Syntrophales bacterium
TCCCCTTTGACTTCAAATCCGGCAGCATGTTCTTCGCCATGTTGATCGGAATGGCAAATCCGATGCCTTGTCCCTGGGCTACAATGGCGGTATTGATGCCGACGACCTTTCCTTCCAGGGAGAATAAAGGCCCGCCGCTGTTTCCGGGATTGATGGACGCATCCGTTTGGATAAAGTTGTCATATGGTCCTGCACCGATCACCCGGCCCTTGGCACTGACGATTCCCGCGGTAACCGTCTGTGCCAGTCCGAAAGGATTGCCAATCGCCAAAACCCAGTCTCCCACTCGCAGCTGGTCCGAATCGCCGATATCGACTACCGGGAGACTTTCATCCGGCTTAATTTTGATCAGGGCGATATCCGTTTTCGCATCCTTGCCGATGATCCTGGCATCGTAATCGCGACCATCGGAAAGCTTGACCCTGATCTTGTCCGCCTGCTCCACGACATGATTATTCGTGAAAATATACCCGTCATCACTGATGATAAACCCTGATCCCAGGCTGCGTTGCTGAAATTCACGCGGCGGGATGTCACCGAAAAACCGATCAAAGAAATCGTCCCCCCAGAAATAGCGGTCGAAGGGACTCTGGTTGCCCAAAGGGGACCGGAAGCGCCCACTGCCGGTACGAATGGTCTTGGTCGTGTTGATATTGACCACCGCCGGTTGGAGTTTCTCCACGAGGTCAGCAAATGAAAGCGGCGCATGGACAGGCTCAACAACCGGCACGGCGTTGGCTACCTTGATATCCGTCGCAGGCGATGTGAAAAAGGAAGATCGAAGCACCTCGACCACCGAAACAATGAAAGACGCCACCAAAAAAGCCAAAAGAAACATAAAAAAAGTTTTTCGGTTTTTCTGTCCTAATGCCATACATGCCTCCCGATCTTTCAGAGAAGATCCGCGATAAATTAATGCGGCGCTTTTAACATAAATCACCCGATATTACAAATACCCGTTATGCCGCCGGAAAATACAATATTTGCACCTACTGTAAAATGTGTGCTATGAGTTGAACCGCGCGATACACAGGCGGCACCCAGAAAGCCGCAGCGTCTCGATGCACGCAGACTTGTGTAATGCGTGGCAGGATAAAAGGCCGGACGGACTTGTCGGGCCCAGGCAGTGAATATCGCTACGAAACCGCTGCCTGTTAAACACCTGACAGCCGGAGGCTGGTCCCGGATTTCTTTGTGAAAACCCGCCGGACAACGCACCCCGGAAAAAGTCATTATAGTGAGGACTGTTCATGATTCCCATTGTTTCCATTGTAGGCCGATCCGATTCGGGAAAAACGACCCTGATCGAAAAGCTTATCCCCGAACTCGCCGCCCGAAAATACCGCGTCGCCACCATAAAACACGACGTGCATGGATTCGACATGGATCACGAAGGCAAGGACAGTTGGCGCCATAAAAAGGCCGGAGCCAGGATCTCTATCATTTCGTCGCCCTGGAAGATCGGTATCGTTGAAGATGTGGACCGGGACCACGAACTCACGGAAATCCGGGAGCGCTATGTCCATGACGTGGACATTATTCTTTCTGAAGGCTATAAACGCAATTCCCATCCCAAAATAGAAGTGTTTCGTTCCGAGATGAATCATGAGCTTTTATGCACCGGGGAGGACAACTTGCTGGCCCTTGCCAGCGACCGTTATTTCGATCTTGGCGTACCCTGCGTGGATATCAATGACATCGCCTGCTTAGTCGACATCATTGAAAGCCGGGTTCTCCACCCGGCCGCACCTACCGGGGCTGTATGCCGGGACAACGGATAAACGGATCGGCTGTGAAAGAAGAACAATACAGAAGCTGGGTCGAGGTCGACCTGGATCACTTTACCCAGAACTGGGAAGAATTGCGGCGTCTTGTCGGTCCCTCCGTTCAGATACTCCAGGTAGTTAAAGCCGACGCTTATGGCCATGGCGCCATGGAAATATCCAATATGGCAATGAAAAACGGCGCTGCCTGGCTCGGCGTGGCCAACGCCGATGAGGGCGTGCAGTTGCGCGTCAGCGGCATCACGGCACCGATTCTGATCCTTAGTCCTTCCATGGCCTCGGAAATCCCGGAAATCATCAAATATCGTTTGGTCCCGTCCGTATCCGACATACATTTTGCGCGTGTTCTGCAGCGCCGGTATGCGGAAGCGGGCATTACCGGACCCATCCATATCGAGGTCGATACGGGAATGGGCAGGGGCGGAACCTTATACGACGAAGCCCTGCCGATGATCCGCGAGATCGCCCTCTGTCCGAATTTGACCCTGGAGGGAATCTTCACGCATCTGTCTTCGGGGGAGTTGCTCAACGGATACAGCCGGCGGCAGGGAAATCTTTTCCAGCGTCTCCTCGCCGATCTCCACCGGGAAGGATACAATTTTCCGCTCCGGCACATGAATAACAGCGGCGGAATCCTGAATTATCCGGAGTTCCATTTCAACATGGTTCGCCCCGGCCTGATGACCTACGGTATTTATCCATCGCCTGAGACGTTGGGCCGGGTCAGCCTGAAACCCGTTATGAGTTTCAAGACCCGTGTCGTGCTGGTTAAGTCTTTTCCGCAAGGTTACAGCATCGGCTACGGCCGTTCCTACATCACGGATAAACCCACCCGCATCGCCACCATCCCTATCGGCTATGGTGACGGATATGGGGTCATTTTGTCCAATCAGGGGGAAGCCTTGATCCGGGGCAGACGGGCTCCGGTCATCGGCCGGATTTCCATGGACATGTGTACCGTCGATGTCTCACATATACGCGATTGTGACATCGGCGATGAAGTCGTTCTCATGGGTAAAGACGGTAACGAGGAAATTACCGCCCAGGATATCGCCGCAAGGGTCAATACCATCAGTTATGAAATCCTCTGCATGCTCGGGAAGCGGGCGCCGCGTGTTTTTATTCGCAAGGGAGAAACGGGCGCCGTGGAACCAAGGCTGCGACGAATTTTTATTCCGGATGAAGAAAAATCCCTTTCACGGATAGACAACATCATCCGCCAATGTTTTCAGACCAGGGCCAAAAACGAAGAGCTGGGCAACGCCATCTACTATGAAATGTTCGAAACCCTCTTCGGCAAGGAGGATCGCCAGCTCGAACTCCGCACGGACTTTCGCTACGATATATCCATTGCGGAATTCAGCGAAGCCGAAAAGCTTGCCGATCCCCGGGCCGCGGATTTTTTCAAGGTCACCACCCGCATCGCGTATTCCAAAGCGATTCGCAGCGAGATTTTCTTCATCGGCTGTGCTCAAAACAACGAACAACTGGCGGCGCTTTTCCACGATCCCCTTTGTGAATACCGTTGGCTGTTCAGCCGGGGGGAAAATCAGGTTCTGGAGCGTGATTTCCGCATCGTCCGGGTGGCCGTCGACGAGCAGGCCATCCCGCTGATCCGTTCCGCCCACACGGAGAAGGGCTATGAAGTATGGTGCGGCGGGGATATCCTGCACGACCGGGTCAATCGGCCCGTCAAGCTGGAGATCGAGATCGTCACAAAAAAGTTGAAGCTCGGCAACACATTCTCGGTTTACCTGGTTTATCCGACACGGGGGCTGAACATCACGTTCGATTACAGAAAAACAAATTTGCAGAACGTCCGGGAAGTGGCATTTTTCGCCGGGAGGAATCCCTATCCTGAAGTTGTGCGGGAGAAAGGTAAGTCGATCGAACTGAAAATCGAGGACCAGGATTGGATTTTCCCGAACAGCGGCGTGACCTTTATCTGGGATCTCGAAAAAAACTCTGAAAAAGGGTAAGTTCCTCTCGCGGACCGGGTCCGGCGAGCTTCATATGAAGCTGACACATTTGCAAGGCAAAGGTTGATCGGCATCATCATGGGTGGCCTGCCTTCCCTGCATTCGGCCACCCTCAACAGGTGCGTCGAAAACTTTGACCGCCATCAAGGAGTGCAGTGAATCGGCGGGCGGGATTTCACCCCCGGATAAGATCGGAAAGGCATCGGTTATCCCCGCTTCAGCAAATCATTCCGGAGGGGATGCACCAGAACAATTGCCGAGTTGCGTTTCACGTGAAACAACAGATTGTGTCCTCACAGACGCGTCCTGGCACAGCAAAGTCCTGGTGACGGAATTTCTGATCGAAACAGAACCAAGCGGCACACCATTAACCAGAAAGCCCTGCCCCCCTGATTCCTTCTGAAACCATTGCAAGTGATTTCGACAGCATCCTTTCCTTACCAGGCGCATTCCTTTGCAACCAGCGAAAGACCAAAACACCCTCTTCGATCTTACCCTTTCCGGCATCTTGAATGCCTATAAGTCGAAGAAGACCCCCTAATTTGCGGCATCATAAGAACTTTTCCTTTTGGGGTGATATACTCATCATTTCAGCTTCATAAAATATTTGACAAAGTTCCTCCGGTGGTTATATTAGGCTCGATTTTGAATCGTTTCTTCCAGGGAA
Source organism: uncultured Syntrophales bacterium (assembly GCA_964411235.1). Lineage (GTDB taxonomy): Bacteria > Desulfobacterota > Syntrophia > Syntrophales > JAAYKM01 > JAAYKM01. The sequence goes on from CAYPKE010000145.1 coordinate 4,431, forward strand.
GGTCGAAGTTCGTTACAATGATGGGTAGTCTGATGGACCGTTTTTTTAATCCTCAACAGGCCGCTCAGGCAGGAAAATCTTTTTTCCTGGCGGAGAAGCTGGTATCGCGACACTTTCGCCTGGAGCCGGAAACAATGCGTTCCTGGCGCTATGACGTCAAGACCCTGGCGGCTCTGGAAGGCCACGAAATCAATGACGGCGTTTTTGCCCATCTTTGCAAATACGGTTATCAAAGGAGTTCCGGAGCGGGCATAGAAGACGGGTTCGAGTTCTACCGCATCTGCCTTCAGGACAACCGCATTCTGGACGCCGTCGACCGGGCCGGGTCCTTCATCAGGCTTTCATCGCTTCTTTTGTACATCGCCGCTCACGAATTGGTCCATGTCGCTCGCTTCAGCACCGGTGAAGCGGATTTCAACATGGCAGAGCACCGTAAAGAGCTGGAAGAGGAAACGGTCAACACGATCACACAGGATATTCTGAAACCGATGCATCATCCACATCTGAATCTGGTACTGGATTGTTTCAGTAAACGTTATACCGTGGAAGCCATTTTTCATTAAGTTCTACAGGAGGTTTTTCAAAATGCCCATTTACGAGTACAAATGCCAGAAGTGCGGAAAAGAGTTCGAAGAATTCCAAGGCATTACGGAGCCAGCCATCTCCAGGTGCCGTTTCTGCAAGGGACCGGTCAGCAAGCTTCTGTCCCTGTCGTCTTTTCACTTGAAGGGCAGCGGTTGGTACGTGACGGATTACGGCGGGAAAAAACCGTCACAGCAAAAGGATACCCCCGGAAAAAGCGATGCGCCGGTAACAACGGATTGTTCGCCAAAATCCGAGACCTGAGGTTTCTCAGAAACGATCCATAAAGAAGGGGGGTGTTTCATCACCCCTCTTTTTCTTTTCCCCGCCCCGGCTGTACTGTCGCTTAACTTCCAGCGCCCGCAGCAGAAAATGTTCCACACTCTCATAAGAAAGATCACCGGCCAGACTCTCCTTCAAGACCTCCAGGGGGATTTCAGCGCGGGCGGCGCTGCGGTGCCCTCCCGCGCTACCAAGACGTCCGAAAGTGCGTGACGCAATGGCGCCGCAATTCATCCGGTAGCCGTCACCACGAAAGACAATGACCAGCCTGTCCTTGACGATGCCTGCGACCACAACAAAGTAGATCTGTATGATTCGCAGAAAAAAGTCAGCCACCTGCACACAGACATCCGCGTTTTCAACCGTATCGAGGAAGGAAAAGATTTTCTCTCGCTGGCGGTGCTTATGACGGTAGGCAAAATCAAAATATTTAAGGTACCGCTCCGGGATCTGGTTCATCTCGATGCGTCTGATCAATTCACGGTTCGCCCGGGAAAAATTCAGGTAATAGGCGCCGATGTCTTCCAGCCGAACGTCCCGCTCGAAATTGTTCGTATCGCTGCGGATGCCATACAACAGGGCGGTGTAAAGAATCCTCGGAATGCGCACATGGGCAGCCAGAAGATACCCGGTCATGATCGTCGACAGGGAACCGTAGCCCCGACGGACATCTTC
>CAYPKE010000146.1:0-5913 GCA_964411235.1 uncultured Syntrophales bacterium
CGGCGTGTTGACGCTGACGAAGATGATCTCATGATCGCGAATGGCCTGGGGAATATCAGCGCTGAAGAAGAGGTTCCTGCCGCGGCATGCTTTCACGACTTCGGGCAGTCCGGGTTCGTAAATGGGGAGCCGGTCCGAATTCCACTGGGCAATGCGTTCCTTTTTGACATCGACCACCGTGACCTTGTACCGGGGGCAATTCCTGGCGATGACGGCCATCGTCGGTCCGCCGACGTAGCCCGCGCCGATGCAGAGAATGCGTTTTTCGAATTGGTCGTCGTTCATCATCTAAACCTCTTTTTCATAAAGAACGGGGTGCCTTTTAATGTGCTGGATACCGGACCAGGAGGCTGTTTCAAAATGCCTCATTTACGTTTGTCCACGTTGAACAAAGTAAAGAATCTTATTATATCGACATGTTGAATGAACAAGATCCCTAGGCCCCGTCCTCAGGATAACCTTGCGATACAGCTTCGCATATCCGCGGTCAGCATGTTCATGCCGTCCAAAGCTTCGGCGACTGGAGCCCGCGCCGTTTGATGATGTTGCGCGTATCCAGGACCACCTTTGCCTTGGCCATGATCCGGCTGTAATCGACGATCTCGTGATCGGTGACGATCACCGCCGCATCGTAGAACTCATCAGGCATACCGGCCGGATCGACCGAAGCCAGGCCGTAGTCGTATTTCCGGGATGACCCGATGGCAGGCACATAGGGGTCGTAATAGGCGATCTTCGCCTGCTCCTTCAGCAGCAGCTCCATGATCTTCAGGGCCGGGGATTCCCGCATGTCGTCGATATTGGGCTTGTAGGAGACGCCCACCACCAGGATATCGGCGCCCACGATGGAAAGGCGGTTATGGTTCAGCGCCCGGAGGAGCCGGTCCACGACGTAGTAAGGCTGGCAGTTGTTGACCTCCCCGGCCAGTTCGATGAAGCGGGTGTGGAAATCGTATTCCTTGGCTTTCCAGGTGAGGTAGAAGGGGTCGATGGGGATGCAATGCCCCCCCAGCCCCGGGCCCGGATAGAACGCCTGGAAGCCGAAGGGTTTTGTCGAGGCCGCCCGGATCACCTCCCAGACATCGATGCCCATACGGTCGAAAAGCATCTTCAGTTCATTGACCAGGGCGATGTTCACTGCCCGGTACGTGTTCTCGAGAATCTTCGATGATTCGGCGACTTCCAGCGTGGAGACGGGTACCACTTCAACGATTTCCCGGTACAGGGCGGCACCCCGATCCAGGCATGCGTCCGTGAGCCCGCCGACGACCTTCGGTATCGTCGCTGTGGTGAACGAGGGGTTTCCCGGGTCTTCCCGCTCGGGAGAATAGGCCAGGGCGAAATCGCGCCCCGCCTTCAGTCCCGATTTCTCCAGGATCGGCAGCATGACATCCCGCGTCGTTCCCGGGTAGGTCGTGCTCTCCAGAACGATGAGCTGCCCTTTCCGTAAATAGCGGGCAATCACTTCGCAGGTATCGACCACATAGCGCAGATCCGGCTGAAGATGGTCGTCCAGGGGGGTCGGCACACAGATCAACACGTCATCCACTTCCGGCAGGCGGGAAAAGTCCGTCGTGGGCAAAAACCGCTTGGCATCGATCCAGCCGCGGATCAGATCCGATGGAATATGATGGATATAACTCTTTCCCTGGTTCAGGAGGTCCACCTTTTCCTGATCGATATCGAAGCCGACCGCGCGAAACTCTTTCGCGAGGAATTCCCGCAGCAGGGGAAGGCCGACATAGCCCAGGCCGATAACGCCGATATTCTTGCTCATATCCGGTGCTGTCCTTTCGTCATGAGGAGGTGAGGGGCTTGTTCACGGCAAACTGCCCGGCCGCCCCGAGACCGGCGGGATCATACCATAAATGCCGTCTGCCGTGCAGAAATTTAGAGGCATTCGGTCGTGCTGTTTCAGGAGTAGTATTCAAGGTACCATGAGATAAAACGATCGATGCCCAGTTCGATCGGCATGGCCGGCTTGAATCCGACATCGGCCATGAGGTCATCGACGTCGGCAAAAGACGCGGGAACATCGCCTGGCTGCAGGGGCAGCATGTTCTTCCTGGCCGTTTTGCCCAGCCGCTCCTCGATGAGGCGGATGAAATCCATCAACACGACCGGGTTGTTGTTGCCGATGTTGTAGAGCCTGTAGGGGGCAAAGCTGGAGGAGGGATCGGGACGGTCACCGCTCCAGCCGGGCTTCGGCGCGGGAATCTTCTCTGCAACACGCACGATACCTTCGACAATGTCGTCGATATAGGTGAAGTCGCGCTTCATTTGCCCCTCGTTGTAGACGTCGATGGGCCTGTCCTCGAGAATAGCCCGGGTGAAAAGGAACAGGGCCATGTCCGGCCTTCCCCACGGCCCGTAAACCGTGAAGAAACGAAGACCCGTGCAGGGCAGCCGATACAAGGACGCGTAGGTGTGGGCCATCAGTTCGTTCGCCTTTTTGGTGGCCGCATAGAGACTCAGGGGATGGTCCACATTGTCATGGACGGAAAAGGGCATCTTCGTGTTGGCCCCGTAGACCGAACTGGAAGACGCAAAAACCAGGTGCCTGGTTTGGTGATGACGGCATCCCTCCAGGATGTTCATGAAACCGACGAGATTGCTGTCCACGTAGGCATGTGGGTTAGTCAGCGAATACCGGACCCCGGCCTGGGCGGCCAGATGGATGACCATCTCGGGACGGAGCTCGGCGAAAAGGGACTCCATGGCGGGACGGTCGGCCAGGTCCGCCCTGACAAAGCGGAAATTGGCCTCCTCCTGAAGGATCGCCAGGCGCGCCTTTTTGAGGGACACGTCGTAGTAGTTGTTCAGGTTGTCCAGGCCGACCACGGCCTTTCCCTGTGCCAGCAGGGTACGGCTCACGTGAAAGCCGATAAATCCGGCCGCGCCGGTGACGAGGTATCGACTCATGATGCTAGGGATCCTTTGCGGGGGAATTAGGGCCTTCCGGGCAACATAATATTTCTTCGATTGGGTACGGCCGGGAATGCCAAGCATTGGATACACTTTTTTGCCTTTCCGGGCAAGGGCTTAAAATGCTTCCCTGTTCCCGGCCTGAATTCCCGAATTAAGCGGCATAAAAAAGAGGCCCGGGAAAGGGCCTCTGGGGGAAGAATCTCTCAGATTTAAGATGATTAAAGTTATTCCCTTTTATCTGTTTATTGCTGTCCATAAATCTTTTAAGGGACGCAATGTTTACAGCTTTGTCCTATTTCTTGAAGACGCTAAAAAGTCTTTCAAGAGAGGACTTCTCAATCTTGACCAGTGAATCGAATTCGCCGGCATCGAGCCACATTCCCTTGCAAGTGGGGCATTCATCGATCAACATGCCCTTGAAATCGAGCTCTACCAGATCCATCCCGCATTTCGGGCATTTCATGTAGTGCAGCGCTTTCAGTTGCTCCCTTTCTTCTTTTGATTGGGTGGTTTTTTTCCTTTCCGCAGCCTGCTTGAGCAACTCTTTTTCAATTCTTGAGAAATATTCATCTTCGTGTTCCGTTGGTTTTAAAGGCATACGTACCTCCTGATTAAATGTTTTGCATTAAATGCTTTGCTCTCCGAAATAGAGCCACTTTTTATAGAGAGAATGATTTCTCCTGTCAATGAATTTTCATTGGACGAATTTCGACAAAATAACACTTATTCCCTTATCGAGGCGTTTTCGCCCGCCCCGTTTTTTTATGTCAGAGACGGCTGCTTGTCAGGTGTTGTATGGCTTACATTAAAAAAGTGCAATGCCTCATATCTTGTATCCCCCGGCTGTGTCGTTATGTCATCCGAGCGGCAGCCGAAGAACCTGAGTCGCAGCCGAAGGAACTCTGTTTGGGTTTATACGGGTGACGAGTTTTGCGGCTTTATCCACCGACCGGTCCACCCCTGACTGAAGAGGAGTGGACCGGCGTTTATCGACGAAAATGGCTGAAAACCCAGGGCCGGCTTATTTCATGATATTTTGCTGTATTATTTCAGCACCCGGCGGTTCGGGCTGCGGATCAAAACGTTTGACTTTCGTCGGGTCATGGTCAGGCCTGGTTGTAATGGGTTTCGATTGTTTACAGTACATTTTGAAAGAGGCTTTGTTTGATTCAAGGTTCAACGCCGGTTCCGTGATCCTGATCGCCATCCAACCTTCGTAAACCATGAGGGACGGGCCTCCCAGGGTCCAGGTTGTTTCGACATTCACCGTCCCTTCACCGGTGGCAAAGGCGATTTTTTGAATGGGCGCCAATGCGCCATCACTGCGGATAAACCGATACGCGATCAATGTTCCTGGTTTCAGTCCTTTGGCAGTAATCGTGCCGGTAAAATTGATGACTGCAGGGCACGAACCTCGGTATGTTTCCGGATTAGCCTTGAGTTTTGCCGTGATGACCCCGTCTCCCTGTGCCTGAGCCAAAGTCGGGATCAATGCAAGGGAGAAGAAAAATGCCAAAACAAAAATGACCGCGCTCGATGCCTTTGCCTTTTTCATGAACGCAACCTCCTTTCTCTGGAGATTAATGAGAAATGAAAAAATTATCCGCACACTTAAAACCGGGAAAACAATCTACTCTCAATCATACGTTGTGTCTATCGGTTCTTTCGCCATAAACGGGGGATCCTCATTTTAATTTCTCTTTAGCCGGGGATTTTTATGACGGCCTTCCGCGAGCCGTACATACTGCAGAAAGCCGTGACCGACAAAGTGTCGCCCGGTGAGGCGGCGATCTCATAGGTATAGGTGAATTCGTTGCCGGTCTGGTTCTTGTAGGAATAACTTGCGACGGGCTTCCCGTTCTTTTCAATGGCGATGGCGACCGTCTTGATGTAGTGCCAATTTGGCATGAAAGAGGAGTGCACGATGGTTACACTGAGCGCTTTCCTGTCAGCGTCGTATTTCAGCGAGACGCTTTTGGGTGGATGGGCATTGACAATATCGGGGACAAGGGACGCAACAAAAAACAAAGCGATGCCTAAGCACAAGGTCCCGTAGCCCAATCTCATCCTTGTTAACGATTGGCCTTTTTTGAGAACTTCTTTCCGTACATTCAAATCAGACATGACACACCTCCTTTAAGGATGTTTCGTTGACGTTTTCAACCATTGGACTTTCCGAGCGTTTTCGGGACGAGCGCTTTTTCTGAAAAATAGTCTTCGAACCTCTTTCTCCGGGCCTTCAAGGTAACCCATATCGCTCCGTCGGAAATCTGCCGGGAAATAGACCACCAATCCTAACGTTACAGATCCATTCTTCGCAGTCGCAAAGCATTGCTGATAACGGAGACCGAACTGAAGCTCATGGCTGCCGCGGCGATCATCGGTGACAAAAGGATCCCGAAGAACGGATAAAATATGCCCGCTGCGATCGGGACACTTGCCGCATTATAAACGAAGGCGAAGAACAGATTCTGTCTGATATTACGCATGGTGTTTCGACTTAACCGGCGTGCCCTGGCAATTCCCTGCAGATCACCCTTGACCAGTGTGACCCCGGCGCTTTCGATCGCCACGTCGGTTCCTGTTCCCATGGCAATACCAACGTGTGCTTGTGCCAGCGCAGGAGCATCATTGATGCCATCGCCCGCCATCGCCACAACATGACCTTCCGCCTGGAGCCGTCTGACAAGTTCTGCCTTTTGTTCAGGCAGAACCTCCGCATGAACCTGGTCGATACCGAGTTTGCCGGCAACAGCTTTCGCTGTTTCCCGGTTATCGCCTGTAATCATCACGATGCGAACGCCGTCTTTGTGCAACGCATTTATGGCCTCCGCCGTTGTTTTTTTGATCGGATCGGAAACACCGATCAGCCCCGCGGCAATCCCGTCAATGGCTATGAGCATGACGGTTTTGCCTTCAACACGATGCCTGTCGGCCAGACTTGACAATTTGGAAGTCTCGATAGCGAGGCCTTCCAATAGCTTC
>CAYPKE010000147.1:0-5899 GCA_964411235.1 uncultured Syntrophales bacterium
AGTCGCCTATGCCGCATAACCATAATTCAGATGTTTAATTGCCGGAGTAATAAAACAGCTCCGGCAATTACAGCGTTTTTGATGAATTCCCGGCGATCCATGGTTTCTGCCCCGTGATCCGTGGTCCACTCTCAGTGATTATTTGAAAAGACTATCGTTTTTTTTCGCCCCTGACTACTTTAAAATAAAAAAATTCCGGAAGCAGAATAAAACATTGAAACGACGAATCGTGATGAAGGGCATTCTTGGAAAGATGAAATGAAAAGCTGGCTGCGCAAATATTTCAACCTTGAAATTCATCCAAAATTAGGCTAACTGTGAAGCATCAATTTCACAAAGGAGATCAGGATGAAACAGGTTTTAGTCGCTTACTATTCTCAGACGGGAAATACCGAAAAGGTTGCGCGGGCGATTTACGATGCCCTTCAATGTGAAAGGGAAATCCAGGCGATGTCCGATACGGTCGATGTGCAGGGCTACGCACTGATCTTCTGCGGCTTTCCGATTCAGGCACATAGTGTTCCGGTCAAGGCGCAAAACTTTCTGAAAAAACTAGCCACAGGTCAGAAGGTCGCGTTCTTTACGACTCATGGCGCCTTAAAAGGAGGACAATTTCAGAAGCAGGCACTTGAAGATGCACTGAGCATCAGCAAAAATGCCAAAGTTGTCGGGACCTTTACCTGTCGCGGCAAGGTTAAGCAGGAGGTGATCGAAGCTCTGACGAAGAAGCTCGAGCATGAGGCATGGGTCGGTGAGGCCGACAGCGCCGCTGAGCATCCCACGCCGGCCGACCTTCAGGATGCCGCTGATTTTGCATTGGAAATGGTTCGCAAAGCGCAGGTCTAACCTTTTTTCGATCCGGAAAGCAGGGAGTTACAGAAAAGGGCTTTTCTCCTTTATTGTGTAGGCATGGGTTTCTTTCGTTGCCGTTAATTGCGAGGCTTCAGAAACTACAACCGAAGAACAAAATCACAGGGTCCTCGATAAGGTGAAGGCATGCATACTTCATTCAATCCGGGACCCGTGATTCGCAATCCTCATCTGCAGACCATCTTTTCTTCGCTTCGAATTCGCAACCTCGGCAAGTATTCGATACTCAACCAATCGCGGGAGGTCATTGTTGACGCGGGGGAAGGTGTTCGGCTTCTGGGATACCACTCAAAGACACCGCTCGCCTCCTCAAAAGGTCTTGTCGTTTTCCTGCATGGCTGGGAAGGCAGCACATCCTCAGCTTACATCATTTCTGCGGCCCATGCTTTTCTGACAAGAGGTTATGATGTCTTTCGTCTGAATCTGCGTGATCATGGGGGTAGTCATCATCTGAACAAAGGGCTTTTTCATGGGGCTCTTCTGGATGAGACTTTTAATGCGGTAAGGAATGTTGCGGCGATGGCTGTCGCAGGCCCTTGCTTTCTTGTCGGATATTCCCTGGGGGGAAACTTTGCCCTGCGGATCGCCGCAAAACAGGGCAAAATGCAGCCGACCTTTCTCCGGCAGGTCTTTGCCGTCAGCCCCGTCCTGGATCCGCAAAAATCAACGGCAAAACTCGACAGACAATATTTCTTCTATCGTAAGTACTTCCTTTACAAATGGAAAGATTCCCTGCGCCTAAAACAGGCCCTGTATCGCGAAGATTATGACTTCTCGCGGATTCTTCGATTAAAATCCTGCTTGGCCATGACGGAACTCATGGTCACGGAATATACCCGATTCAAGGGACTTCAAGACTATTTCGGCCGTTACACGTTAAATAGAGAGTGGTGTGAATCACTAACAGTACCTTCCTACGTTATCGCCGCCGCCGATGATCCCCTGATCGAGAAGGAAGATTTTGAATCGCTGGAAGGCTTCCCGCATCTGAGCGTTCAGATCGAGCGATACGGCGGGCATTGCGGTTTTTTCTCCGACTTCCGTTTCCGGTGTTGGGCAGAGGAAGAGATTGCCCGCAAAATGGAAGAAGTTAATCCGGAATAAATACGATTCAAACCGGGCAAATCGGGCACCTTCAGAACCGGGTTGATTAAAATCCGTTATAGTGCGTGAATTCAATCACTTCACGACGTGGTGCATTTCTGATTGGCGCGCCGGGAATCGGATAACCCAGAGGAATCAGGGAAACCAGTTCGTGACCGGCTGGAATCGATAACACCCTTGCCGCCTTCGGATGATCGAACAGGCCAACGACTACCGATCCCAGCCCGAGACTGTGGGCTGTCAGGCAGATATTCTGGGTGACAATTCCGAGATCGAACATAAACCAATCACCGAATTTCGTAGGAGCCACGCCCTGGTAATAGCCGGATATTTCGAGCTTCGCGCAAACAGCCAGCACGATGGGGGCTTTTTCGATAGCGGTGAAGGAGGGGTTTCCCGGAGACAGGGCTTCCTGAACAGCTTTCTTGATAAAAGGATCACTGAGCACGATGATTTCCCAGCACTGACTGTTTGCCCAGGATTGAGAATACCTTACCGCTTCAAGAATGGCCTGCAAAGCTCCTTCCGGAAGATTTCGGCTTTCATAGTCACGGATACTTCGTCTGTCCTTGATGACCTCCAGCACATTCATCGTCTTGACCTCCAGCTCTTTTATAGAATTTTTTATAGCCATCGCATAAGGATGGTAAAAAGGCAAAAAATTTATGCATTGTCAGTAAGAGAGGAGTGTGCACATGCAGCAGGGCGATCCGATTGACAGAAAGTTCTGCCGATGTCACAATACGCCAACAGATGCGGATAAGAGGACAGGAAAGTACGATATGGACGAAGGCCTCAGAATAAAGATACGGAATGCCCCGAAAACTCCGGGTGTTTATCTCATGAAGGATACCAAGGGAGACATCCTGTATGTCGGCAAGTCCAAGGACTTGAAAAGCCGTGTTCATGCTTATTTCAGCCGGACGGATGGGCGGTTCATGATTCCCTTCCTTGTTGGAAGGATTAACGATATTGATTTCATCATCACAAAAACGGAAAAGGAAGCCCTTCTCCTTGAAAATGAGCTGATCAAGAAGCATCGTCCCCGTTACAATGTCGAATTGCGTGACGACAAGGCCTATTATCATCTTCGTATCGACCGTGACGCCGCTTTCCCCATGTTCCAGCTTGTCAGGAAGCCTGTAAAAGACGGTGCATTTTATTTCGGACCTTATCCTTCAAGCGCCGCCGCCAAGGAAACCATGCGGTTTCTCCAGTCCGTCTTTCCGCTGCGCACGTGCAGGGACAATGAGCTGAGGAACCGAACACGGCCCTGTGTGGAGTACCAGATCAGGCGCTGCTGTGGTCCCTGTGTCGGATTGGTGGACGAAAAATCCTACACAAGGCTGGTTCAGGAAAGCGTGAATTTCCTGGAAGGCAGGGAGAAGATGCTCTTGCGTGATCTCAATCGAAAAATGCAAAGGGCGGCTGAAGCGCTCGATTTTGAAGAAGCATCTGTTTTGAGAGATCGGATTGCCGCGGTGCAGAAGACCATCGAGCGACAGGCGATCGCCTCCTCTGTCGCCAAGGATCAGGATGTCTGGGGGATTCATGAAGGAGATGGCCGTACCCATGTCTGCATTCTTCTTGTACGTGGGGGCAAGGTTCTCGGGAAGCGGGCTTTATCCATGAATACGGTCCCTATGCCGTCTGAAGAGGTATGCTCTGCATTGATCAGGCAATATTACGATTGCAAGTCCGAGGTTCCGGAATGGATTCTGATTCCCGGCCGTTTGGAGGATCAAGATATCATCGAGCAGTGGCTTAGCGAAAAAAAGGGTCACACGGTCAAGTTGTGCGTTCCACGGCGGGGAATTCGTCGCAACTTGATGAACATGGCCAGAGAAAACGCAGGACTCATTGCCCGAACCGATACGGGGGGAATGGATGATCCGCTCCAGCAGCTCGGGATTCTCAAAGAGGTGTTCAACCTGTCGAAGTTACCACAGCGGATCGAATGTTTTGATATTTCCCATATCGGCGGCAGCCATCCCGTTGCCGCGATGGTCACCTTTTGTAACGGGAAACCCTGCAAGCGCGATTATCGCCGGTTCAGGCTTCGATCCGCCGAGGGAATTGATGATTATGCCATGATGCATGAGGTGCTGACCCGCAGATATGTTAAAGCCGGGCCGCGCCCCGAACTCTTGGTCGTCGACGGGGGAAAAGGGCAGCTGGGTGTGGCTTTGTCAGTGTTGAAAGATCTGGGGATAAGGGATCAGGAAGTGATCGGTATTGCCAAGAAAAAAAATGAACTAGGCACGAAGGGGTTACGCAAGGAAGAGGACCGGTTTTATTTGCCCGGAAGAAAAGATCCGGTTTACCTGTCAGGAAAACCGTTTGTTCTCGGCATCATGCAGCATCTGCGGGATGAGGCACATCGTTTCGCTGTTGGTTTTTCGCGTCAAAGAAAGAACAAAGAAGACTTTCGTTCGAAACTTGATGATATCCGCGGGATCGGCAGGAAGAGAAAGAAGGCGTTGCTCAAGGCCTTGGGAAGCCTGGAAAATGTAAAGGATGCAATGATCGAAACGCTGAGCCGCATCGAGGGGATTGGCAGGAAGCGTGCCGAATTGATTCTTGAGCATCTGCAATCGGATGGATAATGTGAGAATCATCTTTTTCACGATAGGCACCTTGTTCTCAGGGGATCTCTTGATGCGATTTTTAATCGTGGGAGTTGTATATTCACGAGGCCGAACAGGCTCGTTCACAGGGAGGTAAAATAAATGCAACCGAAAAAGGCCTTGGGCTACCGGATCATCCGGTCCGCATATGGCGAGATCGGTCTTGTGTGGAGTTCCGATCATGGAGCGATGCAAATCAAGGACATTGTCTTGCCACGGTTTGGAAAGACAATGAGGGGCATGATTACCGAGACATGGCCCCAAGCAAAGGCATTCAGGGGAGCGGATGTCCCTGAACTGGCCAGCAAGATCGACGCATATCTGGCCGGGAAAAGGATCAGCTTCCGGCTCGATGATCTCAATGGATGGGACACGCCTGACGGGAAAGAAACGATAAAAGGTTTTCGTTCGAAAGTTATGCTTGCAACTTTTCAAATTCCCAGGGGCAAGGTGGAAACCTATGGTTCCCTGGCGGGAAAGTCGGGGTATCCGGGAGCGGCCCGCGCCGTAGGCACTGTGATGGCCCGGAATCCGTTTCCCCTCGTCATTCCTTGTCACCGGGTGATCAGGTCGGATCGGCAGATCGGTAACTATGGCGGCGGAAAAAGCATGAAACAAGGTCTTCTCCAGATGGAGGGGGTTGACTTTGACGCAACGGGCCGTGTTATGGAGTGTTGTCTTTTTGAAGAAAAGGATTAAAGCAAGCCAAGCTGATCGGCAACGGCCATACCGGACAGGGTCGGTCTGATAAAACCGTCTTTGATGATTATCAGTCCTTTCCCTTGAAGATGGGTCAGCGTATCAGCCTTTTCTCTCAGAAGGTCCCTTTGAAAGGCCTGTTTAAACCCGTGGCTGTCGACGCCCTGGGCCGTCCGAAAACCCAGCATGAGGGTTTCCAGTCGGCGCTGAGCCATTGTCAGGATTTCCTGGCCTTCCACGGGCAAGCGCCCATTTTCGAACGCTCTGTGGTAAGCCGAGAGGGAGCGCATATTCCACCAACGTTTTCTGCCGTCGAAGGAATGGGCGCTCGGTCCCAGACCCAGGTAGGGGGTATGGTCCCAGTATTTCCGGTTATGTTTCGACATGGCTCCGTGACCTTTTGCAAAGTTAGAAATCTCATAATGGAAATAGCCGGACTCAGAAAGAAACTCCGAGGTGCGGCGGAAATAAATCAGTTGTTTACGCTCTCCGGGCAAAACTGACTTGCTCGTTGACATGTCTTTTTCCAACGGAGTATCCGGTTCCACCGTGAGCTGATAGCATGAGAGATGATCAACGGGGAAAGCGGTTGCCACGTT
>CAYPKE010000148.1:0-5755 GCA_964411235.1 uncultured Syntrophales bacterium
CGTTATAACAGAAACTCTATTCTTAAACTGTCTACTTGACAGGGAAGCTTACGAGGTTCCTGATGGAGCGTTATTCAATAATACTTGAATAACGTAGTGTCACAATTGGAGAAGGCAGAAATCCTCAGGGAAACAACGGGAAGAAAGCGGGACAAGCGTTTTGTTTACCATGATTATCTGATTATTCTTGCGGAAGGGACAAAGACCTGAAGTAAATGGGGGAACAGATTTGCAATCTATCCCCCCAGCAGATTGAGTTATCATTACATAAATAATCATTTCAAGCGAATGCGAGAAATCTTCATATTGCAATAACTTAAAGCTCTGTGCGGACGAAGTGACAAATATACCCGTTGTGATGCAGCATCCAGGCAGGAGTTCCGACACGCACGACCTCACTCCCGATTAAGCCGGCGGAAGATTCTTGAGAATTCTCTGCGCCTGTTTATCCGTGATGGTTTTGCCGTAGATTTCGGAATAGAATGTCTTCATTTCCTTGATCATGTCCCAGTCCTTGAACAGCTCCGGATGGAACAGCTTGGCCATGTAGATCATGAGCAGTACCCCTTCATTGCTTGCGTGATCCCACGCATAAACGCCCCGGGGCAGACAATAAACCTTTCCATTCTTGACCGCTTTCAGGGAGGTCAATTCCGGATTCTTCATGGCCATGTCAGGGGAACCGGCATAGCCGCTTAAAAGAATGATATCCGGATTCCATGCCTGAACCTCCTGTATCGTGGCTTCAGCATGGTTATCATTGATTGCCTGGGGCAAGAAATTACCGCCGGCAACCTCGACATTCCAGTGCATGACGCTTCCCTTTCCCTGACTGCCCAGCAGGCTGCCTTTTAGACCTCCGTAATAAACGGCAGACCGGTTTTTGTTGTCTATTTTCGATGTAACGGCAAGAATTTGATCAACCTTACGGTCGAAATACCGGTTGTATTTATCCGCCCGTGCTTTCGCATCAGGTCCGAGGAGATTACCGAACAGACTGACCTGCCGTTTGAAGTTCTCCCGGTATTCCGCAAGGTTCATGGGCCTTGTGTCGGCGGAAAAAGCGCAGACGGTTTTCAATCCTGCCTTGCTGTATGGCTCCTCTTTCGTCATCCCGGGAGTATAGAGGACAACATCGATTCTCATCTGCAGCATCTGATCCGGTGTAACATCCTTATTGGGTTGGGCGTTTCTTATTTCCGGGAAAAGTTTGTAGGCCCACGGCGATTGTTCCGCCATCAAGCTGATCAAATTTCCTTTCCCGAGAGTCATGATCTTCTCAGGGGAAACACAATGCATGCAGGCGATCCGCTGCGGGCTAACCGGTACCTTAACCTGCCTGTCGCACATATCGGTTATGATGTGATAATCACCCGCATAAACCAGACTACCAATGAAAGCCATTCCAAAGAACACCGTTGAAATGAAGACCAGTGTAACCAGAAAACTTTTCTTTTGCATTTCAATCCTCCATTATATTGATAACTTAGATCCTCAGTTTATTTCAGGCACATTACTTTTTGTCTCCCCATCTCCAGGCCGGTTTTTCGCCCTTCCACCAACAAACGAGGCAGAACAGAATTGACAACCCGATAATAACGGAAACACACAGCATCCTCCGGTTCACAGCCGGATTGATAACTTTAATAGCGGCAAAGACAAGCCCTAGATAGATAAGCATCACCACCCAACCCTGCCAGGCGCAGGGCAAGCCCCATCCCCATCCGTACTTCTTTGCCGGGAACCAGATTCCCGGTTTTTTCTCTGTCATATTTCTCCTCTCGTCAGGTAATTCAGCCGGGCCGATGAAAATGATGCAGATCCGGCGTGTGGGCGTGGCTGTGAACCAGGGTCTCATGAAGGTGGCCATGGCTGTGGGGTTCCTGCCAGTCGCCACTGTGCTCGTGCCGATGATGTTCGTCATGAACGTGCCGGTGTTCATGAAAGACAACTTCATGAACATGTTCGTGGTCATGATTTTCCCGCAACAGAAAAACGATGGAACCGACCGTCACGGCCGCCGCCAGGAGGAGTTTTGGAGTCACCGGCTCGGCCGGAGGCCAAGGCCCCCAGAATCGGGGCGGCGCTGAAGCAGATGACCGTCCGGGCGGCACCCAGATGCCGTAAAGTGTGGATAAACAGGACAAGGCTTGCGCCGTAGCTCAAGGCGCCCAGAAGCAATGCTGGCACAACCATCTCCGGAATCGGGAAGGGATTACCTGTCAGAAAACTTGCCGCAAGGGAGGTTATTCCCGCCACCAGGCCCTTCGTCCTGGCAATTGAAACCGGGTCCCGATGGGCGATTTTTCGCGTCAGGTTGTTGTCCAGGGCCCACATGAGGCAGGCCATGACAATCAGGACCGTTCCCGGTTCCACCTGCAGCGATACGGTACCCACCCGGATCGTTAAAATAAACGCAGCAATGAACATGCATAAAAAAGCGCCCCAGACCCATTTTGTTACCGGTTCTCTGAAAATCAGGGCGGCAATGAAAACGGTCAAAACCGCCTCACTGTTCAAAAGAAGGGATGCATTTCCTGCCGGTATGGTCAGCAAACCCTGAAGCAGAAGAATAGGCGCCGCCACCCCCCCGGCCAGGACGGCGCCTCCCAGGTAGAGATAATCCATGCCCCGCAGCTTTGCTTCCGCATGTGACGAATCTTGACGGAGGACGAAGCGTCTGAAAAACGCCACGGCAGCCAGCCCCAGACCACACCCCAGGTAAAGAAGACCGGCCAGAGGCAAGGGCGCGATATCCGCAAGGAGCAGCTTCCCCAACGGGGCGCTCAGGCTGAACAGGAGGGCGGAAATCAGGGCAGCCATGACACAGCTTTGCTTAGAAAGCATAAACATACCTGCGATAAATCATTTTTTAACCGTGAGGATCATCGAGGCTGAAAACCTCGATAAAAAGTTCCCCCTGACCGTACAGGCCATCCCGGTGTCTTCGGAGAAGAATGAATAAGCTTTTCAATTGCCCTGTCTGAAGGAAAATCTCACTTCGAGCACGAGTCTTCTCCCGGTCACATTAAAATAAGCACCCGGATTCCGGTATCCGGCAGAACCTTGGACCTGGTCACATATTCGTTTGGTGTTCCTTCTCCCACCAGATCACCGCCCATTTCATGGGTTCAAGAAAGTTCATCCTCCATCGTCCCATGTCATTAACAAGATGTTTCTCCAAATAGATCCTGAGTTTTTTCTCTTCTTCCGCGGTTATCCCATCTACCTTACGTTTCAAGAATTCCAGAGCTTCATCATGGTTTTCAAAGGTTTTGGGGCCCTTCTCTGTAATAAAGGAAACATTGGCATGAATTCCCATTTGATAGAGAAGATTATAATTGCATATGTAGTCAGGCCCTGTATTTGGCTCCCGGCCAACCGCCTCGAAGATTCCCTTTTCTTCTTCATTCCTTCTTACGAAAGTTACGATATAGACTCGCCTTTTCGCTACACGATTCAACTTGATCATGGCATGCTGCAGATCTGCCACCGCCAGCGAACGAGAAGCAACAGCAATATCATGCAGACCGATGCCCGCCTTGTCCCAGTCATCATCCCAACTCGCCTGGATAGCCCTTACATTCGCAATACCTTTTTCGCTGCATCTTTCCTTGAGGATCTTCAGCATCGCGCCTGAAAAATCAACGGCCGTAACGGCTTTGACGTGCTCGGAAAAAGGAACAGCAAGGGTACCCGCCCCGCAACCCATATCAACAATGGTCCAATCCTGCTCGGGTTCTATAATCTTCAGAAGCTTCTCCGCATATACATGGCCTCTTTTACTAAGCATATGCTCGGCAAAGGTCTGGGCCCGTGCATCCCAAAATGCCGAACTTCGGCCCAAGAAGGCGTGTTCCGTTCTCCATTTCCGCCACACCTCGTTCCAATCAATCCCTTGTATGTCAAACAAGAATATCCTCCTTTATTTTCATCGTTCTGTGTTATGGCTCAGTCAATATTTGATCCCGCTTTTCTTCACTTGCGATTGAGAAGACCGGCGTCAGTGCCTGCATCCTGTTCTTTCGCCTAAAATTCTCTGACATAAATATGCAGACAATAATCAGGAACACCGCCAACCCAGGGGCAACACCGTAACGGCGGCGCCTTGCCTGATTTTTTCCCCAGCGGGAACCATGGCGAGAGAATTCGCCGCCGCCATAGCCCTTAAAACACCTATTTCTTCCGCCATATTCAGTCTGACCTGGCATTGTCCATTTTTGTCTTCCAGATTGGCCCATTTCAGAAAAGTGAACGGCATCATGTTTTCTGAATAATCCGACGCCACAGCCCTGATTACCGGGTGATCGATTTGCTGTTGGCCCCGCATGCACAGGAGAGCAGGACGCACCAAGGTTTCCAAATTAATCAGGCATCCCAGTGGGGGACCGGCCAGACAGAATATGGGCACGCCGCCTTTTCTGCTTTTGACATTTTTATTGATGATGCCAAATGCAACTGACGCCCCCGGCCCCATCTTAATCTTAGAAAAGAAGACCTTGCCGATGCCGTCCATGACAAGTCGAGCCAGATCATAATCCCCTTTGGCCACACCACCGCTGGTAATGATCAAATCCGCCTTCATGCCTTTCATAATTTTTGCGAGCAAAGCCTCTTTTTTATCCCGGGCAATCCCCAGAATCTTGGGTATTCCTCCATATTGCGTAATAAATGAGACGATCGCTGCCGTGTTGCAGTTAAACGTTTTTCCGGGAACCAACGGCTTTCCAAGATCAATCAGTTCATCGCCCGTTGCGATGACCGCAACGACCGGCCGACGAATCACCCGCACATAACGCTTGCCGACAGCGGCCAGGGTTGAAATCTGAGCTGGTCCCAATACTGCACCTTTGCGTAAAAGGCATACGCCTTTTTCAATATTGCTCCCCGTAGGCCTTATGCCGTTTCTTGGGGGCACGGAAACAAAAATCTTTACAACTTCAGGGTTCTCGGTGTTCGGCCCGCTCTTGTTTTCCGGTTCATCCGTATCTTCAAAGCGCACAATACAATCAGCGCCTCGTGGGACAACCGCCCCTGTCATAATCCGCATGGCCGTGCCGGGTTCTACCATATGCGCCGGAAGCTGCCCGGCCCTCACGGTGCCGATGATCCGTAACATCACCGGTTTGTTCGTCCCGGCACCTCGAATGTCCGCTGATCTTACGGCATATCCATCCGGTCCGGAAATATCCGCTTGCGGAAGGCGATAGTCGGAATAGACGTCTTCCGCCAGAACCTGTCCGGTACATTTTAACAGAGAGGTTTCCTCCGTCTCCAATGTGCTGACGTTTTTCAAAACAATCTTCAAAGCCTCTTCGTATGCAATCATTCGTTTTCTCCTTTCCTTGATCTCAGTACGGTTACCTTTTTCCCCTTTGGTCACCTGCGAGAAACCTGACTCGAAAATCAGTCTTACTGATCGACTTCCCTCCCAGCCCTTTTAGAATCGATCTCCACGCCAAAACTCGCGTATTCTTCTTCCGTGAGAGAATAATGGTAAAAACGTTTAAAAAACCATTTCGTCTCTTTCTTGACATCGATATCCGCCATTGCTTCAGGGTAAAGTGTTTTGGCAAGCCACATGATCCCAAGAATGGCTTCCGGTGAAGGACGGTCCCACCAGAATGCCCCGATAGGACAGGGATACACGGCGTTGTTCTTTACCGCCTTTATACTCCAAAATCGGGGATCCCCTTGAATAGCGCCGACCGGGTTTTGGGAATCCCCGTCTCGACGTGTGATCATCACATCAGGA